>DMCT01000129.1:0-4405 GCA_003446665.1 Synergistaceae bacterium
ATCATCCGGGCGGCCTTCGAATACGCAAAGGCTAACGGACTCACAAGCGTCGTCAGCTGTAACAAGGCCAACGTCATCCGGGCCACGTGCGGGCTAATGAAAGAGCGTTTCCTGGAAATAGCCAAGGAATATCCTGAAATAGAGGCCCGCGAGGAAAACGCCGACGCGACGGCCATGTGGCTTTTGAAAAACCCTGAAAACTACCAGGTCATCGTGACCTCAAACGTCTTTGGCGACATCCTTTCGGACGAGGCGTCACAGCTTATAGGTGGCCTCGGCTTCTCTCCCAGCGGCAACATAGGAGATAACGCGGCCGTCTTCGAACCAAGCCATGGCTCAGTGCCTAAGTACGCGCACCAGTACAAGATCAACCCCTGCGGGCTTTTGATTACAGCCGCCATGATGCTCAACTACCTGCAGCTCGGCGAATACGCCGAAAAACTTGAAAAGGCCATAGGGGATGTCCTTGTCGAAGGAAAGGCTCTTACCTATGATATCTGGCGTGACAGGGGCGACAAGGACTGGGAGACGAAAGCCGTATCGACTCTGGACATGGCCAAAGCCATAGCCTCCAAGCTCGATCCGGACTTCGACAAAAAGTCCGACGAAATCTGTGCCAAGGCAAAGGAAATGTGCGCCTGGGAGCACCTGGCCTAGTACGGCGACGGCAAGGATGCTTCGGTATTTTGGAGCGTCCCTGCTTTTTAGGATATTTCGATTGAACATACCGGAGGCAGGAGCGGTTTTTAGCCCAAGGGGCAGGCTACGCCATCGTAGCGACTCTTTCGCGCCTGCCTCCGCTGCATTGGAGGAATGAGAATGAAAACAACCCAGGCAGGAACCCTCGAATCGATGGACTGCCTTGTAACAGCAAGCGAAGCCGAAAAAGGCAGGGGCATATCCATAACGATGGAGGGCACGAGCGTAGCGAGATTCGGTGAAGCTATTCTCAAAACGGCTAAGGAAACACTGAGGGAAATCGGCGTCAAGGACATCAAACTGTCCATACAGGACAACGGGGCCACCGATCTGGTCCTCAGGGCGCGCGTCGAGGCCGCGGCCTTGCGCCTGCTCGGAGGTGACCGCCGATGAGACTCAGGAGGACCAAACTCTACCTTCCGGGGAACAACCCGAACATGCTCCTGAGGGGATATCTTTTCAAGCCCGACGGCGTAATTCTTGATCTCGAGGACGCGGTCTCCATGTCGGAGAAAGATGCCGCGAGAATTCTCGTCAGGGAGGTTCTTAAACAGGGTGAGTTCGGGGAATGCGAGGTCACCGTCCGCATCAACGGCATGGATACCGAGTTCTGGCGCAAGGACATCGAGACAGTGGTCCCTTGTGGAATCGACGGAATACGCGTTCCCAAGGTCGAATCACCCAAGGATATACAAATCCTCGATGAGGCACTGTCGGAAATAGAGGAAAAGGCAGGTATCTCCATAGGCAAGACGCTTATATTCTGCCTTCTCGAAACGGCACTCGGCATCTGGAGAGCCTACGACATCGCCACGGCCTCTCCCAGAATCGCCGGTATCTGCCCCGGCGGCGAGGACCTCCGTGCCGACCTCAAGACCGACAGATCTGAAACAGGAGAAGAATTGGTCGGCCCCAGAAGAATCGTCGTACTTGCAGCCCACGCCGCCAAGGTCGACGCCCTGGACACGGTCTATGCCGACGTAACAGACGACGAAGGCCTGAAGCGGGAAACGCAGTGGATCAAGCAGCTTGGCTATCAGGGCAAAAGCGTCATTCATCCGAACCAGATCCCCATCATCCATGATGTCTTTGCACCTACCCAAAAGGAGATCGAGCAGGCCAAAAAGATCGTAGTTGCGGCCAGGGAAGCGGCCAAAAAAGGGCTAGGCGCCGTTTCCGTCGATGGCCGCATGGTGGACAAACCAGTGGTCATGCGTGCCGAGTACACCCTGCGGCGCGCAGGACTGCTTGAGGGGGGTGAATAAGACATGGCTGTCAATGCGGCAGGACGAAACATACCCAACAACATTCCCGGTTACGGCGATGTTCTCCCCTTCCGGGGACACACCAAGCGTCTTCCCAAGGGAAACCGCTTCGGAAAGAAAAACAGGGCTACCTTCAACACCAGAACAGACAAGACCCTTCCCAATTTGAAAGCGGCCATCAAGGCCTCGGGCCTTCAAAGCGGCATGACCATATCCTTCCACCACCATCTCAGGAACGGAGATTATGTGGTCAACATGGTCCTGGACGCCTGCTACGAACTGGGGATCAAGGAACTTGTCGTCTTCCCGACGGCCCTTTTCGGCGTCCACAAGCACCTGACCAAGCATATACAAAAAGGTGTCATAAAACAGATCCAGGGTTCCGTGAACGGCCCCATAGGGCAACTGGCTTCCGAAGGCGGGATGGAGTTGCCCGTAGTTCTCAGGAGCCACGGAGGACGACCCCGGGCCGTCATGAGCGGTGACGTTCATATAGACGTGGCCTTCATAGCCGCACCCACGGCGGACCGGTACGGCAACCTGTCCGGAGCTCACGGTGAGTCGGCGTGCGGCGCCCTCGGTTACGCCCACACCGACGCCGACTATGCCGAATGCGTCGTTGCGGTAACTGACAATCTGGTTAACTACCCGGCGCTAGACATACAGATTCCCCAGACCCAGGTCGACTACGTGGTAGAGGTTGAAAAAATAGGCGATCCCGCGGGCATCGTTTCCGGAACCACCAGGGTAACCCGCGACCCCATGCGTCTTCTTATAGCCCGCTACGCGGCCCGTCTGATTGAGGCAAGCCCGTACTTCAAAGAAGGCATTTCCTTTCAGACGGGAGCGGGCGGAATCTCTCTCGCGGCGGCGGCCTACGTTCGGGACGCAATGCGCGAACGGGGCATAAAGGGAAGTTTCGGTCTCGGCGGAATCACTAGCTTTTTCGTGGATATGCTCGAGGAAGGACTTTTCGAGCAGCTCCTTGATGTTCAGTCTTTTGACCTCGCCGCCGTAGAATCGATCTCCCGAAACGCCAGGCACGTCGAGATCTCGGCCGACTGGTACGCCAACCCCTGGAACGCCGGTTGCACGGTGAACATGCTCGACGCTGTCGTCCTTGGAGCAACCGAAGTGGACAGAAAGTTCAACGTCAACGTCAACACCGAGGCTGACGGAGCATTGCTTCACGGCATAGGCGGCCATCAGGACACGGCAAGCGGCGCCAAGCTGACCATCATAACCACACCGCTTCTTCGGGGCAGGATCCCCTCGGTGGTCGACTCGGTCTACACGGTAACCACACCGGGTGAGGTCGTCGATGCCGTGGTGACAGAATTCGGCATCGCCATCAATCCCAACCGGAAGGACCTCATCGAGGCCGCCAAATCCGACCCTGAGATACCGCTGGTAACTATCGACGACCTGGTTGAGAAAGCTCAAAAACTGACAGGCCCCATGGCGCCCGTCGAGGTGGAAGACCGAATAATCGGCGTCATTGAATACAGGGATGGATCCGTTATCGACGTGGTCAGACAGTTGAAGAAGAAATGACAAACCGGGGGCTTTCAATGCCCCCGGTTTAAGTAATTTCCCGGACCTGCTGCATTTCCCGGTCTCGACCGCTTCCACCAAACAATCTCATTTCAAAAATAAAAGGTGCAATCCCTGGCAAGATTATCTGTCTTTGTCCGGTTGCCGCGCAAAGAGCGACAGCGTTTTTTACGAAAGCATGTCAAAGGGAATGATCCAACTCAAATTTTACGACCCTCGCCGTACACCTGGGAAGTCTGTTAGACTTGACATGGAGGTGAGAAGACACTGCTCAAGGAAAGGCGAAAAACCATAGATGATTTTTTGCAATCTCTTCCGTCTTTCGGTGGTGAGATAACCGCCCAGAGGATTTATCCCAAGCGACCGGCGAGATGGGGCGAATGGCCCGAGATAGACCACGGGCTTCGTGACGCTTTGGTGCGAAGGGGCATCGAAAGACCCTATATCCACCAGGCCAGGGCCATCGAAGCCGCCCTATCGGGCAGGAACGTGGTTACAGTGACACCCACGGCTTCTGGCAAAACCCTTTGCTATAACGTTCCCGTTCTTGACGCGATTCTAAAAGATGACGCCGCAAGGGCCTTGTATCTTTTCCCTACAAAGGCCCTCAGCCAGGATCAGCTGGCAGAACTTTACGCCCTCATACAGGAGGCCGGTGCACAGGTAAAGACTTTCACCTACGATGGTGATACACCTCCTTCGGCACGCACCAAACTGCGGGCCGCGGGCCATATAGTCATAACCAACCCCGATATGCTTAATACCGGGATTCTCCCCCACCACACCAAGTGGATAAAACTTTTCGAAAACCTGCGGTACGTGGTCATCGACGAATTGCATACGTATCGGGGAGTGTTCGGCTCCCACGTAGCCAACCTTTTCCGGAG
>DMCT01000129.1:4583-5659 GCA_003446665.1 Synergistaceae bacterium
ATTGGGGAAAGCGGAGCGCCAAGCGGCGAAAAGAGGATTCTTTTTTACAATCCCCCCGTTGTGAACAGTCAGCTCGGTATACGCAGGTCCTCGCTGAAAGAAACGGCCCGAATTGCCGGCGAAGCCGTCAAAAACGGGATCAGTACCATCGTTTTTACAAGATCCAGGATAAACGTGGAACTGCTTCTTACCTACATCAGAAGGAGCCTCCGCCAAAAGGGCATTTCACCTGAATCCGTCGCAGGTTACAGGGGCGGGTATCTTCCAAACGAAAGACGCGAAATAGAAAGACGGTTGAGGGATGGGTCGCTTTCCTGCGTGGTAAGCACCAACGCATTGGAACTGGGCATAGATATCGGCTCCCTTGAACTCGCGGTCTTGCACGGATATCCGGGCAGCGTGGCTTCAACCTGGCAACAGATGGGGCGGGCCGGGCGTCGGAGCGAACTGTCGGCAGCGGTCCTTGTAGCCTCCTCCTTCGCATTGGACCAGTTTCTGGCTTCCCAGCCCGACTATTTCTTCGGCGCCTCGCCGGAACAGGCCAGGATCAATGCGGACAACCTTTATATTCTGGTAAACCACATCAAGTGCGCGGCTTTCGAGCTCCCCTTCAAAAGGGAAGAGACTTTCGGCAAGGAAGACACAGGAGAGATCCTCGAATACCTCGAGTCAAACGGCGTGCTTCATCAGGCGGGAGACAGGTACCACTGGCAGGCCGACTCCTTCCCTGCCGAGTCTCTGTCGCTCAGGAGCGCCACCAGCGAAAACTACGTGATCATCGACATCACCGAGACGTCAAAGCCCGTGGTCATAGGCGAGGTAGACCGACCGAGCGCCCCAATGCTCATCCACCCCGAAGCGATATATTTTCATGGCGGTGAACCATACCAGGTGAAGGAACTGGACACCGAAGGCATGCGGTGTTATGTAAAGAGAGTCGACGTTGATTACTACACCGACGCCGACATGGCGGTCCGCTTCCAGGTCCTTGATACCTTCGAAACGCAAAACCAGTGGGGCTGGGGCGAGGTGCTTCTCGCCTCGAGACCGACGGTTTACAAAAAAATCCGCCTTCA
>DMCT01000082.1:0-3266 GCA_003446665.1 Synergistaceae bacterium
TTTACCTTGCTGCTTCATGCTGACGCTGCCACAAAAGAGTTCAGGCTGTCACGAGGCTTTTCGCAAGGTAAAAAAGTTAACGGGAGGAGACCCGGTTGACCAGAATTCCCAGGGGGTACAAAAACTACGGCGACCCAATCGCCTCGGCCATGGAAAACTCCAGAAAGGTTTTCATAGACACCTTTACATCCTCAGGTTACAAGGTGTTCTCCCCTTCGAGCGTACAGCTTCTGTCGATATATTGGGACCGACTCTCCGCTGCGGTCAGGGACAGGATAATTACACTTACGACCCCTTTTGGCGAACAGGGTTGCCTTTGTCCGGATCTGACCCTTTCGGCCGTCTCTCACCTCTCGGCTCATCACGCCCCCGAAGAACGGCCTCTGCGGATTTGCTACGCAGGCCAGTTCTATCGCGTTCCGAACCCACCGGAAACGGGAATCGAACACTACCAGGCAGGAGCCGAGCTTTTGGGTTGGGAGGGGCATGGCGCCGACGTTGAGATCCTGTCCCTAATGCTCGGCGCGCTTGAGAATCTCGGTCACGAGGACGCCATTGTGGTTTTGGGCGACGCCAACATAATCGATTATCTTTTGCAGAAGGTGGAACCTTCAACGGGCACCGCACTGAGTGACT
This sequence comes from Synergistaceae bacterium, assembly GCA_003446665.1. Taxonomy (GTDB): domain Bacteria; phylum Synergistota; class Synergistia; order Synergistales; family Thermovirgaceae; genus UBA1876. The sequence continues at coordinate 637 of DMCT01000082.1, forward strand.
CCCTTTTGAACGGGTCGCTTTCCGACTATTTTTCCATACTGGAAAACCGGCGCGTCCCCGAACCGTATCTTTCCTACCTTTCGGTTCTGCCGACTTTAAAAGGCGACATTCATGTCCTCGAACAAGCCGGACGTAAGCTACCCCGAAAGGCTCCACTGTCAGATCTCCAGGAGATCGCACGAGAGCTTTCACTTCTGGGATACCGTGACAGGCTACGATTCGACCTGTCGCTGGTACGCAGGCTAGGGTACTACAGCGGGCCCGTTTTCGAGATCTACAGCCCGCGCTCAGGCAAAAGTCTAGGAGGAGGCGGGCGTTACGACAGGCTTTTGAATCTGTACGGTATAGTGGGTCAGGCCATTGGGTTCGGCCTGGATCTGGAGCTTGTAACGTCTTCCCGCTCGAAGGAGGAACCACCCTTTTTCGAGGGCATCATGGCCTGGGCCGGTTCGCTGACCCCCGCTGAAGCCATCAAGGCGGCAAAATCGCTTAAACGGACCGGATTGCCCGTCGAGCCCAGCTGGACACCAAGCAGAAAAAGGTCCATTGCTCTTGCGAGGCGGCGCAAGTATCGTTGGTGGACGGACCTGTCGGAAGATACCCTTTTCGACCTGGCCGACAACACGCCGGTTGCTAAAAACGAATGGCTGGAGGAACACTAAAAATGCTGACTTTGGCTCTCCCTACGGGAAGGATGCTCTCGGTATGCCAAAGGATTCTTGAAAAACTTGGAATGCCCTGCGAAAAACTGGAAAACCGCGGGCGTTCGCTCGTAATAGAGGAGGAAGGCGTCCGCTACCTCCTGGCCAAGCCGATGGACGTTCCAGCTTACGTCCACTACGGCGCCGCCGACGTGGCACTGGCGGGAAGTGACGTTATCCAGGAAAGGGGCGGGTCTCTCGTGGAGATCGCCGACACCGGAGAGGGGCGCTGCCGAATTGTGGTGGCCGGCCCGCCCGAGATGGAAGAACGCTTCATGGGACACGAAAGCGGGCTTATGGGTCTTCGAATAGCCACGAAGTATCCAGTAATAACAAACAACCATTTCGCATCGCGGGGAATTCAGCCAGAGATAATAAATCTTCACGGTTCTATCGAGCTTGCTCCCCTCCTCGGCCTGAGCGACTGCATCGTCGATATCGTCCAGACCGGAAGTACCCTTAAAGCCAACCGTCTTCGCGTACTCGAGGACGTGGCCCCCGTTTCGCTTCGCATCGTTGCAAGTCGCAAGAGTACACAGACAAATTGGGACCAGTTGAACAGGATCCTCTTCCGTACAAGACAAATGAAAGGTGGTTACTCTCATGAACACGCCCATCCGGAGGAAAACCAGTGAGACGGACATTTTTCTGTCGATTTCTCCCGAGGGAGGGGAAATCCGTATCGATACACCTTCTGCCTTTCTTACGCACATGCTGGAACAGATGGTCCACCACGCCGGATGGGGAATCGACCTCAAGGCGGAAGGGGACACGGCTATAGACTTTCACCATGTCACGGAGGACGCAGGCATCGTTTTCGGACAGGCAATACTGGCTTTGAGAGAATCCAGAAAAATACGGCGTTACGGGTGGTGCACCATCCCCATGGACGGCTCGCTCGTCCTTTTTTCCGTCGACGCCGGCGGGAGGGGCGGATGCTTCTTCGAGGGTGCTTTCCCTTCGACACGGTGCGGCGATTTCGACATGGAGCTCGTCCCCGAATTTTTCCGCGCCCTCGCGAGGGAGGGGCGGATAACACTACATATCCGCATACTGGAAGCGGATAACTCTCATCACACATCGGAGGCAGTTTTCAAGGCGGCCGGAATCGCGCTTTCACAGGCCCTCGAGGAAAGCTCCCGGGACTCCAGTACCAAGGGGCTTTGGACATGATCGGCGTAGTTTCCTACGGTGCGGGCAATATCGGGAACGTTTTACGCGCGCTTGCCTACCTCGGCCGCGACGCCGCCCCATTGCCGGATCCAGGAGACCTTTGCGGGTCATGCAGTTTGCTGGTTCTGCCCGGGGTAGGTGCTTTCCCACCGGCTGCCTCTTACCTTAAAAGTTCCGGCTGGAGTGAAGCCCTCAGGGAATGGGCGAAATCGGGCAGGCCGCTTCTCGGGATCTGTCTGGGTATGCAGCTTCTATGCGAGGCAAGCCTGGAGGACGGCCGCCACGAGGGGCTCGGCCTTATAAGCGGCACGGTCGAGGGCCTAAAAGGGGCGCCCAAACTCCCCCACATAGGATGGAACACCGTAACGTGGGGGCAACTCCCCGAAGGTCTCCAAAGGCTTTCCCTGGGGCGTTTCTATTATTTCGTTCACAGCTATGCCCTGCCCGTGGGCCCTGACACCATTGGCACTACCGAAACCGGTAGCGCGAGGTTTTCCGCAGCGGTTGCCAAAGATAACGTAGTCGGCTTTCAGTTTCACCCGGAGCGGAGCGGGAGAACGGGCCTCTCGCTGCTCGGCGGAACTATTGACGCACTGGAGGCCCTTTAATGATCCTTTATCCGGCTATCGACCTTTACGACCAAAAGGTAGTGAGGCTCAACAAGGGCGACTACGACAAAATGACCGAATACGACAGCCGCGACCCGCTGGAATGGGGGAAATACCTTCGTGATTGCGGTGCAGGGTGGCTTCACGT
>DMCT01000082.1:3466-4157 GCA_003446665.1 Synergistaceae bacterium
CTTCGCGTTCAATACGGCGGCGGGCTCAGGGATACCGGAAGCATACAAAACGCCCTTGAGGCCGGAGCCTCAAGGGTCCTCGTAGGCAGTCTTCTGGTAGAAGACAAAAACATGCCGTCGGAGCTTTTCACGCTCTACGGCAACATGGTAGCGCCTGCAGTCGATACAAGACGAGGGTACATAGCCGTAAAAGGGTGGACCAGCTTGAGTGACCTGGATGCTGTCAAGTTCACGAGGCATTTGTCCGCTGAGGGCTTCGACACCTTTCTTTTTACGTGCATCGAGCGCGACGGCACCCTCCAGGGACCGGACATCCCTCTTTACGCCAAATTGAGAAGCGAATTTCCCGGAATCCAGATACTGGCTGCGGGGGGCATCTCTTCTATTGAGGACCTTCTGGAGCTCAAGCAGGCCGGAGTTGATGGCGCCGTACTCGGAAAATCAATATACGAAAGACGAATCGATCTCAAAGAGGCTCTGGAGGTCACTGAAAAATGTTGACGAAAAGGATAATCCCCTGTCTTGACGTCAAGGACGGCCGCGTCGTCAAGGGGATACGATTCAAAAACCTGGTCGACGCCGGCGACCCGGCTGAACTCGCGGCAACATACATGGACGAGGGAGCCGATGAACTGGTTTTACTGGATATCTCGGCCTCTTGCGAACGCCGCCGGACCATGCGCGAATGGGT
>DMCT01000082.1:4340-4700 GCA_003446665.1 Synergistaceae bacterium
CATTATAACCGATTGCGCCCGCCTTTTAGGCCGCCAGGCTGTGGTGGTGGCCATCGACGCAGCTAAAAAAGAACCCGGTAAATGGGAAGTCTACATCCATGGCGGAAACACTGCCACGGGGACCGATGCCGTCGGGTGGGCCAAAGAAGCTGAAGCAAGAGGCTGCGGAGAGATATTGCTGACATCCATGGACCGGGACGGCACCAAGGACGGTTACGACCTCGACCTCATCGAGGCCGTTTCATCGCAGGTAGGGGTTCCCGTCATCGCATCCGGTGGAGCCGGTGAAGCCGGTCATATCGCAGAGGTTTTCCGCAGGGGTGCGGAGGCGGCCCTCGCTGCTTCGATCTTTCATTACGG
>DMCT01000016.1:0-1941 GCA_003446665.1 Synergistaceae bacterium
GTCACGGGCATGTCCGCCACCTTTATCTCCATGTTCATCATTTTCGGGGCCCTGATCGCCGGGGCTGGAGGCGGCAGGACGTTTATCGATCTTGCGCTTGCCCTAACAGGGAGATATTCAGGTGGACCCGCAAAAACAGCAGTTATAGCGAGTGCCCTTTTCGGCAGCATTTCCGGAAGCGGTGTCGCGAATGTCTCCGTTACCGGGAACTACACGATTCCGCTCATGAAGCGCCTTGGCTACAACAAAGACTTTGCCGGGGCCGTCGAGGCCATCGCCTCTACTGGAGGCGGGGTCACGCCGCCTTTGATGAGCATCACGGCTTTCATGATGGCCGAATTCCTGGGGATTCCCTACATCAAGGTCATAGGTTACGCGCTGGTCCCATGCCTGTTATTTTACACGGGCGTGATGGGAGGTGTTCATTTCCAGACCATCAAGGCAGGACTTGGTTCCGTCCCCGAGGATGAAATACCACCATGGAGGGAAATTCTGACCTTCAGGCGCATGGCCCCTCTCGTCATTCCCACGGCAGTATTGCTCTACTCGATAGGAACAGGACGCCCGTTGGTGTTTGCCGGGTTTTACGCATGTGTGGCTTGCCTGGTGGTTTATTTCATCAGCGAGGTCCCGAAAGTCGGAGTCAAGGCGGCCCTCAGACATATCGGAAACGCATTAAGCGACGGTGGTGTGGGGTTGGCGAGGATCGTGCCTGTTCTTGTGGCTGTAAACATCCTCGTCAACATGATCGGGATCACCGGGATAGCACCGAAGCTGAGTGGCCTGATCATGTCAATCGGCGGAGACAACCTCATACTGTCACTTTTCATCGCGACTATTGTGCCTTTCCTTTTGGGAACATCCTTGCCCGTGGTACCGACCTATGTGTTGTGTCTTTCGATCCTTGTCCCCCCACTCCTTAAACTCGGCGTCGACGAGGTCTCGGCCCACCTGTTCTTTATTTACTGGTCACTTCTGGGAGGAGTTACGCCCCCTACCTGCACCCAGGCGATAGTCGCTGCGGGTATCGCCGGTGGAGACTGGGTGAAGACCGGGTTTTTGTCCGTGAGGCTTGGGATCGTAGCGTTTATTATCCCCTACTTCTTCGTACTGAATCCCGCCCTGGTAGGGAGAGCCCCGCTGGTAAACGTGTTCATCACCGCAGGCACCGGTTTTGTGGGAGCCTTGGCTTTGGCCTATTCGCTTTTCGGCCATTTCAGGGGCATTCTGGCGTACCCGTCACGGGTTCTGTATTTTGCGGCGGGTCTGGCTCTCCTGTATCCGAACAGGTACGTCTCGCTGATAGGCCTTGTTGTGGCGGCAGCTACATGGGCCCTGGACAGGTTTCAGAGAAAGCAGAAAGGTCCTTCGTCAACCCCGGCGGAACAGAAAAGCACGGACAGTGATTGATCCATAGGGTTGAAAAGGGCCATTCAGCAGGGACGCTTGATTTGTCGGAAAGAAATTCATTGTCTTTAAACGGAGGTGCCTGGTAATGAAAAAGAGTACGTATACTGCAGTTCTTTTGGCGATGTTTGTTACCGTTTTTTGCGTGTCGGCGGTGTCTGTGGCGGTCGGCGCGGAGGCAAAGCTGGTTGTGGAGCCTTCCGAGGGCATGCCCGGAGACAAGATTGTTTTCAAAGGGTCCGGGTTTCTGCCCGGAGAAAGGGTCCGGGTTATTCTTAACGACGGGGATGTTCCGTATGCCTTTGGGGCTGTCGGGACAGGAGGAGTCACGGTCGCTGGCGAAGACGGGAATTTTGTTCTTGAGCCTCGCGGTGGAATCCCGAAGGTGATGTCGGGGCCGGGGACGTACGTCGTCGAAGCTGTCGGCGACAAAGGTACAAAGGCCGAAGCCGAATTAAAGATTCTTCCAAAGGAATAGGGAAAAGCGGGAGGATTGACATTTCTCGATGATAGAACAACCGGTGGCGGCAGGGT
>DMCT01000016.1:2127-3371 GCA_003446665.1 Synergistaceae bacterium
AACTTTAAGGAACACTGGAGGGAGTTTTATGAAAAAGACATCGAAACTGAAACAACTTATCCAGGAACGCAAAGCACTGGTATGCCCTGGAGCCCATGATGCCATATCGGCCAAGCTGATCGAAAGGGCAGGGTTCAAGGCACTGCAGGTTAGTGGTTTTGGGCTCTCGGCCACCTACCTTGGGCTTCCGGATATGGCATTCCTGTCGTTTTCAGAGGTCCTGCATTTTTCTAAAAACATCATCGATAGCGTCGAAATCCCTGTCATGGTAGACGCAGATACGGGATATGGGAACGCAGTCAATGCCATGCATGTTACCGGTGAATTTGTGAAAGCCGGAGCGGCCGGCATGAATATCGAGGATCAGCTTTTTCCCAAAAGATGTGGTCACCTTGAGGGCAAGCGCATAATACCCATGGAAGAGATGGTCCTGAAGATCAAGGCATGTCGGAAGGCGGCAGACGAGCTTGACCCGGATTTTGTAATCAACGCTCGCACCGACGCGATTGCCGTCTCGGGCGTGGAAGACGCCATTAAGCGCGGCAACGCATATGCTGAAGCGGGTGCCGATCTGATCTTTGTCGAAGCACCGAGGTCTGCGGAACAGATTAAACATGTGATCGAGCACATAGACGCGCCTGTGAGCATCAACCTTATGGATGCCGTAGTAGGAGGGAAGACACCCCTTATAGCGATCGAGACACTGAGGGAGCTGGGTGTAGGTCGTATCAGTATCCCGGTGGGGCCTCTTTTCGCCGCCATAAAGGGGATGGTCAACTATCTCGATGCAATCAAGGGGGACCACCTCGCCGAGGGACGTACCGACCTGGTGGCGGATTTCGGCTTCTTCAAGGAGCTTGTCGGGTTCCCGAAGTACCGGGAACTTGAGAAAGAGTATCTTCCTGATTTCATCCCTGAATAGAAAAGAGTCAGGACATTCAATTCGAGGCCGGTGGGAAAAATCTTGATGACTTTCGTAAAATCGCAATAACAGCGGTCGTCTTCCATTGACAATTGGGCGATTTTTATTTACTGTTTTGTTTGGTCGAATGTTTTATCGACTTATTTCTTATGTGGGAGGCACTATTCGAAATGCAGGGAACAGTCAAGTGGTTCAACGAGGCTAAGGGTTATGGGTTCATTACGACCGACGAGGGCAACGATGTGTTCGTTCACTTCAGCGCCATCCAGATGGACGGCTTCAAGACGCTGAGCGAAGGCCAGAGAGTACAGTTTGAAGTTGT
>DMCT01000139.1:0-1745 GCA_003446665.1 Synergistaceae bacterium
ATTTACGCCAGGGGTTATTACCTGGCGCAGTTCATATTCAAATTTGACATTCTCCTTGAAATGGAGGGCAGCTTCGCCGTACGACACGGACAGGAAATATGGCTGGACGACTACAAGGTCCGCGTCAACAAAGTCGACGTGCCCGATGGCCTGACGCAAAGAGCCATCTCCCGCATCCAGCCCGTCATCGACCTGGGGGAGTTTCCTTTCCCGCTGGTTCTTGACAGCATAATCCAGGAAGAAGACAGGGTCGTAATAAAAAGCCGCCTCGAACCAAAACCCTTCGAGGGCAGGACCTATACTTTCAAGAGGAAGTAAACCCTGTAGCCCTTTTCAGTTTCCGCCGCGCCGTATCTCGAAATAGATGTTGCGGCAACGGGTCTCCTTCATGCGCGAGGCCAGGGCAAGCCCTATCACGGCCGACACCAAGCAGGTCATGAAAGCCCGCCTATAGCCTACCCACGCAGGCAGACCGGCCGACAGATCCATTACGGCCCCCATCAGCGGCGGGAATAGGGCTATCCCCATAAAGGTAGTCATGTTCAATAAGGCGATGGCTATCCCGGTTTTTTCCGGATGATTGATTTCCTTGGTGATAGTAAGGGCTATGACGAAGGCCATCGAAGAAAAACCCTGGCAGAAAAAAAGCGCTCTCATGACTGCCCCTGAAACGGGTCTTGAGGTAAAAAAGACCAATATCCCCCAACAGATAACGTAGACGATCCCGGCGGTTATCATCGGCGGCTTCCTTCGCCCCAGCCTGTCTGAAAGGCTGCCAAGGACCAGCCCACCCAGAATCGACCCTATCACGGCCGCTGAAACAATACCAGAAGCCTGCCGAGGCGCCATCCCGTATACATCCTGCAGGAAAGGCACCCCCCATGCTCCCGTCACCGCCAGGGCGGCTCCCATGAAAAGGGGGACGAAAAAAAGGCCGGGCCACATGAGCGGATACCGGATGATTTCCATAACCCCGGCAAGAAGGTTGCCCGAGGGAAGCTCTTCCTTGGTTTTCGCGGTACCCAGGGAGGGCAGACCCATGGATTCGGGCCTGTTTCTTACGAAAACGTAGCATGCGGCAGCCAGGGCGAAAGACAGAATGCCTATAGCTCCGAAGGTATGCCTCCAGGTAATGGCAACCACTAGAATAGCCAGAGGCGTCTGGGCAAGATAACCTCCAAGGTTGCCTATGGAATTGGTGAGACCGGACATGGTGGCGAATTCGTTTTCCCGGTACCAACGGGAAAGGATTTTGAGGATACATACGAACACCGTTGAAACGCCTACACCCACTACGAAACGGCCGGCAAAAAGCCAGAAGGCATTCGGCGCATAACCGAAAAGAAGCGATCCGACCCCGGCAAGGACCATACCGAAGGTCACCGTCAGCCTGGCCCCCAGGGTATCAGCCAAAAGCCCCACGGGAATCTGCATCAAAAGATAGGCGTAAGAATACGTGGCCGCCAGGTGACCGAAGGCAGTGGAAGAAAGGCCGAAGGCCGCTATGAGGTCGTCCCTGACGACGCCCGCTGCAAGCCTGTGAAAAAAGACCACCATGTACGCCAGAGACATAACGCCCCATACAACCCACCTGTAACGCAGCGTGGCCCTCTCGCCGCCGCCAATTTTTCTCCCGTCACCCATGACCCGAGTCCTCCTGTAACGGATTTGCCCTTCCATGTCTTTTTGCCATGGATACTTATATCACGGAGGACCCTGGTTACGCCATAACGCTCATGAGGAGG
>DMCT01000139.1:1911-2882 GCA_003446665.1 Synergistaceae bacterium
GGCGGAAGGTCGTCACCACGAAAGAGGGCTTTCAGCGTTTCAGACGCTTCGTCACCGGTAGCGCAGATAACCACCCTTTCCGAAGCGCTCAGCGCTCGCGGAGTTAAAACAAGCCTTTCAGGTAAATTTGTCCTTTTTCCCTCGATGACGGAGACCAGTTCCGGCGAATCCCAGACCGTCGAACCCGGTGCCAGTGCTCCGACACTGCCGTCGGGACTCATTTCAAGTACGACCATATCGAAAGGAAGAACGCGCCTGACGTATTTTTGCATTTCACTGGCGGCCCTGTCGGGGTCCAGACCGGTTGGAAACGATTGCAAGAGACAGGTGCGCCGCGAAAGGACCATCCTCAGCCTGGTTTCGTTCCTTTCGGGATGTCCCTTGGGGAGAAAGGCCTCGTCGGCGGGAAAAACCTGGATCATGCGCCATGGGAGGTTCGTTCGGCTCGAAAGGGCCCCACAGACCGCCAGGGGCACCACGCCTCCACCAAAAACTATCGTTCCGCCTTCCAGAAGAGAGGACGCGCACTCTCCGGCAAGAGTTTCAATCAGAAGTTCCGGATTCTCGAAAACCTGGATCGAAGGCTTCAAAAACCTACCCTCCCTGTCGTGACATAGTCTTGACGTCAAGGGCGCATTCGCTAGGACTCGATCTTCTTTCTCAGTCGTTCGAACTCCTCTTCGGTTATTTCACCGTTGGCAAGTCTTTGCTTGATAATCTCCATTGGCAGGTCAGGGTCGCTATCCGGCACTTTATGCTTTTTCATCACAAACGAAAGACCTATTACGATCACCAAAAGCCAAAATATCCACATGAGGGGACCCATCCATGGCCACAGCATCATACCCGGCCAACCATGGGCAGCTGCTGGTTTTGTAATAACGGCAAGAAAAAGTACGGCACACATCGAGACACTGATAAATTTCATAACCATCGCCCCCAAAACCTCTACCCGCAACTATGATACCAGA
>DMCT01000139.1:3143-5068 GCA_003446665.1 Synergistaceae bacterium
CAGGCAGGCAATTCAGTTCGCCATTTCCGATCTTCTCGCCATTATTATTCTTGTACTTATTACGTGTGGATCCCCTCCTGGGGCGGCCGTCACGTAGACGCCGCATACCTTCGGGCCAGGAGCCGGGATCCTTCTTAAAAGGGATCCCGGCTTTTTTTATTCCCGAGATCAAGCCCCGAAAAGGCAATCAGAAAAGAGACCGGAAGGCAGCAACCGGGAAAAACAAAGGAGGATTCATTATGAAACAGGGGAGAAAGGAACCGAAAGCGACATGGCAGTCTAAACAGACGGCGCCGTTCTGCCAGGAACAGAAACAGGGGGTTTGCCAGAGAGATTGGCAAAATACAGGTGAGACGGCACTTTTCAATGTCCGCTGGCGAGGTCCCTTCGAAGGATACCGTTAACGTCTTCTTTATCGTGCAGCCCCGGCGAAAGACCCTCCAGCGTGTAAAATAAAGAAAGCATATTCGCTGGAGGGTCGACATGCCTGTAAATATTTTGGAATACCAGTTTGCAGAGGAACTTTCTCCTTTATTGAAGGAAACCTTTAAAAGCAATGCTCGTTACCTCTATTTTCTCGTTCCGGGAACGGGCGACCGCCGGTGGTTAAGGGACACCCTCGTAGGTGAAGGGACTTTCGGCGGAGGAGAACCCACAATCCTTCGCTGGGAAGAGCTATACCGCGAGACGGCGGCAAGGCTTCATACGGACAAACAGTCACCTGAAAGACAGATCGATCCACCCGACCACTGGCTCATAGTGCGTTACATCCTTGAGGAACTTCTGAAAGAGACCTCCATGGGGAAAAACCTTCCCCCGGCAATCCACAAAGCCGGCTTCATCTCGATCCTGGGCTCTACAATGAGGGAGTTGCTGAGGGAGGAAGTTCTGCCGGAAGATCTGTCGAAATCACTCGAATGCAACGGGTGCGACAGAGGAAGAGACTGCCCCATCGATGAGTCCCCCGACCGCCTTCTCTGCCTGCTTTACCACCGTTACACGGCCTACCTCGAGTCCAGAGGGCTTTTCGACAGCGCGCAGGCTGCCACGGTTATCCGTAAGTTGATTGAGAAAAACCCGGAGGAATCATCTTCATGGCTGCGGACAGCTTCTTTCGTTTTCACTGGTTTTTTGAGCTTCACCCACGGACAGCTCCTTCTTTTACGATGCCTTCACGATATGGGAGCGAACCTGACCGTACTCGTCCCGGCAACGGGACTAGACATTCACAATGCGATCAGGCAGCTTGAAAACCTCATCGACGAGATACCTCACCGGGCAAATTGCAGGCCCCTTCAAGTTTTGGAGATGGAATCGGGCGATCAGCGATTGGAGATAGAGCATCTTGTACGCAACCTCGCCCTTTGGGAAAGGAAGGAGGGACCCCTGCACAAAGCGGCAGGTCCTTTCCCCGGGTGGGAGGACTTAGCCATTTCTGTAGATGAGAATCGTCTGCCCTTGGTCGAGGAAGTCCTGAAAAGATACAGGATCCCCTATTTCATAGACGACGGACCAAAAGTCGCCTCGACACCGCTTTGGAAGGCTGTCTCCCGTTTCCGGGAGCTTCACGGGAGGGGATTTCCCACCAATGAAACGGCCTGGTTTCTGGCGGAACCTTTTCTCCCTGCAAAAGAGTTTCCCCTTGAAACAGCCCTGGAGGCGGCTCCCCGCGGCCGGAAGGAGTGGAAGGATTTTCTGGGCAACCGATATCCTGAAGGCCTGCTGGTTTTTGAAACACTGCTTTCTTTTGCCGACTCGATAGAATCGGGGGGGAGCCCGGCGGAAATTCTTGAAATCCTTAAAAATTTGACCACGCAAGGCGACACCGGAATCGGCGGCTGGGACAGAACCCTCTCTGAGCTTGTAGTTCCTTTCACCGGACTTGACGAAGAAGTAAGGAAACTGAGCGGAGCAATAAGAGAACT
>DMCT01000158.1 GCA_003446665.1 Synergistaceae bacterium
CTGTTAGGAAGGTCATAAACCCGTTTCGGTGCCCTTAAAAAGCGGATTTTTCCTTGTCTCACTCGTTTATCTTTATACGGTTTTCAAGGTTCCGACCGCCTGTAATTGATTGCGGGAACACAATTTAGGAGATATTTTGAGCCACCGTCGACCGCCTGGGTATTTTGCACTAATGGAGGTCGACATTCTTTTATACAAAATAGTCTATCGCACCTCTTTCGAGTCCCAATATCTCTCTTTTCGTGTATTGTTCGGTACGCCAGGTATAGAAGATCACGCTGTCTTCTTTTTCATCCAGTATTTTGGAAACTTCAGATTTCAATTTCGCATAAAGACCCGGCGAAAGCTGACCTTCGAGAACAGAATTCTGTACCCAGTTCAGATATTTTCTCCCTGTCTTGAGCATTTTCGCCACGCGCTTTTCACCTACATCATAGACCATTATGACAAACATTTTTACCACCTGGAAAGAAACGGCTCATAGATTTGGTCGCCAAGAATGTGTTTTTCAATTTTATGAGCTTCCATACGAACTATCCCGCGGTAACTGACTTTTCTTTTCAGCCGTGGGTGTTCGATAGTTTTTTGAAGCCTTTCCTCCCACGCCCTTAATACCACTTCTTTCCCTTTCTCGGTAAGGTATATGCCTTCAGCCTTTTCAGAAAAATGTTTGGCTTGAATGGTCTTTTTGTTTATTAGCGAAAGGATCAGGCGATCCACAAGAACTGGCTTGAATATTTCCGCCAAATCAAGGTTTAAACTGAAGCGTCTGAAATTTGTTTCGTGCAGGAAACCTATCCTGGGATCAAGGTGCGTGCGGTAAATCTGTGACAACGCCAATATATAGCACATGGTGTTGAGAAAACTGATAAGCGCGTTCAGCCGGTTCATGGGCGGGCGGCGGGTACGCTTTTCAAAAGAAAAGACATCTTCCGGAATAATTTTGTCGAAAAACGAATAGTAAACCTCGCGTACATTTCCTTCAAATCCCATGAGTGCGCTTACATCGGCACAAGCCTCAATTTGTTCATTGAAAGAAAGCAACTTTTCTCTTATCGCTTCCAATTCGGGAGATTCGCGCCGAACGTAATAAGCTACGACTTTCTCCATGTTCGAAACCGCACCCGATACGATCCTACCGGCAATATCCAATCGTTTGCTTTGATCCAGATAATGACTTGCCTGAGCAATTATCACAGCCCCCGCATTCAGGTGTTCCCTTGGGTAAAAGGAGCCTACATAGTAACCATGGTGGTTGAAAAAGTGCAATATCAATTCGGTCTGCGTTGCAAATTCGAGGAACTTCTTGTTCAGGCTTACTTCACCGAAAACAAGAATTTCGTCCGTTGTTTCAACCGGCAAAACCCGTCTTTCTTTCTCTCCTTCAACAATGATCGTATTGTCTTTACGCTTTAATTCTCCGGAAGAAAGCAAATAAAGGACCCGTCCCATTGTATCAACCCCAACACCAGTCTTTATAGGCGCATTTTGCACAAAACCGGGTCTTTCTCAGAGAAGGGGGTTTTGGAGACAGGGCAATTTCCCTGATATCTTTGTAGGCGTTTTCCAAAGACTCTGTAATTTTTTCATCCAGTATGAGTCTTTCGCGATAACGTTCTTGAGGAAACAATAAGTCCCCTTCTGCTTGCAAACCTTTCTTTTGCAGTTCATAAAGGTAGTGCGCAAGTTGCATTCTGGCGGCTTCTTTTGAGCGACTGCTTTTTTTTATTTCTCCCACCACCAGCACCCCTTGTTCGTTGCTTACGATGTCGAATCTGTTATCGCCCAACTGTACGCTATGTTTATCGCGACGGTAGCTTTGCTCGTCGATAAGTCTTCCTAAAATAAGTGCGTCATCACGCCTGTCGGGCTCGATACCTCTTGTCATGAGCCACACTTGTCTATTGCAAATATAGTAATACCATACTATCGTTCCCCCTATTCTGGGGCTTTCCGAAAGGTCATATCCACTCATCGTCTTTATCTCTTTCAGGAAACAGGAATCCCTTTACTTCATCATAAACAGTTCCGATTCCCTCATTCGAAAGTAACCAGCCTTGACCTTGAGGGAGTTCTTCGAGTATTGGTTTTTGCCCTTCTATCAGGAAACTGCCCCCTGTGAGTTGGTGCCACTCCTCTATATCCCTTTTTCTGACATCGATCCGGTATTCCTGCAAACGATTTTGTAAAGCTCTTTTTTCATCGAGGCTTTCCAGGTTCCATTTTGTTTCGATATATCTTTCCAACATGTCTTTTAATTCAGAATCGAGCTCAACGTAAAGAGGGACTTCATCATATCTTTTTTCTTTTATGATCGGCGGTAGCTCGTCCCATTTGCCCTCCCCTATCTGTTCCCAAACGGACTCCGGCCTCAAGCCATCCAATATCAAGCGAAAATATCGGTCGACAACTTCTGCAATCTCGCTTTCGTCAAATTCAGGATATTCTTTAAGAATTCCCTTCGTCGCACCAATCAGTACTTCATCGTAAACAAACCGACAAAAACTCTTGCTGCCCTCGTTGCTTTTAAGTTCCGCCACAAGAACTTTCCCCGGAGATGGTAATTTGAAATTTCTGTTACATCTCCCCGCCACTTGCACGATGCTGTCCAAAGGCCCCATATCCCTGAAAGCCCATTCGAAATCCAAATCGACGCCCGCCTCAATAACCTGCGTCGAAACGAGGTAATGGCGAATACCCTTTTTCCCCTTCTCTCTGAGCTCCTTCAATACTTTCCGACGATGGCCTGGCGTCATTCCCCTGGAAAGAAAATACGTAGGCCTGGCCCCGACCATTTCAGTAAGCAAATCATGTGCCTTGAGCGCCGAGCGCTTTGTGTTGAGGACGACAAGGCCCGAACCTTCCCAATCCGGCAGGTTATCTTGCAGAAGGTCAGGAAGTTCCGTCAAGTCATGAGTACCTTCAAGGATCTTAAAAATGTGTCTCGTCTTAAAGGGTCTTTGTTTTACAATCTGACAGGGTGCCAATTCTTCGCCCGAGACCATGCGCGGCTGGGTAGCAGTCATGAACAAGAAAACAGTTTTCCATTTGTCGCTCAGGTATTGCAGACTTTTTCCGAATCCAGACCATAGCTGTGGCCTGACAGCCTGGGGCTCATCCATTATCACAATCGCACGGCTTAATCGATGAAAATTCATCGAGGAATTGGCTTTTGAGTTGAACAAGGCCTCCCATAACTGAGAAAAAGTGGTAACAGTAACAGGCTGAGACCAATACCGGAAAAGCGATGTCATTCTGCCGAGTGGGCTGACATCTTCGCTTTCTTCAAAACCACGTGCCATGCTGTGATCTTCCAGGACATTATCGTCCCCGAAAACATCCTTCGCCACCTTCGCGTTCTGCTCAACTATGCTTATAAAGGGCAAGGCGTATATCAGGTTTTTGTACCCTTTTTCAAGCGCCCATTTTTCGGCTATTTCCAGACCGAGCAGAGTCTTGCCCGTCCCTGTGGGTAGAGAAAGCGTATATATACCTGGATCTCCCGCCTTTTTCGCATTCGTCAAACAGTTAAGTCTTACATTTTCCCGCCATTTGTTCATTGATGACTCTTTTTCGAAAACAGGGCGTTCCATTTGAGGGAAAGCGCGGTGGTTTGCTCTTCGGACACCTAAAGCATCCATCCTGTCCGCAGTAACGAAAAGCGAATAAAGCGTTCTAAAACGGGCCCAATCCTCTTGGGAAAAATCTTTCTCCAAAAGCAAAGACATGGATAAATCGTTCAATTCGTCTTCGGAAATCATTTCCTTCCATTCAGGGCAAAGCCTTTGCATGGTTTGCCTTATCTTTTCCGCGGACAAAGCATCCCCGCCCCAGTAGTTGACCATTTCTTGTACGTTTACCATGTGCGAGTGGTGTCTTCTTACTGCTTCCGCCGCCAACACATCCTTCGTCGATGCGTAGGTAAACCATGCGGAAGGTAACGCATGAGGCGTCCCATTCCCTTTGCCGTCGATATATTGTTGAAATGCCGGATCGGCTTTTCCCAGATCGTGGGTCCAGCAAATCCATTTCAAAACCTCAAGCTCAACTTGCATTTTATTGATCTCGGCCAAAGACTTTGCCAAATTGAATGTACCCAGTAGGTGTTCCCGCAAAGCCCGGCCAGGGTGACTTTTTACATCACCAGGCAGGGAACCAGGCGACCACGTCGCTTCCGCATTTTTGGACATCCAAATCTCCCTTATCTTTTAGAAATATATCTTTTCCCGGAGAAGCGGAATACAATACCGAGATGCTATGCTTTAACCCTCTGTCGGCGTCCATCGAGAACGGAACGTCTTCCCTGAAAACTCCTCCGGTTTCCAATACATTTATTTCAACACCGTTCAAAAACGGAACAACCGTGTTTACTTTTGTTGGCTGACGACATTCTTCCCCGTTGAAATCCCCTAAATATTTCAGGTCGGACAAGGCATAAGCTACTCCCAGATACGGTGTGTAAACAAACTTTCCTTCTACCAGTTTTTCTTTTAGCGCCCTTGAGAGTGACCCGTCTACAAAAATCCTGTATTTGGGATTTGCAAGAAACTGATGCCTTACCTGGATATGAGGGTTTTTTTGTGGTTCCTTGACATTCCAGAAATTTATCGTCTCCCTGTGCCACGAGACGGGATGCAATATCCGCAAAGCTACGCGAGTGCCCTTCATCTTTTCCCAGAAATCCGCTCTAAATCCCTTTTCCCCGGCACCATTGGGTATTCCTACAATTGCGGCGATAATTCCGGCCAGTGCGGTTGGTGGCGGAAACGGAAAGGAGACTGAAGAGGTAGTTGTATAAGGTTTGCGGAACATTGCCATCCGCCCCGAAATCTCAAAGACGGTTGGCAAGGTCATCACCTCTTCTCAATTTCCAGGTTCGCTCCGAAAGTTTCTTTCAACGTTTCGAGACCTTTTATTTTTAACTCGGGGTCCCACCGGAGTCGAACTTTTTCTATCTGACCTTTGTGCGCCAGTACGGATTCTGAGAGGGGAGACACATCAAGGACAACGGTTTGCAGAGAGCGCAGTGCCAATTCTTCATCTTCTTCCAATCCGGAACCGTCTGTTTTCGTCAGGGCTATTTTTTCATCCATCGGTCCGATTGCCCCTTCAAAACCCTTTTTATATGTCACTTCCATGAACAACCTGGATTTGTGCCCAACCTTGCTTCTGGTAATCAAATTCTCCGGACCTGTCCACGCGGCTTCAAAATGGTCGTCCAGATCTTCGTCCATCGCTCCGGTTTCTTCGGAGGCAAATTGGTTTGCTATCGCATAACTGGCCAAAAGCACAAAAGGCACAATATACTCGTTTCTGAACGACCTTTGATCGCTCTCGTCTTTAGTGGAGAAGGCGGCAGTTCCCTGCACCATTTCGGCTTTTGCCCTATGGAGAGAACGCCCCCACTTCCACTGTACAGGTCCGGTCCAGGAAAAAGATTCCTTTCCCAAAGCGAAAGTAACTCCGAAAAGCCTCGCGTCTATGCATTGAGCAAGAGCTTCTTTACCGGTATTCACGTTGAATTGTTTTTTCAATTCATCGATCCGTGTTTTTAGCGTTTTGGGCTTTCCGTCGACAAACACCTCTTTCCCCTGTCTTATCCATTGATCCCTGATGGTTCTTTTAATGCGCACATCCGATACAAGAATTTGCCCGGAATCTTCGTCGAATCTCGGATGATTCGCATTCAGAGGATCTCCGTTGGGGTTTGCGTCCTTGACGCTATATACGAAAACCATCTCTCTGCGTTTTTCGAAGGCCATTTTACTTTCCCTCCTAAAAAGATTATTTCGTTTTGGGCTTCACGAATATTCGGCGCAAAAAATCAGCCGCCGTTTTGGTCTGTTTTCTCTTCCTGTCTTTTTTTGAATATTCTTTTCCAGAAAAAATGAGGGGCATTCATAAAGGCGACGGAAAACGCAAAATTCCCGTCCACACCCAGATCTCTTTGTTGCCCCTTTAGTAACATTTCCCCCGTCTGTGCTGCCAGTGACTCAATCATTCCTGCGTATTCGATTCCATATGCCCGGGTTAATTCCGGAATCCTGGCAAAATGCCTCATCAAGTCACGCCGTTGCACTCTCCCAAAATTAAGTTGTTTGAAAAGCGGGGCCTTGTCTATGGGATCATCTTTCCCAATTTGCCCTCGGGCGAGCATCCCAAGTACAACACCGGCCAAAAAAACACCTTTTCCCACCTCTGTCTTGAGGTACGGATCTTCAAACTCTTCGAAAAAATCCAACTGCATAACCGGTTTCACCTCCTGTTTGCTCTTTCAATGAAATCCACCACCAAATGCATGACGCCTGTCTCAAACCTCCCCTTTTTCATCAACCATTCCGCGTCAGCGAAAAGCCCAGGGAACCTTGCTACCATCATCATCTTTATGCTTTTCAAATCAATTCGTTCTCCTCCTAACAACTTGCCGAGAACCTCGTAAACCCTGGCTCGCTGGAAATTCTGATCCTGCTCACTTTTGCCACCGAGACCCAAGAGCGTTCGAACCGTGGAGCGTATTGCAGTATCCAGCGCACCGGCTTCGGTGTTTTCCTTGGAAAAGGGCGAGAAAGATTTCAGCGATTCCTGCCAGAGCGATTCCAGTCGTTTCAGTCGCGATGGGGGGACATCTTCAACGAGGGCATGTACCTGTTCCTGCGCCTGATTTTTGCTCCAGAAAAGAAAGTGTAAAACAAGGCCCTCGCCTTGTTTTGCCAGGTGAGAAAAGAGTTTTTCCTCGACCTTTATGCCATTGCGTAAAAATTCTTCCGTAGCTCTGCCCACCTTCTCCACGGACCGACTACCAAGCGTCAATTCCGGCACTATGTATATCCTGGTATTGGGAATGGTTCGCGTATCAGTAAACCTGAGATCCAATATGCCCTTTCCCTTGGAAATCGACGAAAAACACTGCTGGCATAACGGGAAAACCTTGGCCCTCGAAGAAGTCTCGTCGTTACCGGGCAGAAAACTCTTTTTATCAAACGTCGCGAACTTGAATACCCTATCCAGGTTCGTCGCGTTTTCTTCCGAGGCTCCACAAAAGGCGCAATTTACCGGTCGGGAAACAGAGGCTCTGCTGGCTAGCTTCTTTTTAAAATAAGAGACAAATGCCGGGACTTCCCCAGGATACAAAAAACGACCTTCATGCTCGATCCCGAAAAGCAAAAGATATGACCTTTTAGTGTCGGTCCATTTCGCGCATATATCATTTACTAGAGCTTCTAAGCATTCCATTATCAGTTCAACGCTTCCGTTCGAAAAAACCTGCAATTTCTCGAATTCTTCGAGCGTCGTCCGCTTCAGCTTGTAAAACCTGGTTTCGGTATTGTTTTTCCAATCACCATTTTCGCCAATCAGCTCTTTTCGGTTTTCTTTTTGGGGGGAACCGAGCTTGTAGAGTGGAGAAAAGGACCACTGCGTATTAGACCCCGGTTTGTCCTTGTATAGATACTTGCGCTTTTTCTCCTGTATAGACCCGTCGCCCGCCAGAAAATCGACAAGGTCGATTTTCTCAACATCAAAAATTTCCAATGTATCAGCCCAGGGATTCCGTGCTTTCAACCAGACACGAATAACCCTGCCGTTCCTTTCTTCATAGGATTTGTCGTTTTCAGAAAAATAAGGCAGGGGTAAAGAAAGGAAACTGTCGATTTCCTCCCACTCGGGAGAACCTCCGGCGCCAGTTTCAATTCTTCCCATATCATAAACGGCTTTAAGAAAACCCATGTATTACGCCCCCTCCGGTTCGTCTTTACCCTTGATCGGAGTCACGCACCCCCACCCCGAACTGTTTTTCGCTCCCAAGCCTGCGTCAATCGCAACGGAAAGAAGCTCCTTCGGCCCTGTAAGATGGAAATTTCCCCACCAACCCTTTATAGGTCTCGGATCATCAGCCCTGAATAAAGCCACCTGCAATCTAGGCTTACCAATTGGTTTAATTACCACTTTGCTTTCGGGTAAATTCTCTTCGGGAAACACCAAGCTGAACTTCTTCACGAGGTTGTTGTGAATCTGTTCTTTGAACTCTTCTTCGAAAGGAGAATAATAGACCGTATAAGGAGTCCCATCCTTCTTGTACATAGTCGAATAGCACGTTATGGGTGACAAGGTCTTGATTTGCATGTCCCCGGAAGGTTCAGGTTCTTTAAGCACTTTAACTGCATTGCAAATGAGATTGTTGTTCCCCAAACGCAATCGTTCCTTATTTAAGGCTCCACTCGCCAGATCTTCCAAAACCGGAGTCAACGGTGAAGAAAGAACTAATTTGACCGGGCTTTGGAAAACGATTTGCTTTTCCTCTATCCTGTTTTTCTTGCCTACAAGCCATGAGAAGGTGAACAATTTGAACGTTCTGTTTTGATATTGATATCCGGAGTCGTGCAAAAATTGGGCTCTCTCGGGGGAAAAGATGCTATACACAAAACTTTGGAGGATGTTTAAATTTATTCTAGGCAAAAACACCTCATTTACGCCTATGGCGCTTAATATTATTTCTACCTTCATGTTGCCTCCCTGATTTAAACTTTTGGATTATTTAAGCCGGGTACAACAAGGCAACCACGATAATTTTCCAGAATTGCTTTCGCCATTGCAAACAGCTACTGATTCATCAGAAACTTTATTATTGAAATATTACCATGAAAACCAACCCAAGAACAATGGCATCCGTGGTTTTTATTTAATATGTTGTATTTTCATAAAAGGAAGTTTCATAGTGTCTCCTTTTGAAGATTAAACCCAATTCCTCAATCTTGACCATCCATTTAAGTGTCCAGCCTGAAATTTTTTATCGCGGCTGATTCTATTCTTTTGTGCTATTACAGTTCCGGCGTCCTGAACAGGCCGGGTTATCTGGCTGTACAACCAGCCTTTTACAGCATCTTTTCGGGAAGTTCTGTGAAGTCGGTACCAAAGACCGTTGAGAATTTTTCCCTGACGCTTTTTAAGACCTCCCAGTAATCAACTTCGGGAAGGAAGTCGTCCAGGGAAGCCACGTAAAATTCCTTTATTCCGCAGGGGTTGATAAGGTTGAAGTGGTCCTTGTTTACTTTTACGTTAAAGGCAAAACCATGCATGGTGATCCACTTGTGGACCGAAATGCCTATGGCCGCGATTTTTTTGTCACCGACCCAAACGCCCCTGTATTTGGCCTTTCTTCCCGCCGTTATCCCGTAATCTTCCAGCACCTGGATCACGACCTCTTCGAGGGAGGTCACGTACCAGGACAGGTCCTTTTTCCACCTGGACAAGTCGAAGATCGGGTAGGCAACGATCTGCCCCGGGCCGTGATAGGTTATGTTGCCTCCTCTGTCGGTTTCGCAGATTTCTATTCCCGAGGCGCGAAGCGTCTTTTCGTCGGCGAGAAGGTTTTCCCTTCCTCCGGACCTTCCTATGGTAAAAACGGGCTTGTGCTGCAAAAGAAGGAGAGTGCCTCTGGCTTCACCAGAGGAAACCCTGCTGAAGGCTTTTTCCTGCAAAGCCAAACCATATTTGTAGCTTACCGGCTCTTTCAATATGACTACGAAGCTTTTCCCGCTCACGAAAACGCTCCCCTTAACAAATGTATAGGGACGAAAGAAAATCTTACGTCCCTATACATTAAGTGTTTTCTAAGGTCGTTTATTTCAGTGTCGCGAGAAGCAACAGGGGATTTTCAAGCAGTTCTTTTATGCGTTTAAGGAACATCGCTCCCTGGGCACCATCGACGATCCTGTGGTCGAAGGTCAAAGACAGGGTCAACATGGGTCTGGGCACTATCTGGTCACACCAGACGCAAGGCCTGTCTTTCATCTCGCCCACCCCCAGGATGGCGCACTGGGGTGGGTTTATTATGGGGGTAAAGTCCCTGACGGCGAACATGCCGAGGTTGGTTATGGTAAAGGTGCCTCCCGACACGTCATCGAGGGACAGTCCGCCCGTGCGGGCTTTTTCTATCAGCGAGTCTCCCGCCGCGGCTATTTCGTACAGGTTCTTGCCGCCGGCGTCCTTTACGACGGGAACCAGCAATGCTTCGTCGGTTGCTACCGCGAGACCTATGTTGATTTCTTCGTGCAGGAGAACTTCATTGCCTTCGAGGCAGGAGTTAAGCATGGGCATCTCTTTTAGAGCCACGGCGCAGGCTTTTATAAAAATGTAATTGTACGAGAGGTTAAGCCCCCTGGCTTTGAAGGCTTCTTTTAAATCTTCCCTCAGTTTTTTCATCGCCCCGCAGTCTACATCTGCGTTTATCGTGACCATGGGAGAGTTTTTCCAGCTCGTGCTCATCCTCTCGGCTATGACCTGGCGTATCTCCGACAAGGGCACCCTTTTTGGCACACCAGCCCCGGGTTTAGGCGCCGGTTGGGCGGTAGGGGCTTTCTTTCGGCTTTCAATAAAATCCAGGACATCTTTTTCCACGATCCTGCCTCCCGGGCCGGTACCTGTAACAATCGAAAGGTCTATGCCGTGTTCTTTCGCTATTTTTTTGGCTATAGGCGTGGCTTTTACGGGCACTTTTTCTCCCGTTGGTTTGGCCTCTTCCACCTGAGGCGGGGCTTCCTCTTTGGCTTGCTTTTCGGGTTCGGCAGGGGCGGGCGTTTCTTCAAGCAGGTGACTTATATCTTCGTCGGGCCCTGCAACTACCGCAAGGGCCGTTCCTATCGGCACGTTTACGCCCGGCTGTACCAGGATCTTTCTCAAGACGCCGCTTTCTGTGGCCTCTACCTTGTAGGTTATCTTTTCCGTCGCGACTTCCAGGATTACCTCTCCCTTTTCAACCTTGTCACCTTCGGTTTTATGCCATTTGGCGACGGAGCCGGATGTCATGGTAAGTCCGAGTTTAGGCATTGTGACTACTACTGCCATAAAAGCTCACCTCCTCGTCTGCTGCGGGCGACCAGTCTTTATTCTGAACGGCAAGCCACATGGTCATTTCTATATCCACGACACGGGGGCCGTTTTCGTTCAGGCGTACCGAAACCTTTTTCCCGGGCAAAACTTCTACCTCTCTCTCTCCGTCCAGCGCGATTACTGCCGGGCTCAAATCAAAACTTACCTCTTCACCAAGAGAAATTTCGTTAACCTCGAGCACCCGGACGGGTTTTATAAGTCCTGGCGCCACCGGCGCTGTTACTACGAAACCTTCGTTGGAATCGGACGGCCCCAATAGTATGTGGAGCCCCTTTTCCTGCGGCATGGGCCTGTCGATTACCATGCCGCCTACGGAAGACAGCCCTATGTTGCTAGGCTTGGCCTGGGTCAAGACCAGATCCTTGACCTTGTCCATGTCCCATATCGCTTTTGACCCCAAAAATATGTCGTCGTAAAGAGCGGCGTCCACCAGGGCAAGATCGACGGCTTCGCCGTCTATCATTACATCGAGACGTTTCGCGGGGAAAGTCGCATATTCCAGTGGAACGCGCCCTGTAGCCACGTAACCGGCAGCCATGCCCGCGATTGTCCCTTCCACCATGCAGGGGAATATGTTGTTTGTCCCTGTGGATACGGACATGAAGGGAACGGAAACGCTTCCTTTGGCCACGGCCCTGTTGGTACCGTCACCACCTAGCACCACCAGGCAGCGCGCCCCTTCTTCGGCCAACAGCCTGGCGGCCAAAGTAGAATCGTCCTGTGTCCCTTCGCAATACATGTCCAGTGGTTCCACACTCATCTTCAGGTGAACGTTTTCCAGGGCCCTGGGAACTATGCCAAAGTAATCGGGCATGTAAAGCACCTTATCTACCCCGGCGGCCTCCAATCCCAACAAAATACGCCTTACTATGTTTACTTTTTCAATGTTATCGAATACCGAACCGTGGGCGACAAGCCTTCTTATGTCTTTGCCTGAAGCAGGATTGGCTATGATCCCAACCA
>DMCT01000116.1 GCA_003446665.1 Synergistaceae bacterium
TTGGCCAGCGTCATGTACTTTTGCACCTCATAGAGGCTCCCGATGATGATGTACATGGCCGGGTTCATCTGGCCGTCGACGACTCCGGTCTTTAGCGCCATGTACAGCTCTGTCCAGGGGATGGGCGTGCCGCTTGCGCCGAAGGCCTGGTAAATGGCTATCTGCCCCTCGTCCATGGCCCGAAAACGCAGTCCCTTGAAGTCGTCGGGGCCGTGGATGGGCCGCTTGGAGTTTGTAAAGGCGAGAAAACCGCCTTCCTCGACGGCTTCGAGCAAAAGGGCCCCCGTCTTTTCGCGGAAGGTCTCCTGCGCGCGTTTCCAGTAACGGCTACTGTCGAAGAATATGTGGGCGGCCTCGTAGCTGTCGAACATAAAGGGGACCGCCGAAGCGTAGATCTCGGGGAAAACAGGCGCTACGCCGGCGAAGGACGCGATGTTGATTATCGGCTGGTTGAAGCCGTTTTTCATGAGGAGCTCCATGCGCTCCTCTTCTGTCCCGAGCTGGCTGTCGGGGAAAAACTCCATCTTGATTTGGCCGCCGGTGCCCTCCTCGACGAACTTGGCGAAGTTGACGGCAAAAGCGTGCACGGCGTTGCTCTCCGCGTCGGGCGGACCGTTGTAGGCCAGTTTCACCGTCAGGGGGGCGGCCGTCGCCAGGGTCGCCGAAAACGCGAGAACCGCAGCAATTACCGCGAACCGCAAAATAAACTTTTTCATAAGCCTTCCCTCCACTCTATCTCCGGTTACCGGGGATTTTTTATATGGTACAACAACTTTGTCAAAGTTGGCGAAACGATTATCCACGGCTTCGCCAATTGGTATACTGAAAACCGCAGGAAACGTTTTCGGCTGACTCCCGAAATATTTCTAAAATTCTAAATGGTCGCCGGCGATTCCGGAGCCCTTAACCGAAAGGACGCGAGAGGATGTTCACCCTTAAGGAGTTTCTGAAAGAAGAAGTGAAACCGGCCCTGGGCTGTACCGAGCCTGGCGCGGTGGCCTTGTGCGTGGCTCGTGCCCGCGAGGAACTCGATGACCTGGACATCGCTTCAATTGAAGTAAGGGTAAGCAAAAGCATCTACAAAAACGGCATGTACGTGGGGATACCCGGAACGGACGGACTAAAGGGAAATGACGTGGCGGCGGCCCTGGGAGCCGTCTGCGGAAAGTCGGCCCTGGGCCTTGAAGTGCTGAAACATTGCGGGCGCGGCCACCTGGAACACGCCATGACCATGCTGAAAGACGGGAAAGTCCGGGTAATTCCGGATCTCGGAAGAGACGGGGTTTTCGTAAAGGCCGATGTGATGTCCTCGTCGGGACAAAAAGCGGCCTGCTTGATTGAAGGGGCCCATACGAGGATCGTCCGGGTGGAAAAAAACGGGCGTGTAGTTACAGAAAACTCCGAGGCTCCGACGGAGAAGAGTTCGAAAAAGCCGGAAGGCGACGTTTCAAAGCAGCTTGCAAACATGAGATACAGGGAGGCCCTGCGGGTACTTGGCGAGATGGACGACGATGACGTGGAGTACATAATGGAAGGCGTCGCCATGAATGTGGCCATGGCCGAGTGGGGTTTCGAGCACGACGTGGGACTCGGATTCGGGGCCATGATCAAAAATCTTGCGGGCGAAAGTTGGGACACCGAAGCCGGTCTTCCCGCAAAGGTAAAAGCCTGGTGCGCCGCGGCGTCGGATGCCAGGATGATGGGCGTACCACTGCCCGTGATGAGCAGCGCCGGGAGCGGCAACCATGGCATAACGGCCATTTTGCCCGTTTATATCGTGGCGGAACATGACGGTGCGTCCCGGCGGGATACCGCAAAGGCTATCGCCCTCAGCCACCTGACCACGTCCTTCATAAAAAGCAGGATGGGCCGTTTGAGCCCGGTCTGCGGGTGCAGCGTGGCCGCCGGTGCCGGAGCCGCCGCGGGGATAGCCTATCTGCGGAGCAAAAGCTTCGAGATGGCCGAGAGAGCGGTGGCCGTCATGATCGCCGACCTTGTCGGGATGATCTGCGACGGGGCCAAGGAAACCTGTGCCCTCAAGGTCGGTACCGGAGCTATAGAAGCCTACTATGCCGCCATGCTCGCTTTGAGGGGAGGACTCAAGCCGCCCCAGGGCGTGGTAGACGCATTGATAGAAAAGACGGTGGACAATGCCGCGCGGCTCAACACCGAAGGCATGACAGGCGTAGACGCCATCCTTATCCGCCAGATGCAATCCCGCTAACCCCAAGGGTCAGATCTTTATTTTTAGGAATTCGCCATCCAAGTTGAGTCTTCAATGCTTCGGGTATGCAGACAATGTTTAGAAAATCCTAAAAATAAAGATCTGACCCCGAAGGTTTAGGGGTTTGGGGTTTCGAGAGGGTTGGAGTAAAGGGGATGTTCCCTGCAGAGTCTGGATACTCCCTTCTTGTACAAAGCGGGGTCGAAGCCTTCTTTTTCCTTCAGGACGCCGCCGATGATTTTGGCGACCTGCTCAATGTCGGCTTCCGTGAAACCCCGCGAGGTGACGGCCGCCGTCCCGATCCTGATGCCGCTGGTGATCCTCGGGGAAGCGGGATCGAAGGGGATCATGTTCTTGTTTACGGTTATCCCCACCTCTGCCAGGGTCTTTTCGGCGGCGGCGCCCGTAAGACCCCAGGGCCTGAGGTCGACCAGCATCAGGTGGTTGTCCGTTCCTCCCGAGACAATCCTTAGCCCGCAATCCGAAAGAGCGCCCGCCATGGTTCGCGCGTTTGACCTTACCTGCCGGGCGTAGAGTTGGAACTCTTCCGTGGCGGCGATCCGGAAAGTAACGGCTTTGGCCAGTACGTTCTGCAGGATTGGTCCTCCCTGGGTGCCCGGGAAAACCGCCTTGTCGATCGCTGTTGCGTGTTCCTTCCGGCAGAGTATAAATCCGCCCCTTGCGCCCCGTAATGTCTTGGTAGTGGTACTGGTGACGGCGTCGGCCCATGGGACCGGACTCGGGTGGACCCCGGCGGCTACCAGGCCAGCGATGTGGGCCATGTCCACCATTAAATAGGCCCCTA
>DMCT01000106.1 GCA_003446665.1 Synergistaceae bacterium
CAAAATTCAGGGAAAGGTGAAGCCATACGAACCGGAATCAATCATGTTCTGGCCACCCAAAAAGCTTCACGTTACCTGGGGTACTGGGACGCGGACCTTGCAACACCCCTGGAGGAAATCGATTCTTTACTGGACACCTTGAAAGACGGGCGCCCCTATCTTGTTGCAAGCGGTTCGAGAATCACACGGATGGGGGCTTCAATCCAGAGGACCTTTCTTCGGTATGCCGACGGAAAACTTTTCTCTTTTCTTGCCTCCGTGGTTCTCGGACTCAGATTCAGGGATACCCAGTGCGGGGCCAAGCTTTTTGAACGGACCCTTGCCGAAAGGGTTTTCCAAAAACCTTTTTTGAGTTCCTGGGCTTTTGACGTGGAAATTTTCGCCAGGATACGTAGCCTTTACGGCAAGGAAAACACGAGAAAAATCGTTTGCGAAGTCCCGTTGCATTCCTGGAAGGAGGTTCCGGGCTCTAAAATCACCTTTTCAAGCCAATTGCTGATGCTTTTCGATTTGTTGCGGATTTCTCTCCATTATCGTCCTTTCCTCCGGAAAGCCAGAAAGACTGGAGTCCCCGGCTCATGGTCCTGAGGAATCATACTTTTTTGAAATATTGCCTCATCGGCGTTGTCAATACTGTATCGTGCTTCTCCGTTATCTACGTCCTTCTGGATATTTTCGGGGTCGATTATATTTTGAGCAACATGACGGGATACGCAACCGGACTCCTGGTTTCGTTTATCCTGAACAAGTACAGAAATTTCAGAAGCAGCGGGCATCTGGGGAAGGAATTCTTCCTGTTTTCTTTAAGCTTCGGAGTTGCTTACGCGGCCAATCTTGCCGCTCTTGTCTTCGCGGTGGAAATGCTGCGGGTTGATACATTTCTCTCACAAATCATGTCCGGCACTTTTTACACAGTGATATTCTATATTCTCATGAAGCACTTCGTCTTTCGGGGATACAAGGAACATATGCAGAGCCCGCTATGCAGGGAGTGATGGGAAATTCGCCTTTTAGTCGTGGAAGATGACGAAATGATCGGAGAGGAGATCAAGACTGGCCTGTCGAGAAGAGGTTATACCGTAGATTGGGTGCAAGACCTCGAATCTGCCGCAATGGCCCTTGACCTGGAAAATTTCATGCTGGTGGTACTTGATCTGGGCCTCCCGGACGGTTCAGGGCTTGAACTGCTGCAAACGCTGAGAGCAAAACGCAGGCAACTCCCGGTTATTATCCTGACAGCCTGGGACGCCGTACAGGACCGAATCAGAGGGCTTGATTGCGGAGCAGACGACTACATGGTAAAGCCCTTCGAGCTGGAGGAACTTTCGGCCCGGATCCGAGCACTGACCAGGCGGTCCAGGGGAGAGGGAACGCCGATCATTCGGTTCGGTGACCTGGCCGTCAACCCGGCTGATATGAGGGTTTTCAGAAACGAAAGTCCGCTTCGGCTTTCCCGCAGCGAATACACCCTTCTCATGACCTTTCTTCAAAACATCGGGAAAATCCTTACCGAGCAGGAACTTGAAACCGCCCTTTACGGCTGGGAAAAAGGAATAGAAAGCAATGCCGTGCAGGTTCACATACACAACCTGAGAAAAAAAATCGGTCCCGGCATCATAAAAAACATCCGCGGCTTCGGGTACCTCATGGAGAAACCTTCGTGAAATCCATAAAACGGGCAATACTCTCCGGACTTACCATAGGGATTATCGTTTGCTCCTCAACGGTCCTGCTTTTTCTTTTTTTCGCGATGCGAGAAGAGATCTTCGAAATCATGGATTATCAAATGGAGCAAGTGGCACTGGCCGCTCATCTCCGAAGGGATTACAGTACACCTGACACCGAAAGTGGATTTGAGGAGAAAACCGTCGATTCGATAGTCCAGATCCGGGATGCGGAAAACAACCTGTTATACACCACCAATCGGGAAACCGCCATTCCCCTTGTTTCAAAACCTGGATTTACCGATCTCATGTATGACGGAACCCCGTGGAGGGTCTATGTCCTCTCAAAGGGGGATACCACAGTCCAGGTCGCCCAGCCGCTTAAAGAACGAAAAGAGATAGTCTTTTTCATAGCTGTGGAAACGGCATTATCACTACTTTTCCTGGCGGTTGCGCTTGCGATCTGGATATACATTGTCGTCAACAAAAGCTTTAGACCCGTCCAGGAACTCTGTGACAGCATCCGCCGGAAAAAAGCCTCCAGACTGGATCCTGTCGACGAGACAATGGTCCCTGAAGAGATCTTGCCCCTGGTCCGGGAGCTCAATGCTCTCCTTTCGAGACTGGATATTGCGATCAAGGGACAAAAACACTTTCTCGCAGATGCTGCCCACGAGCTCAGAACCCCACTGACCGCGGTAGACCTGCAAGTACAAAATGCACTCGACACCGGAAACGAACTGGAGCGTGAAAACTCCCTCAAGAAGATCAAAAAAGGGATAAATCGCGCCACAGTCATGGCAAACCAGATCTTGATGATGGCGAAGACGGACGCTGATATTCTCGAGGAAAACATCGAGGTTCTGGACTTTCGAACGATCATCGGGGATGTCGTTTCAGAATTCTCCCCGCTGGCCATGGAGCGGGAAATTGACCTCCTGTGGTCGAAACCCGAGGCCCCCATTCTTCTGGCAGGGAACGAAAGGGGCCTGAAGGCAATGATTTCAAGCCTGGTCGACAATGCCTTGAAATATTCGCCCTCGGGCACCGCTGTCACCTTGAATGCCTTCACCGATACCGGGAAACTTTTTTTCGAAATCAACGACGAAGGACCGGGAATTCCCGCAGACCAAAGACCCAAAGTGTTCAGGCGATTTTACCGGTATCGGAGCGAAAGGGCTCTCGGGAGCGGGTTGGGTTTGGCCATTGTAAAGAATGTCATCGATTTCCATAAAGGGTCGATCACTCTTGGAGACGGCGACAACGGCACAGGCCTGAAGGTTGAACTGGTACTCCCTTTGTTCGATGAGAATCGGCATTGAGTTACAGGACGTGGTTGAAGACAAGGGGTGACTGCTGGGCGGTTTCAGCAACCAGGTCGAAAACGGAATCAATTTTTTCGATTCAGCCCCGGCGCCTTCGGCAAAAAATCTCAGAAAACCGGCGACACAACCTTGCAAGGGGTGCAAGAAATTGAAAATACACCTTTTAAACGCAATACAAAACGGAGGCGGACATTTCCCGTCGCACATTTCCAGGAGGATATACGGCTATCTGGGCCTTGCGGCGCTTTTTTTTGCAATGTCCTTGGGGACATTGTTTTTCGTCCATCGTTCCTTTGGGGGTGGACAGCTGCATTTTTCTCAAACCGTGTTCTCGGCGGAATTCATCATCTGCCTTCTGGCCCTTTTGGTCCTGTATTTTCTGGCAGATGGATTGCGTCTTTATTCCGTCATCCGGGCAATGGGTTTTCGCATTTCCTTTACATATATCCTCAAACTTGTCTTCGTGAACATTTTCGTCTCCAACGTCACTCCCCTTGCCACGGGAGGCGGAGTAGTCCAGATCTATTTCATGAACCGGAAAGGTATACCGCTCGGGGAAGCGACGGCAGCAACTTCGATCCGCACCATGCTGGCCGCCCTGATGTTGTTTACCATTACACCAATTGTCATCTGGCTCGAGCCAAACGAATTCCGGGGCTTCTTTCACAGGCACGTGCTTTATGCAATAACGGGCGTTTCCAGTCTTTACGTGGCGCTATTCTGGGTGGTCCTCTTCCGGATCCGGGTTATGAAATGCTGGCTCTACCGTTTTCTCTTCGTGCTCGGCAATATGAAAATGCTGTCGCCACGGCGCAGGAGAACGGTTTACCTTCGGGTTTCCCGCGAAATGGATTTCTTCTCCGAGGGATTCATGAAATTTATCAGAAATGGAACGGCCTGGGCGGTTTTGTCCTTTTTCTTTACGGCCCTCTTTCTGCTGCTGCTTTTTTCCTTTTCAGCGGTTCTCTTGAAGGCCCTGGGATACCATATTCCTTTTCTGACGGTTTTGGCCTTTCAGGTGGTGGTCACCTTTTTCATGTATTTTGCCCCCACCCCCGGTGCTGCGGGCATCGCTGAGGGGGGATACGGGTTCTTCTTGACTCACCTGGTTCAAAAGAAGGATATTACGCTTTTGACCATATCCTGGCGGTTCCTGACAATATATATAGGCGTGATCATAGGGATTATGATCATCTACGGGGAACTCTTCAACCGGAAAAAGAGGGTAGGCCTGTGAGCCGAAAACGTAAACAGAAATGTTTTTCCTGGCTGGGTACAAGGTTTACCTC
Organism: Synergistaceae bacterium; assembly: GCA_003446665.1. GTDB lineage: Bacteria > Synergistota > Synergistia > Synergistales > Thermovirgaceae > UBA1876. The sequence continues at coordinate 4,279 of DMCT01000106.1, forward strand.
GCCGTTTATGAAAAAGATTTCCAGTCTCTCAATGCAGTGAATATAGAGCGTATCGAAAAGTGGTTGCAGGGAAGGCAAGCTTACAGTTTCGCCGTTGTGGGGAATATAAGGAATTCCATGCGGATTTTCGAAAAACGTATCGTCCCCCTGGTCCGGAACGAAGAGATCGATTTTATGGTGTCCGCCGGGAATGCGGTTTACGACGGGGCGGAAGATAAATACCGGCTGCTATATCGTGGTCTCGGAAAATTGGATATCCCCTATGTTCTTGCCGTTGGTCACAATGAATTAGAAGACTTCGGGGCTCCGAGGTTCTACCGCCATTTCGGCCCCTTCTTTTTTTCTTTCTGCTTGGGGAACGCGGCTTTTATTTTCCTTGACTCCACCGGCAGAACATCCGGGGAATGGCTGGACCGATGGCTGGCACAGGAACTCGAAGATGCCGCCGGTTTGAAATACCGGTTCGTCTTCCTGAATGATTCCCCTTTCGCCCCAGCGGCGCCGGGAAACAGTAAAAGACATTACCTTCTGACAGCCGGGAGAGTCATAAAACTGTATCGCAGAGTCCTCGCCCTCGCAGGCGCGGGAGGGAATCAGCAGGGAAAAGGATAACAGGACCAATGGAAAAAAACGGATAGGCCCCACATTTTCGGAGACTGCCGATTCACGCCGAGACCAACCCTCTGGAACCAGTGCCGTTTCAAAAGAGTGAAGTTCGGCGAGAGAGGAAAAGAGCTTGTGATGCACTATTTCCACACCCTGTTGACGTTTATCTCCCATCACCGCGAACTCACATACGCCGCGGTCTTTCTGACGTCGCTTTCTGAATCCCTTGCCTTCGTGGGCCTTCTGGTCCCCGGCACAGCCCTCATGTTCGGCTTCGGGGCGGTGGTGGCGACGGGTAGCCTCCATCTCTGGCCTGTCCTGCTTCTGGCCTGCTCCGGAGCCGTTTTGGGCGACGGCGCAAGTTATTGGCTGGGGCATCTCTACCAGGAAAGGCTCATGGGTATTTGGCCCTTTTCACGATATCCGGGCATGATGAAAAACGCCGAAGCCTTTTTCAGGCGTCATGGCGGCAAGAGCATTTTCTTCGGCCGTTTCGTCGGGCCGATACGTCCGGTAATTCCCGTCGTAGCCGGAATGCTGGGGATGAACCCCGCGCGTTTTGTGATCGTCAATGTCCTTTCTGCCGCAGGCTGGGCTTTCGCGTACATCCTTCCCGGGGTTTTTTTCGGGACATCCCTCGCGGTCGCAGGAGCTGTGAGCTCCAGACTGGCCGTGCTTCTGGGGGTCCTGCTGGCAGCCTTGTGGTTCATCGTCTGGCTCAGCCGAAGCCTTGCCCGTTTGCTGGAGAGGAAAGGACCACTGTGGGTGGCAAGCCTGAAAGAATGGGCTGCACCAGAACACCCCCGGCAAGGGCTGCTGCTGCTGTTAAAGCGTCTGGTCACGTTCCTTTTCTTTCGTGAACGCGGCGAAGAGATGTTCATGGCGTTTCTCGTCGCAACCTTTTGTCTTGCAACCTGGGGATTCCTCGGCGTCTTGCAGGATGTTCTGGCGGGGGATCAACTGGTTGCAGCGGATCAGGCAGTGTACAATTTTTTTGAGATCCTGAGGACCCCGTGGTCGGACAGCATTTTTGCGGCCCTGACGGAGCTCGGCGATTCCTTTGTGAATATTTCCCTGTCCATCGCGGTTTTGGTAACCCTCGTCTTCGGGCGGGCCTACCGGACTGCGGCCTTCTGGATCCTGGCGGTTCTCGGTGGTCTAACGGGCGTGCAGCTGTTGAAATGGGCCATCGACCTACCCCGTCCCATAGAGATCTATGAAGGGATTTCGTCCTACGGTTTCCCCAGCGGTCATGTAGCGATGAGTATTGTCATTTACGGGTTCCTTATCGTGGTGCTCTCCAGAGGGTTGCCTGGATCACGGCAATGGAAGGCCGTACCGGCGGTCGTCGCATATTCGTTCATTATCGGGGTCTCCCGACTCTACCTTGGCGTTCACTGGCTTTCCGATGTTCTCGGCGGCCTTTTCATCGGCACCATGTGGGTGGCATTGCTGGGAATCGCCTACGTAAAGGGAGTCTCCGAGACGGTCCCCAGGCGGGCGGTGGCAATAACGGCTGTTCTAGTGATGGCCCTTGCAGGGGGATTCCATATCGGTCAGCGCCATGAAAAAGACCTGGCCTTCTATGCACCGGTGACTTCTGAAAAAATCATGGGGTTTTCCGAGTGGCGGGACGATGGCTGGCGCGATCTCGCCGCCTGGAGGATCGACCTTGCAGGTGAACGGGAACAACCCCTTACTGTTCAGTGTGCGGGAGACATCGACGAACTGGAGGGGTTTTTGCTTCAAAAAGGATGGGTAAAGCCGAGAACAGTAAATATGAGAAACCTCTTGAGCATGCTTTCACCGGACACACCGCTTGGAGAACTTCCTTCGCTGCCGCTTCTTCACGACGGCAGAGCTGAAAGGCTTCGCCTTCTGCTCGAGGATTCCGGAAAGCAGTATATGCTCCGCCTGTGGCCTTCCGGAGTGGTTTTGAGTGGTTTCGACACCCCGGTTTTCGTGGGAACCGTTGAGGAACAGCGCCCTCATGAAATTGCGGCTTTGATTACTGCAGCCAAAGATATCGGCGACTACGACCACCCCCTGGATGTGCTGGAACAGGTAGCGGTCGGAGAATACCAAGTGGCCAGGGTCATTCGTGAGTATCATACGGACAGGCTATCCCGGAAAGGTTCCAGGCTGCGTTGGCAGGGCGAAGTCTTGCTGATATGGGAACAAACTATTCCTTCACCTCCACAATGAACGTTGCAATCTGCAACACGGTACATCCAGGTGCCGT
>DMCT01000100.1:0-3701 GCA_003446665.1 Synergistaceae bacterium
GCAGTATAGTATTCTTTTTAATCTCAAACCGGAGGATGTGTCCATGACGAAAAACAGGACTCTCCGCGGCTGGTGGTGGCAGACGAACACGGTCTGCCCCCAAGAGCCTGAATCAGTGTAAGACACGATTTTAAAAGGGCCTTGGAGGCGGATCCCGACAGGGATTCACTTCAGGGCCCTTTTTGTTTTTTTCGCAAGAATACATGCGGACCCCAATGACGGGGAAGGGCCCAAAAGGCTCTTCCCCGTTTTTTATTTTTGCAGAGACTCACCCGCCGGGGTGTCTGAAAGACAAGAGGAGGAATGAGAATGACAAGCCGAGTGAAGAAAAAACGCTTAGAAGGAGACATTACGCTGGAAACTTTCATCGACTATGGCCGAAATTATCCCATTGTGCCGCTTTGTCGTCGTTTTGACCTGGAAGGCAGGACGGCTTTGGGGCTCTATGAAAGTTTCCGCAAATCGGGATCACCGTCGATCCTTCTGGAAAGCGGTGAGAGGGGAGATTCCAGCGGACGTTATTCATTCATGGCCACGGAGCCCGAACGCATTTTCTCGGTTTCAGCGAGGTGTTTCGAGGAGATGGACCTTTCGGGCCAGGTCCTGTACGAAGGCAGCTCAGGCGACTTTGAAAGGCGCATCGAAGAATACGTCGGAACAAGACATTGTCCGCTCTACGGCGAACTTCCTCCCTTTCCCGGCGGTGTGGCCGGGTTTTTAGGTTATGGGATGGTCGAAAACTGGGAAAACCTCTTTCATTCAGAAGGATCGAGGAGACTGCGGCCAAGCCCTTTCCCGGATGCCGTGATGATGGGTTTTTTCGGCGTTATCGTTATCGACCATGTGGAAGATAAGATACTGGCCGTACAAAATGTACGTATTCCAGGCGGCTCGAACGAAAAAGCCCTTTGCGGACTTTACGAAAGAACCCAGGAGGTTCTAAAAAAACAGGCCGCCCTCATCGAGGGGTGCCCCCGCGTGGCCCCCGATGCGGCGGAAAGGGCCTGCTACGTGGGAAACATTCGTTCCAACATGTCCCGCGAGGATTTTCTCTCGATGGTTCAAAGGGGCAAGGAACACATAAAGGCGGGAGACGTCAGCCAGGTCGTCCTCTCGCAGCGCTTTACCGCTGAAACCGACGTTACTCCCCTTGCTGTCTATCGCTCCCTCAAACGAGCCAACCCGTCGCCTTACATGTTCTTTTTGGACCTGGGGCGATTTTGCCTGATCGGTTCCTCGCCGGAAGTCCTGGTGAGGCTTTCGGGAGATGTAATCACCACCAGGCCCCTGGCGGGAACACGCAAAAGGGGCGCCGACGCCCGTGAGGACACGGCCTTTGCCCGGGAACTTCTGGCCGATGAAAAGGAGAGGGCGGAGCACCTCATGCTGGTCGACCTGGCGCGAAATGACGTAGGAAAGGTCAGCGAAACGGGCACTGTGAAGGTGACGGAACTTATGGAGGTGGAACGGTATTCCCAGGTAATGCATATCGTATCCAACGTGACGGGAAAGCGCGCGGAAGGCGCCGGCTGCCTTGACATACTTCGGGCGGCATTTCCCGCCGGGACCGTCTCTGGTGCCCCGAAAATCCGGGCCATGGAAATTATAGAGGACCTCGAGCCCGAGCCGAGAGGCCCCTACGCGGGAGCCGTCGGTTACATCGGCTTCGGAGGCGGAATGGACACCTGCATCACTATACGCACCTTCATTCACGAGGGAGACAGGGTGCACGTACAGGCGGGGGCGGGAATAGTCTACGATTCGGTGCCGGAAAACGAGTACGAGGAAACCAAAAGCAAGGCCAGGGCCCTTTTTCACGCCCTGGAAGACGCCTGCGGGAAAAGGGGGAAACGGGCATGCTCCTTATGATCGATAATTACGATTCCTTTACCTACAACCTGGTCCAGTGCCTGTCGGAGCTGGACGACGTCGAAGTGAGGAGGAACGACGGCGTATCCATTCGGAGCATAGCGAGAATGGCCCCTCGGGGAATTGTCATATCCCCCGGACCGGGAACACCGCGGGACGCCGGATTGACCATGGATGTCATAAGGGCCTTCGCGGGCAGGATCCCGATACTTGGCGTCTGCCTGGGCCACCAGGCTATAGCGGAAGTCTTCGGTGGAAGTGTCGTGCGGGGGAGAGAGCCCTTTCATGGCAAGGTTTCTGTCATCCACCACGACGGGAGCGGCATTTTCGAGGGACTGGAAAGCCCTTTGAGCGCCACCAGGTATCATTCGCTGACCGTCGATCCCGGCTCCGTTCCGCCGGAACTTGCGGTAACGGCCTGGACCGACGACGGTACGATCATGGGCCTTTCTCACAGGGAAAAACCCCTTTACGGGGTTCAGTTTCACCCCGAGTCGATACTCACCGAACGGGGAATGGATATACTGAAAAATTTCAGTAGACGAGCCGAGCCGATTCACGAAGGGAGTCGAGAGCAATGAAAAGCACGCTTGAAAGAATTTTTTCGGGACGGGACCTGGAACCCGAAGAGATGAGAGACGCCATGGACGCCATCATGGAGGGTGCCGTCTGCGAAGCCAGGATGGCCGCGTTCCTCGCCGGGCTAAGGACAAAAGGCGAAACCGTCGCGGAAATCACGGCGGCCGCCGACGTCATGAGGGAAAAGGCCGTTCCCGTAAAGGTGCGGGAACGGGTGGTGGTAGATATCGTCGGGACCGGCGGAGACGGCAAGGGGACCTTCAATATTTCGACGGCCGCGGCCCTGGTGGTAGCCGGGGCTGGAATAGCCGTGGCCAAACACGGGAACAGGTCCGTGTCCAGCAGGTGCGGTAGTGCCGATATCCTGGAGTCTTTGGGCATTCCTTTTCTGGACGACCCGGAAACAGTAGGAGCCTGCATAGAAAAGACCAGGTTCGGCTTCATCTTCGCGCCAGCCTTTCACAGGGCCATGCGTCACGTGGCGCCGACCCGCAAGGCGCTTGGTGTTCGGACAATCTTCAACATCCTGGGTCCCGTAACCAACCCGGCCCGGGCGAACTACCAGGTCCTGGGTGTCTTTTCGCCGGAGCTTCTGCGGCCCATGGCGGAGGTCATGGTGGGCCTCGGGGTAGAAGGCGGGATGACCGTTTACGGGTACGGCGGTATCGACGAATTGTCGCTGGAAGGCCCCAACAGGGTGTGCGTCATCGAAAAGGGTTCCATCATGGAAAAAGAGCTGACCCCCGAAATGGCGGGGCTCGAAAGGGCGTCCAACGACGGCCTCACAGGCGGCGACGCAGAGAAAAACCGCGACATCCTTCGGGCCGTCTTCGAAGGCGCAAGAGGGCCGATGAGGGACGTGGTGATCTTCAACGCCGCGGCCGCCTTCGTTTCGACGGGCAGTGCGAGAAGTTACAGGGAGGGCGCGGCCATGGCCGCCGAGGTTATAGATACAGGGCGTGCCGGGGCCTGCCTTAAAAACGTGCTGGACTTCACGGCATCGCTTGAAAGGGACGGAGTGGCATGATCCTTCAAAAGATAATCCGCGAGAAAGAAAGGGAACTGGAGCTTATGAAGCGCGACCGCCGCTCGCTTTGCGCTGCTCTTTCGGTTCCCGGCGTGTCGATAATCGCCGAGATAAAACGCGCCTCGCCCAGCAGGGGGATCATAGAAACTTCCCTCGAACCGGCGGAAAGGCTCCAGGCCTACGAAAAAGGCGGAGCCAGCGCCATCTCGGTAGTTACGGACAAAAA
>DMCT01000100.1:3827-4782 GCA_003446665.1 Synergistaceae bacterium
GACAAGCCTTCCGATTCTGAGAAAGGATTTTATGATCGACCCGTTGCAGCTTTACGAAAGTTTTTTTCTTGGAGCTGACGCTGTGCTTCTTATCGCATCGGTGCTCGAACAGGACCGCCTGGAGGCGATGCTTGAAAAGGCCCGTTCCATCGGCCTCGAGGCGCTGGTGGAGGTGCACGACGAGGAGGAACTTTTTCGGGCCCTCGACACGACCGCTGAAGTTTTGGGAATAAACAACAGGAACCTGGAGGATTTTTCCGTGGACCTGGGCGTGACGGAGAGGCTCATGGAGGTTTTGCGGTCCCGGACGGGCCGGAAACGCCCGTTGGTGGTAGCCGAAAGCGGCGTTTCCTCTGTGGAAGACGCCCGCTTTCTGGCAGAATGCGGAGTCGACGGCATTCTCGTCGGGTCCTTTTTGGTGGAAAGCCCTAGGCCGCAGGAGCGCCTTAAGGAAATCCTGGAAGGGGTGACAGCCGGTGGTGCGGGTCAAGATATGCGGTCTCACCAGCAGGCGTGACGTTATGGAGGCCGCGGAAGCCGGGGCGGACGCTTTGGGATTCGTCCTCGCGCCGAGTCGGCGCAGGGTTTCCATCGACGACGTGGGCAAAATGACCAGGGGCTTGCCGCCTTTTGTCTTAACCGTGGCCGTCGTGGCTGACCCTTCCGGGGAATTTGTCGCCGAAATCACGGAAAGCGGTCTTTTCGACGCCATCCAGTTTCACGGGGCCGAACCGCCGGAGCTTCTTTCGGGAGTTTCCGTGAGGACAATAAAGGCCTTTGCCCTTTCCGGCGGCACCTTTCCAGACGTCGACAAGTATCTTTGCGCCGACTGGTTTCTCTTCGATTCCGGTTCGGCGGGAAAGGGCGGAACGGGCGAATGCTTCGACTGGTCCCTTTTAGACAGAAGAGATTTCGGCAGGCCTTTTATACTCGCGGGCGGGCTAGGGCCTGAAAA
>DMCT01000100.1:4966-6120 GCA_003446665.1 Synergistaceae bacterium
GCATGATGCGGCAGGCCCTTTGCAGGATCAGGCGGTACGAGACGAGACGATTGGAGAGTGAAGTGAAATGAGCAGAAAAGGATATTTCGGAAATTACGGCGGGCGGTACGTACCCGAGACGCTTCTTCCAGCGCTGGAAGAGCTGGAAGAAGCCTACCTTGCGCTTCGGGAGGATTCGTCCTTCCGGGAAGAGTTGTCTGGCCTGCTTTCCAGTTATAGCGGGCGGCCGACCCCTCTTTACCTGGCGGAAAGGTTCGCTGGACATGCGGGAGGGGCCAGGGTTTACCTTAAGCGGGAAGACCTGAACCACACCGGAGCGCACAAGATAAACAACGCCCTGGGCCAGGCTCTGTTGGCGAAAAGGCTCGGGAAAAAGCGCGTGATAGCCGAAACCGGGGCAGGGCAGCACGGCGTCGCGGCGGCCACGGCGGCGGCGAGGTTCGGCCTTGAGTGCCACGTGTACATGGGGACGGAAGACATGGAACGGCAGGCCCTTAACGTGGACAGGATGAGGCTTTTGGGCGCCGAGGTCATCCCTGCCACCTCCGGCAGCCGTACCCTCAAGGACGCCACGAACGAGGCCATAAGAGACTGGGTCACGAACGTGGAAAGCACCTACTACATAATCGGTTCGGCGGTGGGACCTCACCCTTACCCGACGATAGTAAGGGATTTCCAGAGGGTTATCGGTGACGAGAGCCGTCGTCAGATACTGGAGCTGGAAGGCCGCCTGCCCGATCTTTTGGTGGCCTGCGTCGGCGGGGGAAGCAACGCCATAGGGCTCTTTCATCCTTTCATCGAAGACGAAAACGTCCGCATGATGGGCGTGGAAGCTGCCGGGAGCGGAGTCGAGACGGGCAAACACGCGGCCACGCTAACAGCTGGACGGGTAGGCGTGCTGCACGGCAGCAGGTCCTTTCTATTGCAGGACGAAAACGGCCAGGTCCAGATAGCCCATTCCCTGTCGGCGGGGCTGGATTACCCCGGAGTGGGCCCGGAACACAGTTTCCTCATGGAATCGAAAAGGGTGGAATACACCTCGGTAACCGACGGAGAAGCCCTGGAGGCGTTCGCGCTGCTGTCGCGGACGGAAGGCATCATTCCGGCCCTTGAAAGCGCCCACGCCCTTGCTGGGCTGGTCCGCGCCGGTTCGA
>DMCT01000056.1:0-2419 GCA_003446665.1 Synergistaceae bacterium
GGCTGCCAGAAGGCCTCTACTACCATGTCGCCGGTCCGTGACTTTTTAAAATGTATAGCCGGGTCGTTCCCCCATTGCTTCTCCAGAAGCTCCCTGCGTTCCCTTACGCCCGCGGTGGAGTAAACCGCCCTGCCATCACAAGAGAGGGAAAAATCCACCTCAGGGTAGGCCACGGCATAGTCTCTCAAAAGGCGGCCCACCTTGCGGGTTTCGCTGGCGGCCTGTTTCAAAAATTTTCTGCGGGCCGGAAGATTGAAAAAAAGGTCGTCTGCCTGGACCCTGGTCCCCTTCTCGACGGGAATCTCCAGGTGGGCCTCTATGACTCCAGCGGTACACTTGAGGAGACCTCCACCGCTGCTTCCTTCGGCGAGGCTTCGTATCTCCAGACGGCTCACGGCGGCCAGACTGGCAAGGGCTTCGCCTCGGTAGCCGAGGGTGCCTATTTTCTCCAGGTCTTCGGTACCGGAGATCTTGCTCGTGGCAAAACGCTCCACCGCCAGGGGCAGTTCCCCGAAGGGTATGCCATGGCCGTCGTCCTCGACGACGATCCGTCCCTTGCCTCCCTGCCTCAGGCTTACCCGTACGGTCCGCGCGTAGGCGTCGAGGGCGTTTTCCAAAAGCTCCTTGACGACGCTGGCCGGGCTTTCTATAACCTCGCCGGCGGCTATGCGGCTCGATACGCTTTCGTCCAGTCGTCTTATGCTTTTTTTCATTTTTCTTCCAGAACCTCCCTGGCCCTCTCTTTAAGGACATACAAAAGCTCGAGGGCCTCCAGGGGCGTCATGCCGTCGGGGTCCGCCGCTGCCAGTTCCCTCAGTATGTCCTCGGCCCCGGTCCGAAAAAGCCGCAGCTGACCGAAGCCCGAGTCCCGACTGGAGGACTTTGCCGGTTCGCCCTGCCCGGACGGCCCCCGTATGCCGCCTTCGGCCTCGAAGCGTCTCAAAAGCTCCTGGGACCTTCTGACTACCGCATCGGGCACGCCTGCAAGGCGTGCCACCTCTATCCCGTATGAACGGTCCGCTGGAGATTCCTTAAGCCTGTAAAGGAAAAGCACTCCCCGGTCCGTTTCTTCCACGCTGAAGCTCAGGTTAAAAACTCCCGGCATTTTTTCCGCCAGGGCCGAAAGCTCGTGGTAGTGGGTGGCGAAAAGGACCTTGGCCATGCCGTCGGCGGCGGAATGAAGATATTCCATCACCGCCCAGGCTATGCTCACGCCGTCGTAGGTTGACGTTCCGCGCCCTATCTCATCCAGTATGACCAGGCTCCTGGGAGTGACGTTGTGCAAAATGCTGGCGGTTTCGACCATTTCCACCATGAAGGTGCTTTTCCCCCTGGCGAGCTCGTCCCTGGCCCCTATCCTGGAGAAAATCCTGTCCACCGTCCCGAGCCTGGCGAAAGAGGCGGGGACGAAGCTCCCGGCCTGGGCCATAACGACCAAAAGCGCCGCGGCCCTCAGGTAGGTGGACTTCCCGGCCATGTTGGGGCCGGTAACGACTGCCATGCGCCTTGTCTCCGAATCCAGCAGTATGTCGTTGGGCGTATAAGGAGCGTCGTCGAGCATTATTTCCACCACGGGGTGCCTGGCGTCCCTGAAATCGAGGACGTAGCTCCTGTCGACCGACGGCCTTTTGTAACCCCTTTCCAGGGCGACGGCGGCGTAAGAGGCCAAAACGTCCAGTGAGGCCAAAGAAGAGGCGATGTCCTGTATGAGGGCTGTTTTATCGAGGACTTTCCCGCAAAGCTCCGCGTAGAGTTCTTCCTCCCGAACCCTTATGTCCTCGTCGTTGGAAAGCATTTTCTCCTCGAATTTCTTAAGTTCGCCGGTTATGAAACGCTCGGCCCCCACCAGCGTCTGCTTCCTCACGTACTCTGGCGGGACCTGGTCCAGGTTGGACCGGCTGACCTCCAGGTAATAGCCGAAAACCTTGTTAAAGCCAAGTTTCAGGTTTTTTATCCCCGTCTTGCGTCGCTCGCCCTCCAGCATTTCATCAAGAAACTGTTTCGCCCTTTCCTTGAGGCCCCGAAGCTCGTCCAGCTTCGCATCGTAGCCCTTCCTGATGACGTTGCCTTCCCTGAGGGCCCTGGGAAGTTCGTCGGCAAGGGCCGCCGCCAGCTCCTGGGCAAGGTCCCCGGGGTCCGCGACAAAGCCCCAGGGCTCGGGGAGCGGAAGGCGCGACAGCACATCCCGCAATAGCGGGAGGGCCGACAGGGTATCCCTGATTACGCCGAGGTCGCGTGGCGCGGCAAGACGCATGCCCATCCTCGCCACCGCACGCTCCGCGTCGCCGCAGGCAGAAAGGGCCCCTCTCAGGGCACGCAGCATTTCGGGCCGTTCAGTCAGGACTTCCACGGCCTCGTGCCGTGACGATATCTCCTCGGGATCTACCAATGGGTGAAGCAGCCAACGTCTCAAAAGACG
>DMCT01000056.1:2605-3075 GCA_003446665.1 Synergistaceae bacterium
GCACGGTCCATATAAAGGTACGCGCCCCCCCGCAGGGGGAAAATTCTGCGGACGTGGCAGGCTGCGCCGAACTGGGTCTGGCTGAGGTAATCAAATACCACCCAGGCGCACCCGCACACGGGGCTGCCCTTTTCGATGCCGAACCCCTCCAGCGTGGCCACTTTCCACGCCTCGCAGAGCCTGCGCGAAGCCTCCGTCGGTTCAAAGGCATCCGGGTCGGCTTCAACCAACGACGCCCTGAAGGCTTGTCTGAGGGCCGACTTCTCGGAAGAGGGCATGTTCCTCGGAATGAGAAGCTCCATGGGGTCGAAGGCCGCCAGTTCCGCCATGGCTTGTTCCCTGGGCATGGAACCCGCCTCTATACGGCCCGTGCCGGAACTCAAAAGGGCGATGCAGGCGTCGTCGCCGGAAACGGTAAAGGCAGCCAGCCTTCCCTCCATGGGCGAGTCGGAGGGGACGAAGGTGCCGGG
>DMCT01000056.1:3259-4008 GCA_003446665.1 Synergistaceae bacterium
GCCGAATGCCAGGGTACTCCGGCCATGGGGATTTCCCGGTTCGGGTCCCTGGAGGTGAGGGCTATGTCCAGGATACGGGAAGCCTTCCTCGCGTCGTCGAAGAAGAGTTCGTAAAAGTCGCCCATCCTGAAAAAAAGGAGGCAATCCGGGTAGGCTCTCTTCCACTTCGCGTATTGCCGGAGCATGGGCGTCTCTTTCACGCCTTCGGGAATGGTCATCCCGGTGATCCCCCCTTTCTCAGGAAATCTAGATAGTCCTGGAGCAATATGGAAGCCGCCACCATGTCCACCCGGCTTTTCCGGCCCTTCCTGCTCACGTCTCCTTCCAGGAGCGCCTGCCTGGCCCTCACAGTGGTGAAACGCTCATCCCAGGCCGTGACCTCAAGGTCGGGGTACCTTTCGGCCAGATCCCGCCGCGTGCTTTCGGCCCTTTCGGCTTCGGGTCCGGCCGTACCAGTGGTTCTCGTGGGCATCCCCACTACGATGACGCTCACCTTGTACTTTTTCACGAGAGCGTCCAGTTCGTTCATCCAGTCGCCTTCGGCCTTCAAAACGGCGACCCCCTGCGCGAAGGAACCCAGGGGGTCGCTGACGGCCACTCCAATGCGTCTGGTGCCCATGTCCAGGCCGAGATAACGCTTCATCGCCTGATCTGTTCGCCCACAATCTCGGGTATGCGCCTCAATGCTTCTTCGAGCCCCTCGGCGTTTTTGGCCCCCGCTGAAGCTATGTCCGGCCTTCCACCACCAC
>DMCT01000087.1:0-2044 GCA_003446665.1 Synergistaceae bacterium
CCGGCTTCCACTATACTTTTGGGGTCGGGTGAAGGCACCACACGACGCCATCCTCTGCCGGCATCGTCGATCCACGATTCCCTGTTACTTTTCATGCGTTTTTTTGCAATGTCCTCCGTATAAAAAGGTCCCACGGGCTTCGTGGGATTCCTGAAGGCTTTATCCTTCGGATCCACTTCAACCTGTGTAACTATACAAACCGGACAACGACCTTCGACACCTTCTTCTTCCATTAGGTTTCCCAGAGACTGGCACAACATGTACCCGATCAGACCCTGGCTTTCCGCCCCGCAAATATCCATTGGCATGGGAGGAACTTGTTGCGATCCGAGCTCATTCTGTATAAGAATGGCACCCACTTGAGGACCGTTCCCGTGGCTGATGACTACTTCATATCCAGTCTTTATCATTTTAACAATCTGGCGAGCAGTGGACATCACGTTTTCCATCTGCTCTTCTGCTGTTCCCTTTTGACCTCTTTGAAGTATGGCGTTTCCGCCAAGAGCTACTACCACCTTTTTGTTCACCGCTCTCCCCCTCCGGGTTTACACAGTTCTTCCCTGCAGATTACAGGATCTTGTCGACTGGTGTCCTTAAAACGGCCAATCATGTCTGAAACTTCCAAGCTCGTTTTGTTCAAAAAAGGCTGCGCAAACCGCGCAGCCTTTTTTGAATCCTGGATTTGTAATATCGGTCAATCTTCGAGAATTTCTTTTTCTTTCATCTCGCTAATCTCGTCTATCTTTTTTATAAATTCGTGGGTCAGTTCCTGCACATCATCGATATAGTCATGCATCTGATCTTCGCTGATGTCGCCGTTTTTCTCCATTTTCTTGTATATATCGTTGCCTTCCCTGCGAATGTTTCTCACGGCAACCCTGGCTTCTTCGGCATATTTCCTGACGAGTTTCGAAAGCTCGACACGCCTTTCACCCGTAAGTTCCGGAATCACAAGCCTGATGTTATCTCCATCTACCTGGGGATTGATTCCGAGTTGAGAGGCCTGAATTGCTTTTTCAACAGTTTTGATCGCAGTTTTGTCCCAAGGGGATATCAATATCTGACGAGCATCGGGAATACTGATCGTAGCAAGCTGTGAAATCGGCGTCTGCGTACCGTAATATTCGACCTTTATATCTTCCACAAGCGCAGGATGTGCCCTTCCGGTCCGGACACCCTGCAATTCCTTCTTCAGGTGTTCTATGACCTTCTCCATTCTGGATCTCAATTCTTTCAATTCAGCGTCCGGCATTTTTGCCTCACTCCTTTTCGTGATGGACTAGAGTGCCGATGTGCTCTCCGTCAAGAATTATCTTTTGCAACGTTCCTTTTTTGAGCACATTTGCGACAATAATGGGGATTTTGTTCTCCATGCACAAAGAAAAAGCCGCCGCATCCATTATCTTAAGCTGCCTGGTAAGAGCCTCCATATACGAAACATTACGCAAAAGCTGTGCGTCGGAGTTCTCGGCCGGGTCACTATCATATATACCATCGACCTTTGTCGCCTTCAACAGGCAGTCTGCCCCGATTTCGGCAGCCCTCAAGGCAGCAGCCGTATCAGTTGAAAAATAAGGCGACCCTGTTCCGGCTGCAAAAATAACTATGCGCCCCTTTTCCAGGTGGGAAAGGGCCTTTCTTCTTATAAAGGGTTCTGCGATCTCACGCATCTCGATTGCTGTTTGCACTCGCGTGGGTACTCCCATTTTTTCGAGGGCATTCTGAAGGGCAAGTGAATTAATTACCGTTGCAAGCATTCCCATGTAGTCACCCTGGGCCCTGTCCAGGTTTACTGCATCGGCGTTGACCCCACGAAAGATATTGCCGCCCCCTACGACCATTGCTACCTCGGCACCGTTTCTCCAAAGATCCGCAATATCCTCGCAAATATTCACAACAGTAGGCATATCCAGACCAAAAGATTTCCCACCTGCGAGGGTTTCACCGGATAATTTCAGAAGAATCCTTTTAAACGGCATCATCCCGCACCGTCACCTCCGCGCCGGGATTTCAAAAAAAGAGGCGGGGGGAAACCCCCCCCCCT
>DMCT01000087.1:2146-20262 GCA_003446665.1 Synergistaceae bacterium
AATTTCAAAAAAAGGGGCGGGGGAACCCCCCGCCTCTTCATTTCCTATTCGCCAATGGCAAATCTTGCGAAACGCCTTATTACTATATTTTCTCCCAAAACAGCTATATTTTCGACGATCAGGTCCTTGATCTTCTTTTCAGGATCCCTGATGTACTTTTGCTCCATAAGGCAGTTTTCCTCGTAAAATTTGGCAACCCTGCCCTCGGCTATTTTTTCGACGATGTGTTCGGGTTTTCCTTCATCGAGAGCCTGCTGTTTGTATATTTCCTTTTCTCTTTCAAGGTCCTCTGCCGGCACGTCTTCAGGAGCAAGATATTGCGGCGCCGCAGCTGCTATGTGCATGGCCAGTTCCTTGCCGAGCTCCTGAAATTCGTCAGTCCTTGCGACGAAATCGGTCTCACAATTTACTTCGACGAGTGTTCCTATCTTGCCGTTCGTGTGTATGTAACTAAACACGATTCCTTCCGAAGCTGTTCTTCCCGCTCTTTTAGCTGCTTTGGCGAGACCCTTTTCCCGAAGGAAGTCGACGGCCTTTTCGATATCGTTGCCACATTCTTCCAAAGCCTTTTTACAATCCAGGACGCCTGCCCCTGATCTATAACGGAGCTCCTTGACGGTTTCCATGTCAACAGCCATAGATTATTCCTCCTTCCAGCCTTTGCGTTCAACAAGTTCCTTATCAACGATGTCTTCTTCGACTTCGCCATAGCTTTCCTGTAACTTTTCTTTAACCGAGATTACATCTTCTTCTGTAACCTCTACGGGCTCGGCGTCGTCTTCAGTAGCAGCTTCAACCACGAGTTCGCTGTCCTGTCCCTGTCTTCCCTCGATCACGGCATCTGCGAGGAGCCCGATTATCAACTTTATCGCCCTGATCGCATCGTCGTTCCCCGGGATCGGGAAATCGATAAGATCAGGATCGCAGTTGGTATCTACTATGGAAATAATCGGTATGTTCAGCTTCCTTGCTTCGAGTACTGCGATGTTCTCTCGTCGCGGGTCCACTACGACGACCGCGTCGGGTATTTCTTTCATATCCTTTATGCCGAGCAGGTATTTCTCGAGTTTCTCTCTTTCTTTCCTAAGTCCTATGAGCTCTTTTTTCGTCCATTTTTCGGTGTTTACGCCGGTTTCAAGCTCCTGAAGCTTTATCATCCGGTTGATGCGTTTCCTGATGGTAGGAAAGTTAGTCAGCAAGCCGCCTAACCACCTGTGCGTGATGTAAAACTGGCCGCACCTGATGGCTTCGTCCCTAATAGTCTCCTGGGCCTGTTTTTTTGTCCCCACGAAAAGAACTCCACCGCCGCTTTTCGAAACTTCACGCAGAAAATCGTAGGCCTTCTCCAGGCCTTTTACGGTTTTCTGCAGGTCGACGATGTAGACACCGTTGCGCTCGGTAAAAATATAGGGTTTCATCTTGGGATTCCACCGGCGCGTCTGGTGTCCAAAATGTACTCCACATTCCAGAAGCTGTTTCATTGTCACTATTGCCACTTTTTTACCCCTCCTGCGTTTGGTTTAGCCTCCATGACTTTCTTCCCGCCCCGGAATCCCGATTTTTCTCTTCGGAACACCACCGGTACAGTCCAGCCATGTGAGTAGTAAGGCCAACGGGGAGTATAACACAGGTTTGGATTGACCAGCAACTGATTTGAAAGTACTATATACCCCATACCGCTACTTGTTCTTACGGAAAATACCGGGAGGGTAAAAAAATGTCACAAGGACCTCATGGGTCTCTGATCGATCAGCTGGAAAACATGCCTCCGGAAAGAAAAGCGATGCTTAACCGGTTAAAACGCGTGGAAGGTCAGTTGCGCGGAATCCAGCGAATGATAATCGAAGACAAACCCTGTACGGAAATTATTCTTCAACTTTCAGCCGCAAGGAAAGCCATGCAGACAGCTTGTATCGAAATTCTGAAAGGCTACGTCAAAAACTGCCTTGCGGAATCCAGGACGCCCGATCTGCAGGAACTGGAAAAACTCATCGGAACACTTATCGACATCGCGCCGCCGGGCGTGCTTCCGCCTGAGCGTGAAGCCGAAATCGAAAAAATATAATTTAGCCATCATCCGGGGTCTTGTCATCAAAGTAAAGATCTTGGTCTTCCTCAAGAGGAAGGCAGTTGCTTTCGCCGCTTAGAAACTGTGCCAAAAAGACTCCCACGTTTATTTCCTTCTCAGTAACCGAGTCTATTAACTTATCACCCGAAGCAATCCAGATACGCCATGTCGAGATTGTTTTTTGAGTCGCGGCAAAAGCATGTATTGAACTGAGAAACGACTTCCACCCTCCTCTGCCGGATTGTCTGGCAGCCATTTCTGCAAGGGCCTCCGCCTCAGTGCTTCCGATAAGGACAGGCAGCATTTTCCCATCGAAAGGAAGGCCTGACATCACATGTATAGATCCGGAAGGGAAAAACTCGACCTTTCCCGTGCCGCCGTCGACCACGGCCTGGTAATGTTTATATTCGGGCCTTGTCAACAGCCCTCTTCGAAATACTTCCAGAGAAACTACGTAAACAGGTTGCAGTATGCAATCGATTCCGAAGGCTATTTCCTTTTTTGGCCTTATATGACCTCCGAACTTGTTTTCCATAGCCCAGGACCCCAAAATAATACGGTTTTTCTCAGGAGGCCCAGTTTTCCTGTGTCACCCAAAGATCATCGCTTACCGTTGCTCCCTTCCGGGCCTGGCGGGGTTCACGGGTCTTTGCCGCACAGGGCTGGGCCTCCAGAGAAAAACCGCAAAATTGGCGGAGAAGGAGGGATTCGAACCCCCGGGGCGTTACCGCCCAGACGCTCTCCAAGCGCCCGCCTTCGACCACTCGGCCACTTCTCCGCATTTTTCCCGATATTTTTTCAATTGGCGGAGAGAGTGGGATTTGAACCCACGAGACGGCTCATCACCGCCTAGACGATTTCGAGTCGCCCGCCTTCGACCACTCGGCCATCTCTCCACCTTTTGCCACAGCCCGTCTGCGGGCCTGGAAGAACTCCCGAAGCATTTTAGCACAATCCTCAGCGAGGATTCCACCCCGTATTTTACAAGAGTGATTCCATCTTGCGTCCCTGGGTATTTCATAAAGCGTGCCGCAGGCTCCCCACCTAGGATCCGGCGCACCGAAGAAAATCCGTCTTATCTTCGCCATTACAAGCGCTCCCGCGCACATCGGACACGGCTCGAGTGTCACATAAAGGTCACAATCGTCAAGCCTCCAGCTGCCCAACCTTTCAGCAGCCTGTCTTATGGCCTGTATTTCAGCATGCGCAGTAGGATCCAAGGTTTCCTCCCGGCGATTGTATCCCTCACCTATTACCTTATCTGCCTTTACCACAACGGCCCCGACGGGAACTTCACCCTTGCCCGCTCCCAAAGCAGCGAGACCAAGAGCATAACGCATCCAGTTTTCGGCAGTGTCTTTAAATCTTGCGACCTTCACCAAGTTTCCACTCCTTCTTCCAATGTAAACCGGTTTATTTACTATTTTTCCTGCGTTTCAGTAAGCGATAAACAAGCCAGAAAAAAACCGCTGACACCGCAATGACAAAAATACCAAGTAATAAAGAATCTCTGGTTTCCGCAGCTTTGGCGAGGCCTTTTTCGGAGAGATCGGGGGAGTAGGACAAGACTTCGCCTTCTTTATTCACCAGGGCTACCGTGCCTTTCAGTTCACGGTGATTTATTGCCTTGCGAAAACCGCGCATTGCCGGAATCCCTGGAGGTAAGGCTATTACGAGTGAAAAAGGCTTATTCCCGCCGGCAAAAAGCTGCAAGAGAACAGTCTCTTCTTCATAGTCACCGAGAACTGGTACCGCAGAAAAGGCGGTGTGAAATTTTTTTTCCTTGACGTCGTAATTTGCTGCCAGAGGAATACCGGCTTCCAACAGCTCTGTCGCGTTCCCTACTACAATGCACACATTTTCCCTGAGCGGGCCTGGATAGGATTCCAAAGGCATTACCTCAAGCGGATAGTCTCTTCCATCTATCCCCTTCGTTTGCATAAAAAAAATTGCCAGCATGTTAAGCTCAAAAAGCCCTGCTTTCTTTCCAAGGTATATCTCTACTTTCTCGTCATGCATGAAAAGGCCGATATTTTCTAGTAAGGCTCTGGAAGGTTTTTCTGCAATTCGAGAGAAAAACCTGGCATCCTTTTCGACAACACACCAGGCCGTGCGAGATTCGTCAGAGGAAGTGCCTTTTTTCAACCGGAGAACGGCCTCAATTTCAATTTCAGTCGTTTCTGCCTTATTGAGAGAATCCGTCGGCAATACAAGCATCTTCTTTCCCGAAGCTGTCGGGTCAAGCATGATCGGCTCACTTTTTTGACCCTTTGGTGCTACCGCTACCCACGACGAATCACCGTCAAGATATCTGGAATATCGTACTATGAGCCCCAATTTCGGACCTTTCCCTGGCGGGTGAAGGATAGCCGCAGGAGCTTCGATGGATTGCCTGTGATATCCTTCGCCCGTAAAAACGAGGTCTTTTTCGGCTACCGACACTTCGGTCCCCTTTTCTTCAATGGTCTCTGCGGCATCGTTTTCACTTGCGGGGGGGAAATTTTCGGAAAAGATCTCCAACTTTCGCGTATCAAGGCGTTCTTTTATATCCTTTCTCAATAAGATCTCTACCGCCTTTTCAAGTTTCGCCTTGTCTGCTGCTCCCACATAAAGGCGGGCCCCCCCCTGCTTATTGACGAAACAGGAAAGGAAGATGTCGGCACCCGGTTTTTTGTTTAAACCGAAAGTCCTCTTAAATTCAGGCCCCAGGGAATCGAATTCGCCTAGAAAAATCAAATGATCGCCCGAAAAGTCCCTTCCCGAAAGCGCTTCTTTCACAAGTAAGGGAAAGGTGACAAATGCAGGAATCGAGACATCCTTTATCATGTTTGTCTTTTTTATTTCTTTCTGTAACACCTGCATAACCCTGAGTCCTGCTTGATAAACCTGAAGGGAAAACCCTTCAGGAATGACTATAAATAAACGCGTGTCCTTTTCGCTGGGAACGAAAGCTTTCGGAAAATCGGCCAGGTGCAGGTCAAACTGCGCCCTTGCCTTTATGACCATACGGTTTTCCTCGATCAAAGGAACCCCTGATCCATTGAGCCAAGGAGCTTCCAAAAACACGAGCCTGTTGGTCCCCGGGGAAAAATATTCCGGCAATACCGCAAATTTTATTCTGCTTTTACCACTTTCGATCCTGTCGAAGGTTGCGATCTTTAGGGGATATCCGTTAAAAAATACGTCCATCGGAGGAAGTGGCGAATCATCCGGCAGGTAGCCTTGCAAAATGAGCTCAACGTAACTGTCATCCACAAATCGCCATTCTTCCGGTATGAAAAGCTCAAAGGCGTATTCCCTCTCGGCAGCTCCGTCGAACAAGTTGCTCCGTCCTGTCAGTGGTATTTCAAGACTTTCGGTGAAGCCCGACGCCGTGTACGTTTCGGGCACGAGGCATAGCAATTCCTCCAGCGTCGTTGAGCTGTCCTGTTTTTTCCCGTGTAAAGGCACTTCTACCGCACCTATCGGTTGCGGTAAGGCAGGTGGTTGTTGACCTTTAGGGAAAAAATCTATTACTATCCGGTCGGGCTTTGTCATCTGGAAATGCCTGAAATCTGCCTTTTCTGAAGAAAATACGATCTCGATCAAGGTATTGCCGCCTTCTTGTTTCAGGAAACATCCAGCAACGAGGTCGTTTCGTGGAAGGTCTTCTATTTCGCGCAAGGACTTTGCTGCCGGCGCCTTAACATGGATATACAATCGCCCGCCTCTGGTAATGACGCCGTAATCGGTGGGTCCATCAAGGTCAAGGACTATCCTGGGACCTTTCGGCTGCATCCCGGTTCTGACCGACTGGATAACGCTCTCAGCAGGTGAACCGGACATCATCAGGATAAAAAGGACACAAAAAAATACCATTGAAAACGACATTTTTCTGCCGTTTTGAGCAACGATGCCTTTCATGTTCTCGCTTCTCCGTTCCTGCAAAGAGATTTTCGACTGATTCGCAAGCCCTTGACGCTGTTGTTTTAAACATTTGACGATTCTACATTGGATAATTTGCCATACTGCTTATCTGCTTCAGATTCTCTCAAATGTTGAGTCAGTTTTTAAAAATCGTCTGTTCTGTTATTTTTGTCTGCATGGCTTTAAAAGCTCTTTCTAGGATTTCTCTACGCACTGCTTTATCTGCCTCGGGACCTTCGGCGGGATCGCCGACCGGATGTGGAATCGCAACACCGGGGACTATCCTGTTGGCACCTACCGTAAGCATTATAGGTACAATCGTCGCTATCTGTACGACCGGTATACCCGCGGTTGCTTCAATTTCCCTGACCATCGATGCACCGCATCGTGTGCAGGTTCCTCAAGTCGACGTCAGTATAACGGCATCCACACCGTCCTTTTTAAGTTGCTCCCCTATTTCCCGACCGAAACGTTCGGCGTTGGCCACCGCCGTCCCGGTTCCGGTTGTCGTGAAGATATAATCGTAAAGCTTGCCGAAAACTCCCTCTCTTTCCATTTCGCGGAGAACATCCACGGGCAGGACTACGTCCGGATCATCGTTCGCCCATACACGATCATATCCGCCGTGGACAGATTCGAATATCTCCGGAGTCAGATCTTCTATGCCGGAGATATCATATTTACCGTATGTCTCAGCAGAAGATACGCGTATCCTGTCGGGGTTGCCCCTGGGCACAATCCCTCCGGAGGTTACCAGAGCCACAGTTGCTTTAGAAAGATCTTTTACCGGTTCTGCTGGCTTGATCCGCTTGAAGACCGGCATTTCGTATTCGGTCCTGTAATCTTCCTCGCTGATTTTCCGAAGAAGCATATCTACTGCCCGCTGCGCTCCGTTTCTTTCGTGAAAATAGTTTTTTCTTATACCTCTGTGAAAATATCCTTCCTCGTCGGCAGGTCGCAAAGGTTCGTTCGACACAAGCTTTTTCCCCAGTTCAACCATTTTTTCGAGCGCCTGCTTCATACCTCTTGCACTGTCGGCCGTTTTCACTATAAAGGTTTTTGACCTGTAAAGCTCAGCACCCGGATTCTCGGAATACATCCCCGTCACGCAAGGAATCCCCAGTTTTTGTGCGACAGCCGCGGCAATGTCACCGCAGGCTACGCCATAACGTCCTGCGTTGAAAGCCGGCCCCGCGAAAAAGAGATCCGGGCTCATCTCCCTGATGTACTCAAGGCACTTTTCTCTCGCTTCTTCGATATGCTCACCATAATAACTGTCACCGCAAATGACGGTGCCTGCGACCTGGCCATCGCCACCGAGGAGGTTGTCTATCTGCATGGCAGGTCCAACGGCCTTTCGTTCTATACAGGGCCCTGTATGGGCAGCATCCTCTCCACCAAGGCCCGCAAAGAACTGATTTATGTAACATACGACTTTCAAAGCCATAACCAGCACCTCCTTAAATCCACTGCGCGCCGATGCGGCTGAATCCGAGCTCGTTGGTAGACCCTATGATTGCCTGCAATTCGACGAAAAGCGATCCATCGGGTCTGAGGCTTTCCTCCGCTCCACCCGACAGGTTGGATATAGCTTCGGGATACCCTATAACCTTTTTCATGGCCGGCAGTTCAACCATTTCATTTACGTTCCCTGTAGATACAAATGCAGTCATTTCAGGAGTCGAGTCGGCCAATCCCTGGCTTCTTCCGTCTGTTCCGGCGGCTTCGTCGGAAATCACCACCGTCCTTATACCCAGGTTCTCGCATTTTTTCGCGTTCATGCAAAGATCCGTATCAGGATTTCCATACCCTTCCTCGGAGATCACCACTCCGTCGGCTCCAAGCATTTTGGCCAGGTTGGCGCAGAAGGAAGTCGATCGCTCCTTTCCCGAGAGCCTTGTATCCTCAGGTGCAGGAATCACGCCGAGAAAATTGAGGTCTTTACCATGACGGGAGTACAGTTCCATAATTACAGGATCGTTCAAATGATGATATGTAGTGTTTTTATCGCAGGCTGAAACACAATTGCCAGACACCATGGCTCCGTCCATTTTTTCATTGGGGTGAATCACGGTAGGCACAACATGTTTGATATCCGTCCCGTACAAGAAAGTGTCGTGAAGGAGCCCCTGGGCTATAGACATACAAAAATACGCAATTTTGGGCAACTCGGGATATTTTGCGTTTTCCTCCGGGATGCTTCCTTTTTCGTAAACCTTTTTCTCGTCGGGTTCGGCATCGCGGCATTTGTCGGCCAGGTACCACGCAAGACGCAGTCCTGCTATTCGCAGCGCCTCTTCGTAGGCATGTTTTTCGAGATCCTCCTGAGGGACTACGGTGAGAACGACGTTGTTCGTTTGAGAAAAGGGGTTATATCTCGCGCCTGGTCCACTCATATCGATAAGGCCTTCCTGAAAGGCCACTATCGGGCCGCAGGTCACAACTGCACAGCCTTTTAAAACCAGTGTAGCTCCTTCACCTACAGTGCATGGGTCTCCTATGAATCCGGGAAAGACATCTCCAGGACCTTCCACCTTGCACCGAGGCTCAATCACATCCTTTACGGGAATTATGCGGACATTCTCGCCAGGTTTCGCCAAATCCAGATTTATTTCCACAAACCTTGGGTCATCGGAAATCGCGGCTATCGTCTCGTCACGGTTGATTCGCAAAACCCCGCCTGAGATTTCCGTTTTTTCACCCCACTGGACGTCTTTTACAAAGACATTTCGCAGTTCCAGTCTCACCGTAATGCCTCCCTTCTCGCCTTTGAGAAACTCCTGAAGCCCGCCGGAGGGCCGTCACCTCCAAGGGAGTCTTATTGAAAACTTTTTCTGGGCCACCGACTAAAGCAACAGGAATTTGTCGAACTGGAGTACCTTTACGCCATCTTCGGTCTTAACGTATTTCCCTGCCAGATTTTCACCCTTGGGGCCTACACGAAGCCTGACCCCATCCTGTTGTCCCGAAGGATCGAACCTGAGCCGGATTCTAAAGATGTCTTTTCCCTTATTATTTTTGTCATTTTTACCCTTCGGTAGATCCACCTGCACAAAAAAGAAGTGACTGTTTACATGGATTTTGATACCTTTGTTTCCGTTTCCGAAAATACCTGACCCTCCATCCAATTTCAGATGCAAAGATGAGCCCGCGGGCAAATCCGTTTCTCCCCTTATGTGCAATTTCGAGCCCCTGACGCTGACTTCCGTTATTTTGAGAAGTGAAAAATTTTCCCCCTTTTCGGGGCCTTTCGCAAAAGTCTCATGAACTAAAGGGGTAAATACCGTAAGGGCAAACGCGCAGACAAGGAAAATCATCCAGCCTTTCAGCTTTCTCTGGTTGCAAAATTTGTTCATTTATGGTTCCTCCTTTCTTTCATTAGAAACAGAATAGGGAACGTGATCTGTCAATATAAACCGGCCTGGAATATCTTCTTTCAGGACCACTTATTGATGATCGCATTCTCCGACCGGAATCAGATACAAGACATCTTCGGTCTCCGGAATTCCTGTCACATCAAGGACAGCGTCATCGTCGAACGCTCCGACAACGACGCTTCCCAAGCCGAGGGCCGTCGCCATGAGACACAGGTTTTGGGCCGCATGACCGGCTTCGAGATGGACATATTTTATGCCTCTTTCTCCATAAACTTTGGTGGTCCTTGTAAAAACCGCCGCTATAACAAATACAGCAGCTCCCCTCCCCACGGGGCCTTGGCCAAAAGACGCGTCTTGAAGGGCTTTCCCAAGGTCACCTTCTTTCACTGGTTGCAATGCATGTACCTCGGGTTGGTATCTAAACACTCCAGGCAACAATTCTTCCACCCTTCTTGCCACAAGATACATTTCAAGAGGATAAGTTGCACCTGCCGACGGAGCGGTTCTATATCCTCTTTTGAAATCGGTTATACCTTGTGAGGCCCAAAGCAACTGCCCCGCATCTGCAAGAGACAGCGGCTTTCCTGTATATTTCCTGCAGGAACGTCTACCGGAGAGCGCAGCGGTAAGAGAGAAGCTTCCTCCCCTGTCTGGTTTCGGCAGGAGAATCGTTTCATCTTTCCCGGCAACGTCTTGCCCTTCTATTTTCTCAAAAGCTTCCGAGGATTTTGCCATGGGCACTGCTAGCATTATGACAATGGCAAAAACCGTCACCAAAGCAAGTAACGTCCTTACAACCATAACCTGCATGAAACGACACCTCTCCTTTGGTTCAAACCACGCGTTTCCTGTCCCGAAAGGCTCTTTCAGCATGCTATAATGCGCCTGAAATGGCCGACTACTCAGTATTTCTCAAGGAATTGCACGACTGCAAGATTTTGGGCATCAACCCTCCGGTGATGGATTTCGCCTTTTTCGACCTGTGGGCAAAGCCGCTTGGGTTGCTTTACATACTCGATTCATTGCGCCGGGAGGGGAATGACGTTCACCTGATCGATTGTATCAGCGAAGCAGGAGGGAAACCGAAAAGTTTTGGAAAAACAGCGCCTGCGAAAAAGCCCGCTCCCAAGCCGGACGTTTATAAAGGCATCCCACGCAGGTTTTACCACTTCGGGATCGAAAAAGAAACCTTCAGGCACAGGTTGATGGAAAGTGGCGAACCCGACTTGATATTGGTTACCTCAATGATGACTTATTGGTACCCTGGTGTCTACTGGGCAATTTCCCTTATCCGCGAGGTATTCCCCAAAGTCCCAGTCATGCTCGGCGGAATTTACGCGCGACTTTGCCCTGAGCATGCAGCCTTGAGCGGGGCCGACATGATCCAGACCGTTCCTTTGAACCTCGAGTTTTCCCTGCCAGCTGTGGACCTTTACTCGAGGCTTTCATACGCGGTAACCATGACCTCTTTCGGCTGTCCATTCAACTGTGGATATTGCGCTTCTTCAATACTGCAACCGAGTTACAAAACGAGACAAATTGAGGAGGTTATAGACGAAATACGTTACCAAACAAGTTGCGGCCATGTTCGTGACGTTGCCTTTTATGATGATGCACTCCTATTCGGCAAATTTTCGCATTTCTACCCTCTTTGTGAAAAGTTAATAGAAAACTTTCCAGGCATAAGGTTTCACACACCGAACGGTCTCCATGTACGGATGATAGACGCCTGTTGCGCGCACTTTTTGAGACGGACGGGATTTTCGACTATACGACTCAGCTTCGAAGGAACGGATAGTGCCCTCAAAAAAGCGCAAGGCGAAAAAACCGATATGGATTCTTTTGCTGGTGCAGTAGAAAATCTGAGGATGGCTGGCTTCTCCAATGACGAAATCGAAACCTATGTCCTTATAGGTCTTCCGGGGCAAAGTTTCGAGGAAATGGAAGCCAACATACGCACAGTAAAAGACCTTGGCGTGCGGGTCAAGACAGCGCAATTTTCGCCTATTCCCGGTACCGCGGTTTTCGAGGAAATAACAAGGGCCCTTCCAGAAATCCGGAAAGAGCCCCTTCTGCATAACAACACAATATTTTCTTCCTATGTTTCGAAAATATTGGAACCACGCGAATTGCAATCCCTGAAAGACCTTGCGCGGTCTGCCTGAAATCAACCGGATTTTTCCCTTGATCTTGTCCGTCCTTTTGTTCCATTGTCTTTATAAAACAGATGAAATTTTTCGGTATCGCGGACGAAGACACTACCGAGAATCCTGGAGTAAAAAAGGCCGGTCCCAGGGGACCGACCTTTATTTCGAAGTGGCGCGCCGGACAGGATTCGAACCCGTAACCTTCGGATCCGTAGTCCGATGCTCTATCCAATTGAGCTACCGGCGCGCAAGGCTTTATTCTTTGGCGGTGGGACAGGGATTCGAACCCTGGAAGGAGGTTTTGGCCCCCTTACTCGCTTAGCAGGCGAGTGCCTTCAGCCACTCGGCCATCCCACCCTGTTTCATGCGGGCTCTATTCTATGCACCCTCAATCACTCTGTCAAGGCGTTTTCGCCTGCCGTCTTTTCTCCGACCTCGCTCTGGCCCTGATCGCCGCTTCCTGCAGATTGAGCGTCTTCATCCCCGGAAACCGGTGATTCTGGAATTGCGAAATATTCTTCGTCAAGAATTTTTATTTCGGCCCTTTTGAGCAGTTCATCAAAGAATTCACTTTCATTTTGTTGCACCTTTTCTCTTTCCAGGATACGTACAACGTCACCGCTCACATCTTCGAATGAAAATGTCCTGGCTTCCACTTTGGAGCGTTTGGCGAGAATTATCACGTTCCCTTTTCCAAATTCCACCGGACCGCCTATTTCTCCTGTTTCAAGTTCTGCGAAATCTTTGAGTTCTTCCGTTTGCAGCTCCCACTCAGCCAAAAATACGGGATCATCCAGTGGCGTCCATTCCAGGAGGTCTTCTTCGCTGTAGCTTTCGAGCACTTCGTCCCAGCTTTCTCCGGCAAAGATACGTTCCTTCGCATTTTGAGCGGCTTCCAACGATGCAAACCGCCCATAGGTGACCTCGTAACCTGCGGGCTGGCTGAAGAAGAAGTCTTTGGTTTGCTCGTAAAATTCCATTGCTTCTTCATCAGAAACGGTGGCATCCTGCGTTACCTGGTCGATCAATTTTTGCTGGGCCAGTCTTAAGCCTATTTCTTCGCGCAGGTCTTTCATGCGGATTTTGTTGTTCTCCATATATTGCTGAAAGGCTTCTTTGGTGGGGAACTGGTCTTCGATCCTTTTTACCGCTTCATCCACTTCTGACTCTTCGACCGTTATACCTCTAGCCACGGTTTCCTTCTTCAACTCTTCGTATATGGCCATATTTTCCAACACGGATTTCCTCATCTGTACGATGGTCTTTTGCGTTAAATCCATAGAATTGCTTTGTTCAGCCACATTGCGGACACCTATGTCGATATTCGACCTCATGACCTTTTTCCCATCGATCGTTGCTACGGCGTAATCACCCTGTCTGTCGCTTTGGCCGCCACCGTTACCCCGCATCAAATAGACACCGACAGTAGACAGTACAAAAACTATTACTATTATCAGCATAATAGATCTTGTCTTGGTTCTGAGCATGCGCATCAGCACAATAAATCGTCCTCCTTCAAGCCTTCTCGGCCTTTATTGACTCCAAGGCAGCGCATCATATAATACGTAGAGTCCCTTCGGCTGTCAAAATTCACATCTCGGCGAAGGAAACTCCCGATTTAGTCTGGACCTTTAGCGGAACCGACAATTCGACGGCCGACTCCATTACCTTTTTCAGTTTCATCTCCGTTTCCGTGGCATGATCTTTATCGACTTCACATACTAGTGAATCATGAACCTGCAGGACCAGTTTGGGAGAACCCCCGGCTTCAGCAAGGGATTCATCGAGCTTTATCATGGCAATCCTGGCGATGTCGGCGGCACTGCCCTGTATGGGTGTGTTGATGGCAACTCTTTTCAGGGCATTGTTCCCCCTGCCATCGACTGTCGTTACTTCTTCGAGAGGACGCCTGCGACCGAAAATCGTCTCCGTATATCCCTTGTTTTGAGCCTCTTCGGCACTTCTTTCCAGAAATTCCCTGACGCGTGGGAAAGCCGAGAAATAGCGCTCTATCAGTTCGGCCGCCTCCTGTCGGCTTATCGCGAGGCGCTGTGAAAGTCCATATTGTCCCATACCATACAGCAGCCCGAAGTTAACCATTTTTGCTATACGCCTTTGCTCGGCTGAAATTTCACCACCGGAGTCTCCCATTATCCACCTTGCGGTCTCGCTATGAATGTCACGGTCCTCGGCAAAGGCCTCCAGCAGTTTTTCTTCCCCTGACATATGCGCCAGTACTCTCAACTCTATCTGCGAATAATCCCCTGCGACAAAGACCCTACCCGGATCATGAGGAATAAGCGCTTCACGTACCCTGCCGGCCCATGTACCGTAAGCAGGAAGATTTTGAAGGTTCGGGTCCCTGCTGCTTAGCCTCCCCGTTCCCGTCGCTGTATGTTCGAGAATCGTATGTACGCAACCGCTGTCCGCGTCGACGCTTCTCAGAAGGACCTGCACAAATCCCGTCAAAACTTTGGTTATTTCCCTGTGTTCCAGCAAAAGCCCCGGCAAGCCATCGGAGCCAATCGGCAGTGATGCCAGTTCTTCAAGAACACTGACATCGGTAGAGTAACCTGTTTTGGTTTTTTTGACCGGAGGATACCCAAGGTGTTCAAAAAGCAGCCAGCTCACCTGCTTTGGCGAATTGAGGTTTATATGCGCCCCGGCAGTTTTGTCTATCTTTTCCTGTATCTTTTTAATTCTCTCTCCAAGCTCTTCTTCAAGCTTTTCCAGCCTATCGCAATCAAGCCTTATCCCGTATATTTCCATTGAAGCCAGAACGGGGGACAGTGGGACATCAATTTCGTTCATGACCTTTATAAGTCCCTGTCGCTTTAGCTTTGGCTCCATTTCACACCAGGCCTCATAAAGACGATTGCATACCTGTGACCCGTCCATGTCGTAAGTTATGCCCAAAGAGTGATCACCCTTGTCAGGATGTATCAAATAATGGGCGATCTTTGCGTCCCAGACTTTGTTCATGATGTTCCTGAACGAGGGTTCAGCAACACAAAGCTCCTTGAACCCCGAAAGGACGATCCCTTTCGACAACCCCTTTTCCGCTGCCTTGATAAATCCCTCTGCTCCAATATTTGAAATGTCAGCAAACCTTCTGTCGGGCAATCCTGCAAAAAGCCTTTCGATAACAAACCCCTGTGGATATTTCCCCTCACCCAGCCAAGCCAAAAATAGGGGGCCTTGACTTTCTATGATTTCACCCGCCGGGACTTCAGCGCCAGGGAAAGCTGTCTTGTTTTTCATTGAAACATATTCTTCTTCGATCACGTCCAGGTTGAAATGTTCCGCCAGTTTTTTTAAAGCAAACCTGTCGCAAAGCCTCTTGAGCCTTTTCAGATCTTTTTCTTTCCTGAAAAGGTCTTCGGGAGCCAGGGGGGATTCCAGTCTCAGTCTTATGAGGTCTCGCGTGGTTAATACTTGATCCTTTTGACCTTCCAGTGCTTTCCGAACTCCAGGTTTCAACTCGTTCAGGGCTTCGTAAATTCCTTCCAGGTTTCCATAATCAGTCAGGAGAGATTTTGCCGTTTTTTCCCCTATCCCGCGGACGCCGGGTATATTATCTGATTTGTCACCCAACAGGGCCAGGTAATCTGCCATGGCTTCGGGTTCGAAACCGTATTCCTCCAGGAAACGTTCCCTGTCGTAGATCTTGAAGGTGCTTACACCCTTTACGGGGCGCATAACGCGAATACCATGGGACAGCAATTGCAGCATGTCCTTGTCTGCAGTAAGGATAAGGACGTCGTGTCCTTCATCTTTAGCTTTTTTAGCCGTAGCCGCTATTACGTCGTCGGCCTCTACGCCCTCTCGCTCGTAGACCGTAAATCCCATGGCCTCGGCGATGTCTTTTATCGCGGGTAACTGCTCTTTGAATGGCTCGGGGGCAGGCTGACGATTTTCCTTGTATTCGCTGAATGCCTCGTGCCGGAAGGTAGGACCTGCGGCATCGAAGATGATGCCCACCATCTTCGGATCGTTTTCGTCGAGTGCTTTTAGAAACATATTGACGAATCCAAGGATCGCCTGCGTCGGTGAACCATCGGGCGCATTAAGTTCCGGAAGAGCGTAAAAAGCTCTGTAGGCCAGGCCATGTCCGTCAACGAGAAGGACCAGATTGTCGTTCAAAATTCTCACTCCTTTGATTTCCACCTGCGGATATAATACTATCACTCGAGGCACTTATAGATCAGACATCCAGCTTCAAGAAAATTTAAACGGTAAAAAACACGAAAGGGTGAATAAATAGTGAAAGGAGATGTTCGGGTTCGTTTTGCACCAAGCCCCACAGGAGCGCTTCATATAGGCGGAGCCCATACTGCTTTGTTTAACTGGCTCTGGGCAAGGAAAAACGGCGGGACTTTCGTACTTCGCATTGAGGATACAGACAGGGCCAGATCTACAAAAGAATACGAAGAGACCATCATGAAGGGCCTTCAGTGGCTTGGCCTTGACTGGGACGAAGGCCCTGTCACAGGTGGCCCTTATGGGCCTTATCGCCAATCGGAACGGAGTCATCTTTATCAAGAAAACGCACAGCGACTTTTGGATCTCGGCCTCGCCTACAAGGATGGCGATGCTATAATTTTTTCCGTACCCAAGGGGAAAACAATAGCCTTCGAGGACATCGTCTACGGGAATATCTCAATGGAAAGCGAAACCCTGAAAGATATCGTTCTGATCAAAAGCGATGGGTTTCCCACCTACAATTTCGCCGTCGTAGTAGATGATTATCTCATGAATATTACCTACGTCATTCGGGGAGAAGACCATATTTCCAACACTCCGAAACAGATTCTTCTCTACGAGGCCTTGGGCTGGAGGCTGCCGCGTTTCGCGCACCTGCCGATGATACTGGGAAAAGACAAGAAGAAACTTTCCAAACGCCACGGCGCGACAAGCGTTTACGAATACAGGGACATGGGTTACCTTCCCGAAGGTCTGTTTAACTATTTTGCCCTTTTGGGCTGGTCTCCCGGTGACAACCAGGAAATTTTCGACCGCGACGAAGCGGTACGCCTTTTCGACTTGAGTCGGGTAACGAAAAGAGCGGCTGTATTTGACATGGACAAGCTCGACGCTGTAAACCAGATTCACATTTCGAGACTGGATCCCCAAAAACGCGTTGAACTCGTTAAACCTTTCTGGAAAGAATTGGGGCTCGAACCTGAAAATCTAAATGACGAATTTCTTTCCGAGGCTCTGGAGTTGCTTCAGGGACGCGGAAAAACATTGCGAGAGGTCGCGGTTTTCAGCGACTACTTCCTAACCTTCGAAGTGGTTAAAAAAAGGTATGACGGTTCTGATATTTCCGATTCTCAAAAATCGCTGCTTCGCGAATTTTTCACACAGCTTTTCGATAAAGACCAGTGGGACGCCCATGAAATGGCTTCTTTCGCAAAAGAATGGAGCAAGGACAAGGGGTTGAAAATGAAAGACGTCGCCATGCCTTTCCGCATGGTTATTACCGGCACGAAAGTCAGCCCTGGAATCTTTGAGGTCGCCGCCCTCCTTGGCAAGGAAGAAACAGCAAAACGTCTCCAGTACTACGGATTACTGTAAAAAAACATTCAGCAGGCCTGGAGCGTCGAACCCAGGCCTGCTGAATCAAGGCCAAACCGGTTATTTGCAGTTACCTCTTTTCCCGGGTCCCTTCTTAATTCAACATGGTGCGTGATCCAACCTGCGAGTCATATTGCTTTTCTAATAACATCTGAGAAACTTCTCCAGTATCCTGCCCGGATTATCGTAGTCTATAGCAAGAGCATAACAGGCAAGAGAGTGTATGAACTCGAAAGGATAATCCATCTGACTGTAAACCTTAAATCCTTCTCTCGCCAAAGAGGCTACTCCAACCCCACTGTAAGCGGATGGATCTTTTACATCTCCTTCGGCCTGGCTGCAAGCGATTATTAAAGGCCTCACTCCTGACGTGAAGCTTTCAGTTATCATCCGAAGCACGACGGAAGGCACGTTGCCAGCTCCAAATCCGTATAGCACAAGAACCTTTTCCTTTGAAGACATATCAGGCATGCAACCCGGTGCGCAAAAGAGCCATCTTATACTGGATGTCCTTTTTTTGATGGTTTCCGCATCAAGAGAAACCAGGGACGAAAGGTCTTCCGAGAGCCTGGCGCCGCGCTCCTTTTCAGGCAAATCGGGCTGTCTAGCCTCGTCACGATGCGCCCATTCCGGGTTGAAAAAAAGCGGGACGCTATTGACAGGCACAAACGCGTCGGGATGAGCAGCCCTTGCCTTGTGTACCCTCGCCCCTTGTATCAACTTCCAGTTACAGTACACCCAAACCCCTGCAATTTTGGAACAAAGCGCCTGTGCTGCTCCTCTTATATTCACCGTCACGTCATCAGGTGTGTAATCAAGGGTAAGCTGACTGCCTGTGAGCACGACTGGTATGCCGGTTTTCCAAAAGCAAAGATTAAGCCATGAAGCAGTATATGCCATAGTGTCAGTACCATGAAGGATGAGAACTCCGTTGCTGCCATCAGATATATCGGAGACTATGATCCGGGTGATCTCAAGCCAATGCCCCGGGTCGAGGTCGGAACTATCCAGACCTGCCCTTCCCCAGGGCTCCCTGAATAC
>DMCT01000041.1:0-1382 GCA_003446665.1 Synergistaceae bacterium
GCGGTGGGTAACCGTGGGAGAGTAGGTCGCCGCCGGAACCCTTTTCCTTTTTTCAGTCCTCCCCTTCTCAACAGAATAACCCTAAAGACATTCAAACAAGGCGCCCCGGTTCCTGCCGGGGCGCCTTGTCTGTATTTGGAAAGTCCTGTGATTTCTATTGCGGAAGGGGTATGAATTCGGTGGCTTTCGAGGTGCCCAGGCGGTCTGCACCCAGGGCGTGGAGTATTCCGGCAGTCGTAAGGTTTCGGATACCGCCGGAGGCCTTTACGTGCACGCTGTCGGAAGCTACGGTCCTCAAAAAAGCGACGTCATAAAGAGTTACCGATCCTGAGTAGCCGGTTCCGGTCTTTATGTAGTCGACCCCTGCCTGTTCCGCCATATTTACGCAAAGGACTTTCTGGCGGTCATTTAGAAGCGGTGTTTCGATTATCATCTTGAGGCATCTTCCCAATGTGGCTTCCCGTATGGCCTGAAATTCTTCGCGCACTGCCTGCCTGTTTTCTTCAACTATGTCAGAGATCGTAGCGACTACATCAAATTCTTCCGCTCCGTTTTCGCGTGCCCATTCGATTTCTGCAAGCTTTACCTTGAGCGGAAGGGCCCCGAGAGGAAAAGCGATCGCCGCTACGACCTTCTGTTTTTTCCCTTTCAGACAGTTTCTGGCATGAGGCACCCAAATCGTGGGAACGCAAACCGCGGCGAACCCGTACAATTCAGCTTCTTCGCATAGACGTCTTATGTCCTCTTTCGTAGATGAAGCTGAAAGAAGGGTGTGGTCTATGGATCTGCGTATTTCGTCGATCCCTGGCCTTTCGTAAAAACCGGCTTCCGCCCTTGCGGCCTTTTTCCCGGCCTTATGTGCAAGCATTTCGATATCGGTCATTTCAGATCACTCATTCCTTGAGACACTCGCAGATTTCCACGTCCCGTCCTGTCCCCTCCGTTATCTTCACCTCGGTGACTTTAATCAAACCCTGGCGGTGGAGGTATTGGATCAGGCATAAAACGGAGGAATCGTCGATCCCTATCCGTCCTGCTGTGTCCTTGATATTGAGAAAACCTTGCTCTTTTGCGTCTTTTAGTATTTCTTCGGCCACGATCGAGATCCAACGTTCAAAAAGCCGCTGCAACTCGGGTGTTGATCCTGCCGCCAACTGGGATGTGCGAGAAATGGACTCAACGAGCCGAGCCGTGATCTTTCCACAGGATTCAGCGATGCTCTGTGCCATATTATCAGAATTCACTGAAAGACTCCTTTCTCTTGCAACCGGAGTTTGTCCGAAAAGTCGGCGTTTGGTTGTTTTATTCTGTATATAACACGAATTGCAG
Organism: Synergistaceae bacterium; assembly: GCA_003446665.1. Classification (GTDB taxonomy): domain Bacteria; phylum Synergistota; class Synergistia; order Synergistales; family Thermovirgaceae; genus UBA1876. The sequence continues at coordinate 1,330 of DMCT01000041.1, forward strand.
TCTTGAGACAATGTCACGGCTGCCCGGACAGGTGGAAACTGAAAACTGAAAAC
>DMCT01000041.1:1619-5625 GCA_003446665.1 Synergistaceae bacterium
AGAGGTCCCCGCAGGTAAACGGGTTAAGACGAAGCATTAGTGCCAGGTTCGAAAAGACTACCCTCCTCTGGAGGTGGTGGAGCCATTTTATAACCAGCAAGGCGACAAGGGCTGTTCAAACCTGAGACAATGTTATTATTAACAAAAGAAAGCCATTGCTTTACGGAAGGATGGATCAAGGGTGAAAATCCTGCTTCTTGGTTTCGGAAATGTGGGGAGGGCCTTTTGCGAGCTTTTCGCTGAACGACGTTCATGGATACGTTCACGGTTCGGTGTGGAAGGCGAAATTGTCGGTATCGCCACAAGGACCAGAGGCTGCCTTTACGACTCCGAAGGCTTGCCTCTTGAAGAAGTCCTCAGTTACGAAGCGTCGGCGGGCCGTCTGGCCAAGGGGCCGGGTAAGAGCTCCTTCGGATCCGCCGGCGATCTTTTGGAAAACGCCGACTACGATTTGCTAGTCGAGTGCACTACAACCAACATAACCCATCCGAAAACAGCGATGGAGTTCATGAAAACCGCAATGAAACATAAGGCGGCGGTGGTTACCTCCAACAAGGGCCCCTTGTTCCTTTCCTATCACGAACTCGAGAAACACGCGAGAGAACAGGAAGTCCCCTTCCTTTTCGAGGCCGCCGTCTTGTCTGGAACTCCCCTTTTTTCCTTCGCCAGGTATTGTCTGCAAGGCGCCCGTATCATTTCCTGCGAAGGAATAGTGAACGGGACCTGCAATTACATCCTGGACCTCATGGCCCAGGGGTCATCCTTCGACGAGGCTCTCCTGGATGCCAGGCGGAAGGGATACGCGGAGCCGGAGCCGCTCTTCGATGTGGAGGGAACGGACAGCGCTGTAAAAGCTTGCATTATCGCCCAGGTTATCTTCGGGTCTTACCCGTTAACACTGGAAGAGGTGCATGTCGAGGGGATACGCGATGTCTCGGGAGCCATGATTCAAAAGGCCCTACGCTCAGGCGGTAACGTAAGGCTGGTTGCCCGCATCGAAATTTCCGGGAAAAAGCCTGTAATTTCCGTAAAGCCCGAGGTCTTGCCGGGGGCCCATCCACTTTCCAAGGTAACCGGCGCGTCCAACGGCGTGCTTTTCGTGACGGACACCCTGGGCGAAGTCTTTGTCGCGGGAGGTGGGGCAGGTCCGAGACAGACGGCATACTCCCTATTCAGGGATGTCGTCGAAGCCTCTGTCTGCGAGGAATGCCCCATGGGATACGGTTTTTGAAGCCATGATAAGAATAGACATGCACGTGCACAGCACTTATTCGGACGGGTTATCGACTCCGGAGGCTCTTGTAAGGTTGTCGAAAAGACGTGGCATCTCGCTTTTAAGCCTTACAGACCATGATACAGTTGCAGGCATATCGGCCTTTCGGCGCGCCTGCAAAAAATGGGGTGTTTCCGGCATAGCCGGTACCGAGCTATCGGCCGATGCGGATTTCACGCTTCATATCCTGGGATACAGATTGGATGTAAACCTGCACGTTCTGGAATCCAGGCTTCAAGACGTGAGGAACAAGCGGAACGAAAGAAACCGCCTGATGTGCGAGAAACTAAAGAATCTGGGAATGAATATCTCCATGGAGGAATTGGCAAAAGAGGCAGGTGGAGAGGTAATAGCCCGTCCCCACATGGCCAGGCTTCTCGTGAAAAAAGGCTATGTCCCCGATGAGATTACGGCATTCTCCTGGTATCTTGGGAGAAACGGCTCGGCCTATGTGTCGCGGGAACGACTGACTCCCGGCGAATGCATTTTGCTTGTCAAGCAAGCTGGAGGTTTGGCCGTGCTGGCTCATCCTGGGCTTATGGGTATTTCCGAAAAGGCTCAGCAAAAGCTGGTCGAGGAACTTGTAGAGATGGGGCTTTGGGGGATCGAATGTTACTCGGGACATCACTCTGAAGCCCAGACAAGATACTGGTCTGAAATTGCGTCGAAATACGGGCTTGAACGCACCGCCGGTTCTGATTATCACGGCGGAGAGCGAGCCGTAGACCTTGGCGTAATAGTTCCTGAAGATCTTCTCCCCTGGGCGAGGCTCGGTGTAAGCTTGTGAATTCAAGCAATAGCATATAGCATCCTGAGGTAAAGGATTGAAAACCGGGCAAAAAAAGGTGTTATCATAAGCGACAACGGGAAACAGCAAAGATCTGGCGGTTTCTTGCCGCCTTCCGGGAGGAAAGAACATGGGCGTAATTGATTTGAGGAGCGACACCGTAACAAAACCCACGGAAGAGATGCGGGCTGCCATGGCCGCCGCCGAAGTCGGAGACGACGTCTACGAAGATGATCCGACGGTAAAGATGCTGGAAGAGGAATCCGCAGCCCTCACTGGACAGGAAGCGGGGCTTTTCGTCACTTCGGGTACCCAGGGGAACCTTGTCGCACTTCTTTGTCATTGTCGAAGGGGTGACGGAGCGATAATCGGCAGAAATTGCCACATCTACAATTACGAAGCCGGCGGGTTGGCTGTTTTAGGGGGCATTTTGCCCCTTTTGGCCGATGATGCGGGTGGAATAGTAAAAAAAGAAGAAGTCGAAAGCTGGGTAATACCCCCCGATGTCCACAAGGCTCCTGCCAAACTTCTCTGCCTTGAAAACACCCACAACAGAGAAGGGGGAACGGCCGTTGCCCCCGATATTTTCAAGGAAGTGACCGACGCGGCGAAAGTAAAGGGACTCAAGGTCCACCTCGACGGCGCGAGAATTTTCAACGCTGCTACCGCCTGGGATGTGGATGTAAGAAAGTACACCGCCGAGGTGGATTCCGTACAGTTTTGTCTTTCGAAAGGTTTGGGATCTCCCGTCGGATCCATGCTGTGCGGACCGAAGGAATTCATCCGCGAGGCAAGGCACTGGAGAAAGCGCCTGGGCGGTGGCTTAAGACAGGTGGGAGTGTTGGCCGCCGCAGGACTCATTTCCATAAGGAAAATGAAAGACCGTCTCATAGAGGACCATAAAAACGCCCAAAAGCTGGCCAACATGCTCGCTGACGGTGGCCTTTTCGTAGAGGAGCCGGGACGTAGAACCAATATGGTCTATTTCAGTGTCGGTCCGGACGGTCCTGATGCCAATGCAGTTGTCGAGGCGTGCAAGAAAGAGGGGATTTTGTTCAATTCCGTTTCAGACAGGAGAATCCGCCTGGTGACTCATCTGGGTATTACGGAATCCGATGTCGAAACGGCGGCCCGGAGCATTCTCAGGGAGGCTTTTGCCAGTTGAGAAATTTCCCGAAAAGGGACAAGGTCGAAAGCGCCGCCCTTAAAGCCCTGGAAACTGTAAAGGCTAAAGGATTGGCCGGAGCGGATGTTTACTATACCGCCGGTGTCGGTAACGAATGGGGACTCAGAAACGGGGAACCTGAAATCGACAGAAGCGGTGCGTCCTGGCGCATGGGAATCAGGGTGCTGGGTCCTTCTGGGAAACAGGGCGTCGCAGATACCAGCGATCTCTCGAAAGAAGCGGTAGTTTCCATGGCGGAATGGGCCGTGGCGAATTGCCTTGCATCAGGGGAAGATGAAGATAAGGAAGAAGTGCCCCTTTATTCGGGGCCGGTTTCTTTTGTCGATCTAGGTCTTTACGATCCGGTTGTCCGGGATATAAAGCCTGGCCAACGCAGGCAGATATGCGAAGAAATGATGGAAGTCGCATCAAAAGACCGTCGTGTCCGATCTGTGCGTACCGCCAGGTGGAGCGACGGCTGGGGCGAAATCTTCTACATGTCCACCCGCGGGCTCAGCCTTTGGCATAGTGAAACGGGAGTCTCCTGCGGGGTAGTAGTAGTAATGGAAGAAGACGGAGCTTATGACATGGGGGGATTCGGTCTCGAAGGCTGCCATGCCGATGAGCTGGATCACAGGGCAATCGCACAGGAAGCTGTCGAGCGGGTAGGTATTTCTCTTGGCGGGAAAGCCCTCCCGACCGGCAGGTATACGGTAGTCCTGGACCCCGAGGTTGCCGCGACCCTTTTCGAGGTTACGGGAGAACTTTTTTTGAGCCAGAA
>DMCT01000029.1:0-2720 GCA_003446665.1 Synergistaceae bacterium
TTATTACTTCACCCTTGCGATCATATGAAGCAAAAGCGAATTCGCCGGTCATCCATATGCACTTGACGGGGCAAATCTCGGTACACTGAGCGCAGAAACAGCATCTGTCCATATGGAAGATGACCTTTTTGTCCTTTTCGACGTATTCTATGGCGTTTGCAGGACAAACCCGGATGCACATTTTACAACCTATGCAAGCCTTTCTGTCATAAGCGATCTTGCCCCGGAAATGTTCAGGGACATCCACGGGCGGGTTCAGTTCAATGGCTCCCTCTGCCGCCGCTTCAAGCGCTTCGCTGAGGCTGTCGGGAACATGAGCCACGGGAAAGGGGTTCGTCGACGGTTTTTTTGTCCATTGTCTTAGTATCTGGATGAGCATTTTATTTAACATCTTGACACCACCTTACAGGATAACGTCAAGGGAAAGCAATACCATGCCGGCTAACGAAAGGCCACCTACCTGGTACCAGTACAACCTCGACGCCTGCCAGATCTTGAATCGACCGAAGGTAGTCCTTATAATGGTCACTCCCAGAACCTGTACGACCAGTACTTTTATCCAGAAAAAGAGAAAATCCGCAACGAAAAAGAAAACCCCCTGAAAACCGAGCAACCTTCCCAATGACCAGGGGAAAAACAGGGAAACCACCACGGCGCACATGGCCAGAGTCCTTATCGAAAAAGCCAATTTGAACATGGCCAGGTTGCGCCCTGAATATTCACTAATAAGCCCTTCCAGGATTTCCGTTTTGGCTTCGGCGATATCCATGGGAACCTTTCCGGTTTCTGCGGGAACAACCGCCAGAAGGGCGATCAAAAGTCCGAGTATTCCGAAGCTTCCCGTCCATCCCGCAACACTCCAGACTGACATCCCGACATAGGTTTCAAGGCTGAACGGATCCCCCGGCATTCCCGATCTGTAGGCAAACCACGCCAAGGACGCGATAACCACGGCCAGGGGCAGCTCATAACTCATCATAAGAACCATTTCCCTCTGGGCACCCACGTTGGAATAAACAGAGCCGCTCGAAAAGCCTCCTACGGCCATCGCCACAGCCGAAAGTCCCAAAAGGTACAGGATCAGGATCAGGTCTCCGTGGCCACCCAATATAGGCTGCAAGGAACCCATGGGAACATAAAGCACTATCATCAGGGCGGTGGCGGCAGCCACCCAGGGTGCCCCATTGAAAGCCCACGCTACCGCCCTGCGGGGGACGATGTTCTCCTTGCCGAGCAGTTTCAACACATCATAAAAAGGCTGAAACAAGGGCGGCCCAAGCCTGGATTGCATCCTTGCATGAAAGATCCTGTCGATCCCCTCGTAAAGCAGTGACAGGAGCGACGCAAAAATCAAAAGAGCCAGCCCTGCCAGAATCTTGAAAAGAATCATCATGCCCCCATCACCCTCCTGGTTTTCTCTCTGCACCTATTAAGGAGTTCCTTTTTGGTGACAACCTGTTTCGAACCCGTTTTCCTTTCGGTGACGAGCATTCTTTCCATGCAGGATATACATGGATCGACGCTGTTTATGACAAGAGGTGCATCAGCCAGTTCGTTGTCTTTGAACATCAGCGGCCACGAAACCGCATTAGCGTACGTCGGCGCCCGGACTTTCCACCATGTCACGTTATCCTCGGCACCTGTAAGCCTGACTACGTGGGTATCGTCACCTCTGGGCGCCTCAATGGACGAAATTCCCGTCCCTTCCGCCTTTTTCAGGTAATTCAGAAGTTTCGGAAGATTGGGTTCCCACATTAGGTCTCCTTTGGGCAACCCGTCCAGGCATTTTTCGATGATTTCCAGAGACTGGTAGACTTCCAGCACCCTGACCAGAAACCGGTCATATACGTCGCCATAAACTTTTCCGGTGTGATCCTGTGGAACCACCGGTGTTATATCCAGATCGCCATAGGCTTCGTATGGCTGGGACCATCTGAGGTCAATCCGGTGACCGCTTCCTCTTGCTGTAGGTCCTACCGCGCAGTATTTAACCGCATCTTCCGGCGATAGGACACCCACGTTTCTCATGCGGGCCAGGGTCACAGGGTCGTCGGTAGCGACGTTGTAGAAAAGTTCGAATTCGTTCTTGTAGAAATTGATCATGTCCCTGATAACCTTTTCGACCTTGGGTGTTATGTCCCGCCTCACACCTCCTATCGTGCCGGTCCCATAATTTACCCTGTTTCCCGTAAGAGCTTCCAGCACGTCCATAACTTTCTCCCTGAGGATCATCCCCAGATGAAAGGCGGAATCATAACCGAAGGTGTAACATGCGACACCAGCCCAGAGTATATGTGAATGGACACGTTCGAGTTCCAGGACGATGGTGCGAATGTATTGTGCGCGTCTGGGGACTTCGATTCGCGCGGCATCCTCGACGGCCCGTACGAAACATTCGATATGAGCGAAAGAACATATACCGCAAATCCGTTCCGCAAGATATATCACCTGGATCGGATTCCGTTCCCTGGCCATAAATTCTATTCCCCTGTGAATCGCTCCTGGTCTGATCGTTGCGTTTATGATTCTCTCCCCGTCGACATCGAGCCAGGCAGTTATCGGTTCTTTCAGTCCGACGTGAACGGGACCGATCGGAACTTTATAGGTTTTTCCTGTTCCTATAGCCATATCGGCACCTCCTATGACAATTCCCGGACGTCCTTTTCGGACGGTCCCGTTTCGTCTTTTCGCCATGGCTTGATGTCTTCGTTCCAGTCCTC
>DMCT01000029.1:2834-8127 GCA_003446665.1 Synergistaceae bacterium
CATTTCACGCATCTCCCGCTCGCTGTACTCTATTCCAGGTATCCACTCCCAGAGAGAAGGCATCACCGGGTTATCTTTAGGTACCTTGACTGAAACAGTAACTCCAAGCCTTTTGTTCTTTCCCGCGCTATTAAAAAGCGCGAAATGGTAATTCAAAACAACCGTATCGCCGTCATCATTGCCCGAGATGATCTGGAAATGCGGAAAATCTAACTCCCTCATGAGGTCCACCAGTTCCAGAAAGCGTTCACGTTTGACAGCAAGCCACAGCACTCTGTATTGAACTGCATTAGCCATGCCGCCCTTGTATTCTCTCAATTCCACATCATAAACGTCCTTGCCGAAACAGTCCTCTATGCAGGCTATAACTTCCTTCGGGTCTTTGCTTTCCTTGCAGTAAGCCGCGCGCCATTTCATTGAGGAGCACCTGCCTTTTGCGACTCTTCTTTCATTTTTTCCAGTTTCAATATGGCCTTCGCGGCACCTTCTATGATTGCTTCCGGTCGTGGCGGACACCCGTGAACGTAAACGTCTACCGGTATCACGTTATCCACTGGGCCATCGAGGTTGTAGGACTTGTAGAACACATCTCCGGAATTTGCGCAATTCCCGACGGCGATTACAACTTTGGGATCCGGCATCTGAGCGTAGATCCTCTTTAACCTTTCGGTCATGTACTTTGTCACCGGACCAGTTACAAGCAGAGCATCCGCATGTCTGGGCGTACCCACAAGCTTCATCCCGAAACGTTCGATATCATAGCGTGGAGTGAGAGTCGCCACGATCTCAATGTCGCAACCGTTGCAGGATCCGCTGTTGCAGTGGAAAACCCAGATTGATTTGGTGAGTATCTCCAGGTATCTATCAAGTTTCATGACTTTCCCACCTTTAAAGCAGCACCAAAACGGCTAACACCGAAGCCGTCAGTATCATGTAGCCGACGTATTCTCGAGCATCGCCGCTGTGCAACTCGACAAGTATTTCATAATATCCCTTCAAAGCCTCAGTAAAGCCCCAGTAAGCGGAACTGGCAGGTACCTGTATCTCGGAGCCGTCATCAGGCACGACATTGCTTCCATAGAAAATTTCATCCTGGTCTGTGCCCTTTTTGTAGTCTTTTCTGCCAAGGCTTCGAAGCCACAGTACGAGAGCACTCGCAATCGCGAAAAAGATCAGCCATGTGTAAACATCCCAATAGCCGAATCCCGTATAAACCGTGCTCCACATCACAACCCACCTCCCATGACGGCCGAAATGTATCCGGCCTGATCCACCAGAGCCTTCGCAGCAGGTTCGACGAGATTGGCAAGTGACCACGTCGGGAACAGGGTCAGACCGATGATTACGATCGTGAGGATCGACATACCGACAAGCATTGTAGCCGGAACCTCCTTGACGTGCTGGAAGACCGACTTCTCAGGTCCCAGGAAGGCCGTCTGGAAAACCTTTACAAAAGAGGCCAGGGTAAGGACGGAAGTCACAAGAGCCGCAACAGCCAGAATCGGGTAAACTGCGAAGGTCGATTCATAAATGAGGAGCTTCGACACGAAGCCGTTGAATGGCGGCAACCCGGCGATCGCGGCTGCGGCAATTACGAACATGAAGGTAGTGTGTGGCATTACCCTCGCAAGTCCGCCGAGTTCGTTCAGATTCCTGGTGCCGGCAGCGTAATAAAGGGCTCCGGCCGTCAAAAACAGCAATCCCTTGTACATCGTGTAGTTGATGAGGTGGAAGATGCCACCCTTCATTGCTGTGAACCCGTATTCGGCCATCGCCTGCGGGTCATTCAGCGCCAGCAGGCCTACGCCAAGCCCGAGAAGTATATAACCAATCTGTGACACCGAATGATAGGCCATCAATCTCTTGATTTCTTTCTGTATGACCGCCATGGTAACGCCTATAAACATGGAGAGGACGCCCATGACTATTATTGTCCATGGCACGACGGAACTTCCAAGGCTCGTGCCGTATAGGGAGAAACAAACTCTGAAAAGACCGTAAAGCGATGCCTGGCTGACGGCTACGAGCAGACATGTAACGCCTGCCGGTGCTTCCGTGTAGGCATCCGGCGTCCACATGTGCATAGGTACGGTACCGCATTTCATCGCCAACGCCGCTACCAGAAAGACAAGAGCTATTTTCTCCGCATATCCAAAACGCATCATGCGAGCCACGGCCGCCATGTTCACTGCGTTGTAGCGTCCGTAGAAAAATCCTACGGCTATTAGTATCAGCATGGCTGCTACCGTTGATACGACCATATACTTGAAACCCGCCTCTATCGCTTCCGGTTTGTCCCTCCAGTACGCTACGAGCCCAAAAGACGCGACCGACGCGATTTCGAGGAATACAAAAAAGTTAAAAAGGTCGCCCGTGAGTTCCATGCCCAGCATTCCCGCCGTTAGCAGGAAATAAAGGGAGACAAATTTGTCTAGACCGGAAAAGCGCTCCATGAACCGCAAGGAAAAGAAGGCGCCAGCCAGTGCTGCAATAGACCCGACAACGGCCATGAACGCGCTGAAGGCATCCACCTCCAGGATAATGCGTATAGGCCAACTCAGGCCCGAAGGGAGAGTCAGGTTCCAGGACTCTCCGCCCAACACGTAAACCGCTATGCCTTCAATCTGTATATAACGCCAGAGCATTATGCTCAATATCGCGGTCAACGCTGACACTGCCACGAACCACAGGTTTCTCAGCGGCTTGCCACCCAGACCAGCAACCGGAGCCGCGAAGGCACCCAACAACGGAACCGCGATCACTAAAGCCGGGAGATGTACGCTCCAGTTCATCCTCGTAACCTCCTGATCTCCCGCACGTCAAGGGTTCCATAATGCTTGTAAAGCATCATGATCAGCGACAAAAGCAGCGCCGAAGTCGCAAGGCCTATGACGATTGCGGTCAGCGTCAATGCCTGCGGTGTAGGAAGCACCATAGTTTTCACTTCGCCAGCCAGTGTAAAAACAGGAATGCTTCCCCCTCTTCTGTATCCAAGCACGATGAGAAGCAGGTTTGCAGAAGCTTCCAGCAAAGTAATCCCTATTGCTATCTTGATAAGGTTTCTTTCGAAAAGGATCGAATATAGACCCAGGAAGAAAAGAATTCCTACGACAAGAAAGGGCATATTACCTGTCATGGCCAGTCTCCTCTCTTCCTGTATCATCATATAAGCGGATTCCCTTGAACATGTACAGGATAATCAGAGAAAGCCCCCCTATGACTTCAAGGCCTACTGCCATGTTCATCACTGCAATGGTTCCGGAACTGTTAAGTATGCCGCTGTTGGCTCCTGCAGGAACGACGGCGCCGAAAAGTCCGCCTCCACCTGCAAGGAAATTGTAGAAGAACGCTGTCGTAAGTCCTGCAAAACCCGCTCCGATGAAAAGGAGCAAGCCCGTCGTTTCGGCCCAGGAATAAAGTCCGGGTTTTACGAAGGAAAGCAGTTTTTTGCCGCCATGGGACACAAGCAAAAGGGCCATGAATGTGGCAACAACTGCTCCGCCCTGGAAACCGCCCCCGGGCGAAAGGTGGCCGTGAATAATTACGTATGCACCGAAAACAGCCAGAAACCAGGCGAAAATATCGCAAATAGTTCTCACAATTATGGAGAGAGGCTCCATCAGTCGTGCCCTCCCTTCCTGAACACTACAAGCACCGAGCAGACGGCCGTAAATAACACTGCAGCCTCGCCGAGGGTGTCAAAACCCCTGTAATCGAAAACAACCGAAGTTACCAGGTTATTGACGTTCCGCTCCCTCTGGGCGTTTTCAATGTAATAGTCATCCATGGGGGCTTTGCCCACTTCACCGAAGGGATGTATTCCGTCAAGGGCGCCCCAAAGTGTTCCAACGACTACCAGCAGAGCGATCAGAAACAGGACGCCTTTTTTCATTTACGTCCACCTCCGCCGCCCTTGCGTAAAACGTTGCATCCCCTTAGCGCGATTATATAGATGGCTGTCGTGAGCCCCGCGCCGATACCAGCTTCAGCGATAGCCACGTCCGGCGCCTTGAGGATGTAGAATTCCAACGAAAGTAGGAGACTGAAAACCCCAAGTGAAACCACTGAAGAGAGCAAGTCTCTGAACCAGACGGCAAAAAAGCCTGCTACGACTATCGCGGCAAGCACCGCCGTATGCGCCAATCCATTCATGCCTAGACACCGTCCTTTTTCTTCTCGTCTTCGGCAAGCCTGTCCACGACGGCAAATTTTGGCAGAACTCCGCTTTTATGCGCAGCCCGGGCTATGGCATGGGCACCAGTTGGATTGGTGATGAGCAAAGCAAAGATCGCAAGGGCTACGTGGACTGCCAGCGCGACGAACCTGCCTTCGCCGGTAACAATAAGTTTTTGGATCGCAAAAAGAATTACCGCACCTGATGTAAAAATCGAACCGAAGGTTGTGCACTTGGTGGTACCGTGAAGGCGGGTGAAAACATCGGGGAAACGAAAAAGTGCTATGGTCCCAAGCAAGTTGAACGTAACCCCAACTACGAGGAAAAAGACGATCAATATCGTCATCTGTTACACCCCGCCTTCCATAAAGCGGGCGATAAACATGGTACCTACAAAGGAAAGGCCCGCGTAAACTATGGCAACATCCACCATTACGACGGAATCATAGACAACGGAAAGAAGTACCATCATCGCCACTACGAGCGTGTTGATCGAATCAAGGGCTACAACCCTGTCCGGCACTGTTGGACCTGCGATGAGACGTCCAGTCATGGCCAGGGCGCAAAGGGCGATAATAGTGGCGCCCCAGGCAAAAAATGTCGGATTCATTCGGCTACCCTCCTAGCCCATTTCCCGAAAGAGCCATAAACATCTTCTTCAGCTGGATTTTCGTCCCTTACGTATATCCAGTGAATATAAAAAATGTTCCCCTCTTCCGGCCCATCATCCACATCCACGGTTAGTGTTCCCGGAGTCAGGGTTATCGAATTAGCCAACATCGTCGAAGCCAGGCTTTTTTTGAGCCCCGAATCGATTCGAACTATTCCCGGTCTGATTTCGCCGGTGATAACCCTCATCGCTACATCGAGATTAGCCTTCACCATACCCCATAAAAACGGCCCGAAAAGATACACTAAAAATGAAACCCATCGCACCGGGTTGAGTCCGGCAAGCGTCCAGGACCTCTCGGGATTCCACGACCTTGCTCCAATTGCAAGAATCCCTCCAAGGACAACTGCAATCGCTATTTCAGCCGGATCAATTCCGCCTCCGCTCCAGGCAAGAAGAAGGTATGTGACGACGGAAAGCAGGAAAATGACCACAGGCCTCACCTCCTC
>DMCT01000131.1:0-1839 GCA_003446665.1 Synergistaceae bacterium
ACGGACGCGCTGATAATGGACGGCCTGATTCCCCTTGAATCCGACGTGGCGGTAATTACCGAACCAAGCAGCGCCTTTTCCGATGTCGCTTTCCCGAGCCTTTGCCTTGGAGCTAGGGGAGGCTGGAACTACACGGTTCATGTCCGGGGGAAATCGGCCCACGGGGCAAAACCGGAACTGGGGATAAACGCTGTAAGCGAAGCGGCCAGGATACTTCTGGAACTCGAAAAGACGGAAATGCCCTACCACGAAAAACTCGGGAAGGGATCGTTGTGCTGCGTTGACTTTCATGGGGGAGGCGCGGCTCTTTCCGTTCCGGACAAGGCTTTTTTCAGCGTCTTCAGGCACGTCGTCGTAGGGGAAACCAAAGAAACCGTGCAAAAGGAAGCCGAGCAAGCCATTGAGCGTGCCGGAAGCAGGGCGAAAGCGCAAGTCAAATTCCGGGAAGCGCCTCACGAACAGTGTGACGGCTTTCCCGCCTACGTGCTGGCCGAAGACGATCCTTACGCCGTAGATATGAAGGCTTCCATGGAAGCCGTAACAGGCAAGACGCCGGCCATAAGCTATTTCGCCAGCGTGGGTGACTTCTGTTACACGGGAGGGAGGCTGGGCATACCCACCCTCGTGGCGGGTCCGGCGGGAGGTAATTTCCACGGAGCCGACGAGTACGTGGAACTGGACACCGTAGTGGCTACGACCCGATTTTTGTTCGACTTCCTGTGCAGGGTAACGGGAAAGGAGGGGTAAGACCAGGGATTGAAGAAGATGTGATTAGATAGCTGATGGGTGAAAGTTTAAAAAGTCTCCGTAGCCGGGTCTGGCCCGGGGAAAAGAATGCCAGTTAAAGAAAAAAGGGGGGAGCACCATGCAACTGCATGCCCTGGATTTGATCGTCGTCATACTTTATTTCGCATCACTTCTTTCTATTGGCTACTACATCATGAAACAGGCTCAAAAGGGTAAGGAAAACGAATCTTTCCTGGCGGCCGACAGGAACATGGGGTTGATACGGACCACGGGATCCTGTGCGGCCACGGACATTGGAGGAGGTTTCAGCATAGCCATGGGCGGCCTGGGGTTCAGCATCGGGATCTCCGGATCCTGGCTGATAGGGGTTTCAGGCCTGAGCGCCGTTCTGGCGGCGTTTTTCTTGGCGCCAAAGATAAAACGCTGGTCCGACAAGGTCAAGGGGCTCACCACCGGTGACCTGTTCGAATACAGGTTTGACAAGAAAACAGGCATGGTAGCCGCCATTCTGATAGGCCTGTCCTGGTGGACCTTCGTGGGCGGACAGGTGATTGCCGGGGCGAAACTCGTGGCCGGAACCATAGGTTTTCCCGTTACCATGACTATCATCATCGCGGGCATCATCATACTGGCCTACACGGCCATGGGGGGCCTGAAAGCCGTAATGACGCTCGACGTCTACCAGTTGGTGATTCTCTTTGTGGGCGTCATATTCATCCTTGTACCCCTGGGGCTCAAGGAGGTCGGCGGATATGGGGCGCTTATGGAAAAGCTCGCCGCCGATCCCGAAACGGCGAACCTGACGAAGTGGGATGCAGTGGATTGGAAGACGGCCATAGGATGGTTTTTGTCCATTTTCCCGGTTTGGTTCATTTCAATAGCCACCTTCCAGCGTGTCATTGCCGCCAAGGACGAAAGCACCGCCAAGTGGGGGATCTTCCTCACTGGATTTCCCATCGAATGGCCGCTTTTCGCCATCGGAATGACGCTCGTGGGGCTTTTGGCGCACATCCTGATCCCGGGACTGGACGATCCGGAACTGGCGACGCCCATGATGATCGTGACGGTGCTTCCAATAGGGCTTTCTGGTCT
>DMCT01000131.1:2088-5581 GCA_003446665.1 Synergistaceae bacterium
GCTACGGACGAACAGCTCATGAAGGTAAACCGCCTTGCCGTCTTGATCCTGGGGGCCCTTGCCATCGGGCTCGCTTACAGGATTCCGGTAGTAATAGACCTGGTACTTTACGCCTATACCTTCGGGGCGGCGGGGCTCTTTTTCCCCATGCTGGCCCTGCTTTTCTGGAAGCGGGCGACGGCCACGGGAGCCTTCTGGAGCATCATACTGGGCGGCGGGTCGGCTCTTGTGTGGTCGCTTATGGGTGATCCCGGCGGCTTCTCCGGTTCCTACATAGGCTGGGCCGTTTCGTTCGTCGCCATAGTCGTCATTTCGCTGATGACAGAACATAGCGACCAGGAGAACGCGGCGTTGTTCCATGAAAAGAATGCCGCGTGACGAAACAGACATCTGGAAAGCCGATAAAGAAGGGGCGGCAAAAGCCGCCCCTTCTTTATCGCGCCTGAATGTGCCCCGGGATCAGGAGTCGTGGTTTTCAGAAAGGCTGTACAAAAACATGGGCCGCCCCGGGTGTCCTTCCCTGTAAACGGGTTCCCTGGCGGTGATGCCGGACGCGACGAGGTGTTCCAGGTAACGGTGGGCCGTCTGGTATGAGAGGCCCGTTACCTTGGCCACTTCCCGCGCCGTCGATTTTTCACCTTTTTTACAGTGGAGGGCATCAATAACCACTCGCAAGGTTTCGGGGTTGATGCCCTTGCCAAGGCTTTCTACGCCGGGCATTCGGCGGTATTGCGCGAGCCTGGCGTGCAGCGCTATTCTTGACGTGAAATCGGCGAGTCTCAGCGGTTTCAGTACGAAATCATCGGCACCGGCAAGGATGAGCTCCCTGGCTATTTCGGGATTTTCTTCTATGGTGAGCACCAGGATTACCACATCTTTCGACAACGCCCTGGATTTTTTGATAACTTCCCTTCCGCTGATTTCGGGCATGTGATAATCCACCAGCAGGATGTCCACCTCTTTCCTGCGGACCCAATCGAGGGCCTCTTGCCAGTTCGTCGAGGTGTGCATCTTCCAGCCCTGGCTTTCCGCCATGGCTTCGAGGGTGTAAAGGATCGAGGTGTCGTCGTCGATGGCTCCCAGGCTAACCGTCATGCAGGCTCCCTCTTCTTTCCGACAGGTATTTTTATGCTTACACGCCCTCCGCCCTCTTCGGAGTTTTTGATGTCGAGGCGGCCTCCGTGTTCGTGTACGACTTCCTCGGCGAAAGCAAGGCCCAACCCCGTAGACCCCCATCCCGAGATCGGGTCTTCGAGTCGGCGTCCCGTAAAACCTTTTCCGTTGTCAGTGATCGTGAATGACACTTCAGGCCCTTTACAGGATACCTCTAAGAGGATGCGCCGGTTGTTCGATGCCGCCGTCGCTCGTGCGGCGTTGTCGAGAATGTTCACCAGGGCCCTGGAGAGGCGGATCAGGTTGACTTCGAGCTCGATGCAGGCGCATTCTGGAGATAGAACGGTCTCTATCCGGCGATGGAAGTCCAGTGAACTTATCTGGCTCATAGTATAAGAAAGTATTTCTTCCGTTTTGGCGGCTCTTTTTGATGATGGCGACAGTATCTCGGAGATCATCTGGTTCATGCCCCAGGCCGCTTTTTGTATTACATTGGCATGTTTTTTAAGGGTCTCCGGCGGAGCCCCATATTCTATGATGCCGGCAAGGCCCAAAATCGAAGTAAGCGGACGTTTCAGGTCATGGACCAGGTTCTGCATTTCACGGGAGCTCCTTGTGCGCAAGTGTTCTTCCCTGAGGCGGGCGAGTTGTCGTTCCTGTGTCCTGATCCGGCGCATCTGCTGTATCTGGCGTGCCGATAGAATCAGCAATTCGGATGTCACGAGGCCCCCCGCAAGGACGGTAATGAAAGCTATTCCCCCCAAAAGGTTGAGAGTACCGTCTCGGCCGAGCAGCAGGGCCAGTTCCTTGACCGCCATTGACACTTCACCCCAGCCGAAACCGTAAACCGTCAGCGCGGGTATGACATCGAGCCACTGGAAGGAAAAAAGCAAAAGCGTCAGTGCCAACGCTATATTCCCCCAACCTGCCACGTCTTTGGTCAAAATCTGGATGGCCAGGACGGTAAGAACACCCATGACGGCCGGAATGCCGAAATGTGGTACCGTTGCGGATTCGAGCAGGGCAAGCGTCTGGTAACAAAGGGGAATCGCGATCGCCGGAACTGCGACGGCGACCCAGTTTCTTGCGGTCAGTCTTGCCATTCCGTCGCCTGCGAAAAACCACCCCAGGTAGAGGAACAGGGCCCTGGTGGTGTTTAAAAGTACGAGTACCCCCGCGGCGGCGAAAAGATAACCGCTGTCCCCCGTGGCAGCCGAGAGGTTCATGAGACTGTAGACGACGGTCAGGGGTTTTTTCACGTGAAGCGCGACCACCCAAAGCCCCAGAGAGAGTACGCTCAAAAGGATGGGGAAATATTTCGGTCCCAGGCGGACCTGGCGATACCCCTGGTTTGACCGGCCTTTTTCGTCCGTCACTTGCCCGCGTCTCCTTTCTCGAGGGTCCACCGCCTGAAGCATAGCAAAAAAAGCCCCCAGGCTGCGAGAGCGAAGATGGCCAGGATCCCCGGCGTCCTTCCGGGAGTTTTCCTCTTTGGCTTGCCGTCGTAAGGTATGCCTGCCTCCCTGGAAAGAGCCCGAACGTCGAGCATGTGTATTACAGGGATGCCTGATTCCAGAGCCCTGGCTATAATACCGTTTCCCGCCTCCGTGGCTTCTTCGGGCAGAATGATACCGGGATCAAGCTTCAAAACGGCATCGTCGGTACCAAGATTGGCCTGACTTCCCCCTATTTGCACTATAACCTTTGGTGAAAAGGCGGCAAGGGTCTCCCATTTTTGGGCCATTATCCCTTCCAGGGTATCAGCGTAGATGAGCGGGATCCCGGAAGACTTGAGAGACTCCATCAAAATGGCACGGCCTTCGGGCGAGAGGTCCGTGGCCCGTTCTCCTGCTCCGCCCAAGGTGGCGGCTCCTGGGACCACGCGGATAAAACCGCCCCGGCGAAGCGTTTCAATGATCGCTGTTAGGGGAAGATCCGGCAGGTTGGCCCCCCATGATGAAGCTCCCAGGGAAGGGATGACAAGGAGTTCAAGGTCCATTTTTTCAGCGGCAAGGATCGCAGAAAGCAAAAAACCTGGAAAGGATCCCGATGCCAGAATGGCGAGCCTGTCGCCTTCAAGGAGTCCGAGGGATCGATACCACTTGAGCAGTAGTACCGCCCATCCGGGATCGGTGGCGGTCCTTTTTGCCTCGAGCTTTCCCATCGTGGTGGTAATGGTGCTCCACTCGAGACCGATCAGTCCCGTCCGCCAGGGGTCGATTTTCTGGTCGGAGGCGATATTCATTCTTTCCCGTTCCGCCCAAAGCCAGGATTGCGCGGCCCTTGCCTTGTCCCAGAGCTCGGCTTCAGCCCCGCGCAGAGGTGGTCTGCAGACAAGGAAGACCGAAAACATGAATACAGCCAAAAGGCAACAGGCAGC
>DMCT01000131.1:5763-6346 GCA_003446665.1 Synergistaceae bacterium
TCCGCCGCCACCAGGCCCGGCACTATCCATCCGCTCCAGGGAAGGTGCAACGGAAAGGCCAGTGACCAGCACCAGAAAAGAAGAAGGGACAAAGAAATGGCAAGCCCCACACGGCGCCTGCCGTAGAGGGCGAACCTGAGTCCCGCTATCTCCAAAAGAAGGAGAAGGGGAAGCGACAAAAGCAGGGATAGACCGGCCGTGTGTGGATAAAATCCCGAAACGGCCAGGAAACCGGGAGTAATGATCCCCCCGGTTGAAAAACCCGTCCTTTCCGTCCAGACAAGGCCGAGTAAAACGCCCAAAAGAAGAAGCTCCAGTTCTCCCGAGGCGCTCATGCGTCATCATCCCGGTTGGGTGGGCGGACAGCGTGGTTTTGCTTTGTCGCAGCCACGAGTTTGAGAAGTTCCAGAGGCAATCCTGCGATATTTCCGAACCCGAAGGTCTTTTTCCCAAGCCGGCCCGATATGGCGGGGATGTCCGGGAAGCCTAGATAGGTGAATTGAAAACCTGCTCCGATAGGGTAGGGACCTGTGAGAAGTATCTCCTTCCACTCGCGTTCCAGCACGAAATCCCTTAAAGCCGT
>DMCT01000131.1:6660-7000 GCA_003446665.1 Synergistaceae bacterium
CTTCTATTCCATGAACGCGGCACGCTTCACGTATGAAGGATTTCGAAATCATAACCGGATCGACAAGGCCGTTACGGACGGAAAGTACCTCGCAGCCCTTTTGCTCCAGGAGGCGTTTGGCGGTGGAACTGGAGGCCACATCAAAACCGCAGAGCACTTTCGCGCCCTGTGGAATCCCCCTTGCCAAAGCATACAGGGGAGCTTCTTCGTCCCAGCCCCAGACGTCCTCGTGATCGCGCCTGGCGTTGGTCCATATCGTAAGTGTCGGGTCCAGCCACCTTGCCGCAAGGGGCTGGAGTTCGGGCGTTACGGCGCTGTTTTCAAGCACGACCGCTTCCGC
>DMCT01000131.1:7208-9276 GCA_003446665.1 Synergistaceae bacterium
GCGGGAAAGAACCTGCTGCAGTCCCCTGACGATTCCGCTTTTCCCGCGGGTCCCGGTGACGAGGATTCGTATTGGGGCCTTCATGGTTCACCAGCTTTCCAGGGGTGTTCTTTGCTTTTTTTGCCAAAAAGGCGCGGGAAGATCCTTCCCGCGCCAGGTTATTTCCTTTTGCTTTCCGATTTCGCGTCAGTACCCTACAGGTACGCCTAGCCTACGGCTGTCGGCTCCGCCATTAAGGCCTTCATCGGTAAAGAGTATGCCCTGAGCCGTGCCGAAATAACCGCCCCGAGGCTGAACTTCTACATTATGGCCGCGAATTTTCAAAAACTCCACCGTTACGGGGTCCATGGCGTCCTCTATGCGGAAGGGGCCTGCCTTGCCGCCCGAAGCGTAGGTGAATATCCTCGGCTGTTCGATGGCCTCGTCCATGGTCATTCCAAAGTCGACCACGTTCATGATGATCTGGCTCACCGAGGTGATAATTCTCCATGCGCCTGCTGCTCCGATGGTCATGAAAGGCTTGCCGTCTGGATCCAGGACTATGCTGGGCGACATGGACGAAAGGGGTCTCTTGCCTGGTTCAGGCGCGTTTACGCTCGCCGGATCGGAAGAAAAGTCGTCCATCTGGTTGTTGGCGACTATGCCCCATTCAGGCACGATAACTCCCGAGCCGAAGAAATAGTTTACCGTATTTGTGGATGCCACGATGTTGCCTTCGGCGTCAGCTACGGAGAAATGGCTCGTCGATATGTGGGAGTCGTCGGTTCCTGCGACAAGAGTTATAGCCGCTCCCTGCTGGAAAGGCCAGGGGTCGTCGGCTTCGACGTCGCGCATGACCCTGTGGGGCCGGATTTTTGCCGCAAGGTTTTTGGCGTATTCTTTGCTGGTGAGTCCCTTTAGAGGTACATCCACGAAGGCCGAGTCGGCCATATAGGCTGCCCTGTCCGCGAAGACAAGTTTCATGGCCTCACCGAGGTAGTGCAGGTACTTGGGATTGTTGTGTCCCCAGTCGGCGACGGGGAAGTTTTCCATGATGTTAAGGAGTTGTACGATATGTGTCCCTCCGCTCGAAGCGGGAGGAGTGGAGTAGATGTGGTAACCCCTGTAGGTTCCGCTGACCGGCTCCCTCGTTTCCATCTTGTAATTTTTCAGGTCCGCCATCGTCATTTCCCCGCCGTTAGCGTTTATGGCCCTGACGAAAGCCTCTCCAATGGGTCCTTCATAGAAAGCTTTCGGGCCCTGCTCGCCGATCAGGCGGAACGCTCTTGCCAGGTTCGGCTGCTTAAGCACCGTACCCGCCTCTACGGGGAGGCCGTCCTTGAAAAAGGGCACCTGCGCGGGGTCGTTATAGGCGTGGAGCTTCTCCAGGTTGTCGGCGATGATCCCGGTCTGCATTTCCACCACGGTGAAACCTTCTTCGGCAAGTCGGATCGCAGGTTCGGCTACTTCCGCCCAGGTCATGGTCCCGTATCTTTCGAGGGCGTTCCACATGCCAAGTACGTAACCCGGCACTCCGGAGGCCTTGCCGCCGAGCTGGGACCACTTCTCCTGTTTAGCCTTTTCAGAAGCGAACATGTCCTTTGTGGAGCTGGCCGGAGCGGTTTCCCTGTAATCCAGCTCGACCACCTCGCCGGTTTTGGCAAAACGGATGACCATGAACCCCCCGCCTCCCATGCCCGAGGCATTGGGTTCGACCACGTTCAGCGCGAGTGCTGTGGCGATGGCGGCGTCAATGGCGTTTCCGCCCTTTTGAAGTACCTCCACGCCCGCCTTGGAGGCCAGTTCGTGCGCCGACGAAACCATTCCGCGTTTTGCGAATACATCGTTAACAATCGGTTCCTGGGCGAAGGCCCCCACCGCCATTACGGTGACCATCACCACGACTCCGATTGCCAGCAGAAACTTTTTCATGTCGTTTTCCTCCTTCTCAGTGTTGCCGTTTTGCTATTACTCTCCCTGGGGCCGAGTTCAGTCAAGAGGGGACAGATATGGCCCCAACCCGTTTTCCACCAGCTCCCCGAAGGCAGGAATTCCGCTTACTACCACCTCCTTCGACGGATCTAAAAAA
>DMCT01000131.1:9419-11381 GCA_003446665.1 Synergistaceae bacterium
TTGCCCGTTTCCATCAAAATCGGCATGGTGTCGGTATAGTCGCCCCATTCGCGGTGCGTCAGTCCGCGGAGGTTTTTCGGTGATGGTTCAAGACGAATGGGGATATCGGATATTTCGAGCTCCATGGCCACCATGGCGGCCAGTTCCATGCTTTTTTCATGAGCGACTATGGCGTTTACGACGGGATACTCCGGAGAGGCCTCGTGCAGGTCGAAGGCCAGATCGACCTGTTCGCCTATAATCAGCTGCCGCAAAGCATAAGCCAGCCTCTGCGTGAGAGCGCCGTCGGGTGTGCCAGGATGGGCGCGGTTCAGGTTGCTTCTTTCGCTGCCCGCCAGTTCCTGCCCCGACTGTGGGTGGATGTAAACATCGGGGTTGGGCCACTGGTAAATGGGATTCGTCGCCCTTGATCCGTAGCGGAAGGAGCGTACCGAGCCGTCGGGAAGAGTGAAGCTTATTCTCTGGGGATGAGCCTCCTGCGGCGAGTTATGCGTGAAGGCCATAATGTTGGCAAAGGGGACTATTATCAGCCTGCCTTTATGGACCTTTGCCCTTTCGAGAAACAGGACCGCCGTCAGTGAAGATGCTGGTTCGTTCGGGTGCGTTCCCCCCATGACGAAGACCGTTCCTCCAGGTTCGGATCCCTCCTGGATATATACAGGAGTGTCTGCCGCTGTGCCCTTTATGCCGTCAAACCATTCCGACAACATGTGTTTCTCGAATCCGGGAGCAGGGACGACGGCGTCCATCTCCCACATCGACATGAACGAACGGGCCGCTCCGAATGCCACTATAGCTATGGCGGCTATTAAAAAAAGGGCGGTTTGGACGTTTCCCCTTGGTTTCCATGCCATTTCCCTTACCCCCTATTTTATGAGAAGCACCCTGAGAACCAGGGGGAGTATGACCAAAGCGGCGGTAACCTGTTTCCAGAAATCCTTTTCGCGGAACATGCACCTGGTCACGAAGGCCAGTACGAAAAGCACTATTCCACGGTAAATAAAGGTCATGATCATGATTGGATCACTCCTAATAAAGCACTCCGGCTATATAACCGGCGCCCAGGATGATTGCGATTCCCCAGAGGGCGGTCAACACCGCCGGGGTAACGCAGTACCTCAGGACCTTGAAGTAGTTTTCCTCTCCCACTACCTGGGCAGCGAAGATCCCGGCCAGAGCCGTGGGCGGCATCAGGTCTCCAAGCCCCGCTATCAGGCTCAAGGCGCTTCCCACCAGGATCTCGTTTTTGCCCAGCAGTGCCAAAAGGAAAGGAACCCCCAAAACCGAAGCTGAACCAAAGGCCGAAACGGCGCCAAAAAGGGGCATCGAGGTAGCGATTCCGACGTAAAGCAGCCATGCGGGCAGCGCGAGGGCGGAGACCACCACGAAACCCCTTACTCCCGTCAGGGTCATTACCTGTATGAACATGCCCACGCCCATGAGTATCCCCATGACCGGGAGCGCGTTGTCTATGGCTTCCGTCACCGTGTCCACAGGCTTCCATCTGCTTCCAGTCAAAAAGGCCGACGCGGAGGCGATCAAAAATTCCAGGGGCATCCCCAGCGAGGGAAATACCGAGGGGAAAAGACTGGATCCGCCGAGAAGCACCACCAGAACTCCCACCGGGAGAAAGAGCCTGAGGCTCATGGGAACGCGTTCCATCCGCCGGAGCTCGTACTCGAGGGCCTCTTCGTCCTGGACCTTGTTTTTAAGGCCAGGGTAGATCAACAAAAGAGCCGTAACGACAGCGAGCGGTATGGTGCAAAGGAGCAGGGGAACTCCGAAGCCCACGTAGGGCATGTCAATGCCGCCGCCTATTATCATGGCCGGCAGGTTGATAGGTGGCGCGATCATGCCGTAGATGGCGCCCATCGCTATCGCCGCCGCGGTTTTATGTATCTGGACGCCGAGTTTCATAAGCACTGGAGCCACAAGGGCCCCGGTGGTGAGGACCGCCGCCGT
>DMCT01000131.1:11509-17839 GCA_003446665.1 Synergistaceae bacterium
AACCAGGCGGCCATGGCCTCCAGCAGGCCGGTTCTCTCTATAACCTTCATGAAGATCATCGCCGTGGCGATGATCAGGATCGTATCGAGATAGCCGAAGGTCCCCTCCACGAGATGGCGTACCGGGAGTCCCTTAACGGCGGCCAAGCCCCCGACAACGGCCGCAAGTGCCATGGCAACCGCAATTGGAAGTTTCAGCCGGAAGGCGCCTAAGACGAAGGTCCCTATCATCAAAAACGCGTAAAGGGCCTCGGGCCAGAGCCAGTTCATTTTTTTTACCCGGCAGTAACGCCCCAGCCCGAAAGGACGGTTTCTAGTGGTACATTTGTCCCCTTGACCGAGTCCGCGCTGTGCATTGGGATGTCTTTTCCGTCGATAAGCCGGTCGAAAAGTCCGTCCTCGTTGCCGCCTTCAACAACGATCAGCGCGTCTGAAAGAGGTGCCACGGCCTCTATAAAAAGATCCGAAAGCTGTCCCCTGCGTCCCGCGCCGCCTACGTGCATGACCAGTATTTTCATTCCCTTTTGCCGGGCGGTTTCAATGAGCTCCATCGCACGGTCTTTTTCCTGTTCCTTGTCGATACCTGCGGCGCCCAGCCCCTTCGAACTTCCACCCACCACGGCGACAAGGACCTTTTGATCCGAAAGGTCTTCGGGTTTCATCAGGCTGTCATAATCGTGGTCTATGCCCATGTTCCTGAGTACCACCCGAACCATCATCGCGTCGGGGCTCTGTCCGACCGAAGTCAGGGCCACGTCGGCGGCGAAAGCTTCGCCCTGCACTGAAAACACCAGTAGTGCGAGCATAGTCAGAACCAGTAATTTTTTCATGATATGCTACCTCCTGGATGTCTTTCTTTTTGCTGCTTTGTCACAATAACGAACAAAGTCCCAAATGTACATCTTTTTTCTCATTTTTCTCATGATAGTGTCTGAATATTTCCCGTTTCCAATTTCATAGGCTACACTTCAGCTAAAAAGAAAAATGCGCTAATGAAAATCCGCCATAAAGGTCGCTTGAGTCGTTTGAAGGAAATTCGTCGGAAGTCGGCGAATTTTTATATGAGGGAAAATCCTCGAAACAGGCGGTACTTGAGCAGGGAAGGGGCTAGTTGCATTTCATGCCGGTATGGAGAAAGTCACAAGTGAAGTTCTTCAAGTCAATAGGGGATAAAACTTCTGTTTTCCCTGCCATAGACGGAAAGAGGGCCAGGGATTATCTTCTGCTTTGGGTCCTTGCCTTCTGCCACTATGCAGCGGCCCTTTCTTTTTTCGCCTTTCCGCTGCAGGTAGTCCGGTGGGGTTATTCCACCATGGTGGTGGCTTTTTTGGCCTTCGCCATGGACGGGACGCTGGTGGCCGTGCGGCCTTTGGTCAAATGGTTGATAGACCGCCTAATGGCCCGTAATTCTCTTTTTTTGTCGTCGATCCTCCTCGTTGCGGTGGTATTTCTGCTTTTTGCGGCGGGTGATTCACTGCCGATTCTGATTCTGGCAAAAGCCTTGCACGGTGTTTCCCTGTCGATATTTATCGTGGCGAACCTCGTTTATCTTCATGTAGTACTGCCTCCCAGCATGACGCGGCGGGGGATGCTTTGGCTGGGGACCACCGCGATGCTTCCCCAGCTTTTCATGATAAGCCTTGCCGAATGGGCCATCCTTTCCGACAGGCTGTGGACTTACTACGGGATGTTGCTCTTTCTCGCTGTATCGGCCTGTCTCCTTTCGGTCGCACTGAAGCCCAGAAGCGCAACAAACAGTGAGCCCGTTACCATGCGCTACCTGCTTAGAGAGAAAGATTTTCAAAAACTGGGTGTACTGGCGTTTTCCCAGGCATTTATGATATGTATGATCAATAATTTCATGGCCCTCCTGCTGGGCGAAAGGGCTGTGCCGGTTTCGGCTTTTTTCATACCTTTCGCCCTGGGGACGCTCCTTGTAAGAGGACCCCTGGCCGCTTTCGTGGACAGAAAAAATCCCTATAAGGTCCTGGTCGCCGGTTTTTCGGTCATGGCCGTTTCCACGGCGGGGCTGGCGCTCTCGTATTCCTGGAATGCCACCGCCATATTTGCCTTTCTGCTGGGGCTTGGGTTCGCGCCTCTGCAATCCACAGTTATATCTCTGGCCGTTGAAGCCTTTCCGCAGGACCGGACCGCGGTCATAACGGGGATAATGACAGCCGAGGACTCCGCCTGGGCTGCGGGACCACTTGCAGGCGGAGTCCTCGGCAGCGTTTCCGTGACGTTGATCTATTGGGGCAGTTCCGCCGCTGGTATAGCAGCGGCCCTCTTCGGGAAATTAGCCCTCACCGGAAAGGAAAAAGGCGGCAACGAATAAGGTAAATCTGTCTTCTTAAGTTACCCTTAAGATAACCTGGAATCCTGCCTGGTTCGGGTCCTATCCTTTCGCGGAATGAGCGTCACGTTTTTCCTTGAGTTCGTCGTTTTTTATCTTCTTGTCAATGGCCATCCTGACGCGGACCTCGTCGTCGGTCAGCCAGAAATACTCGGGTGGAAGATACAGGATTTCTTCCATGTCGGATTCGGTGAACATGATGCGAAATCGGCCGCTTCGCCCGACTTCCACATTGTTCACGAAGACGGAGCAGTCTTCGCAATCGAAGTAGACCTTCATATAGAGTTCGCAAAGCTTCTTTGCCCTTTCCTCGATCTTTTTACGGAGCTGCATGTAGTGTTCGACTTCCAGCTTGAGCACAGGTATCACGCTCCTTCCGATGAAGGGATTATATCATGTTATCCTGATGATGTGATGGTAGTTTTTTGAAAATAGTCGTTGATGTATTCTACATGGACTCCCATTTCCGTAAATAAAGAGGCATTGGGAAAAGCGGGATCAGGGCGATGAACACCAAAGTGGCGACAAGGCCGAAAATATCGGCGAAAAGGCCTATCGGTGCTATAAGAAGACTACCGAGCCCGAAGGAAAAACCGGTTACCAGGGAAGCCACCACATTTCTGGAACGCGGTGCCATCTCCTGGGCCGCAGCGCCTGTCACAGGAAGAAGTGCCTGCAAAAAGGTGTTTCCCGCCATGTAGAGGGCTATTGAGACCGCCCCAGTCGTCAAGGCAGCCGGCACAAGAAAGAAAGGAGCGGCTGCCATCGAGAAGACTATTACTTTCTTGTGACCTATAGCATCGGAGATGCGACCCCCAAGCATCGGCGAAACGGCTCCGATTATGTTGATAGTAAACAGGATGGTTCCCACGTTTACGATGGTTCCTCCCCGGGCGACGATCAGGAGGGGAAGGAAAAACCGTATCCCGTTGACGGCTGTATCCCTGCATACGGCTACCGCCCACACCGGGTAGACGATCCTGAAAGTTCCCCATAGCGTTTTTGCGAAATCCCCGGGCGAAGGTCTGGCATCGGGCGATTTTTCCTTAATGACAGGTATCACCCTCCAGGTGAGGTAGCCGACTAAAAGTGCCGGAACCAGTGCGGCAAGCGGCATCAGGGTGTAGCCGAACAACCTGTAAAGGGCGATGGCGTAAAGGGGACTTACGGTTGAACCGAAGATGCCTCCTACCGCGAAAATAGCGAGAAAGAAGGCAAGCCTTGACGGGTCTTCCACGTAACCGACACCTCCGTGCCCGGAAGGATGGTAGACGGCGCTTCCGAAGCCCCAAAGACCGGTGAAGAGAAGTGCCATGCCGTATGTAGGCGACGCGGGTAAAAGGGATGCCCCGAGGGCGGTCATTAGCGGCCCTGCCATGAGTGCGTAGGGACGGGAGAAAAGGTCCGAAATATATCCTGCCATCGGCTGGACCACCATGTGGATCAATCCCGAAAGGGAACTGATAAGCCCAGCCTGGCCGTAGGTTATGCCCAGACGCTCCACGATAAGGGGCACGAAAGTCGGCAAAAACGAACCGTAAACATCGTTTACGAAATGCGTAAGCGTCAGCACGGTAAGTTTCGAGTGCTTCTTCAAGATGTTCTTTATAATTTTCATAGGCAGTTCTCCCGGTCGCAAGGTCAATGAATGTTATATTGTTATTCTACTGCATGCATTCAAGCGCGTCTTGCAAAAAATTATTTTAAGAGGTGAAACGTAAATGATAACAGCGTCCAGGGAAGGTATTTTGCAACTCATTATCGATCTTGTCAAAATCCCCGGCATTACCCGGACTCCCGAAGAAGCAAAGATGGGGCTCGCCATACTTGAAAAGCTCAAAAGCATTCCCTGGGTTAAAGATCACCCAAAGAGCATTATCGACCTGAAACTGCCCGACGATCCCTGGGAACGCAGGCTCGTCGGCTGCCTTCTGAGGGCAGAACCCCCCAAAGCCGAAACGATAATCCTGACCGGGCACTATGACGTGGTCGGCGTTGATGACTTTGGCCCCTTACGACATCTGGCCTTTTCGCCGATGGAGTACACCAGGGCCATCACCGGAACAAATCTCGAGGAGGAGGTCCTCCGCGACCTCGCCTCGGGAGAGTATCTTTTCGGCAGGGGCATCATGGACATGAAAGCGGGGCTTGCGGTAGAGATGGCCCTCCTCGCGGAGGCATCGGCAAATCCGCTGAACCTTGGAGCCAACATACTTTTTCTAGCCGTTCCAGACGAAGAGGACAGTTCCGAAGGGATGCGCGCCGCGGCACGGTTTCTCGGGGAACTTCGTGAAAAGGAAGGCCTCGAATACAGGGGGGCCATACTTACCGAACCTTCCAGCGCCGGAACGTCAGGGGCAGAGAAAGAGGCGATTTTCACCGGCACGATGGGCAAACTGATGCCTTTTTTCTACTGCCTGGGCAGCGGCTCCCACGTGGGGCAATATTACCAGGGGCTGAACGCTACGCTCCTGGCGTCCTGTGTCAACAACCTCATGGAAGGAAGCGCGCGCTTCGTCGAGTCGGCCGGCCGCGATAAGACTCCTCCGCCCGCGTGCCTTTCCTTAAGGGACATAAGAAAGTGTTATTCCGTCACGCTTCCCGACAGGGCGGTCGCCTTCTACAACCTCATGACCCTGCGGCGGGCTCCGGCGGAGATCATGAAAGACCTCAAGGACCTGGCCGAACAGGCCTTCCGAAACGCCCTTAAGCAGGTAGAGCGCTCGGCAGGTGAATGGCTCGCGGGAAAGAGGCCTGAATTTGAGCCCAGGGTAATGTCCTTTGAGGATTTTTTGTCGGAACTGGACGGAACCGTGGGGGACGTCAAGTCCCTGGTTCGACGGAAAGCGGCGGAGCTGGAAAAAGGCCTGGATGACAGGGATAAATCGTTGGCTCTTTTGGGCGAACTCTGCGACCTGAGACCGTCATCGGAACCCATGATTATTGTGGGCTTTCTCCCTCCCTGGTACCCACACAGGGAAAACACAGGGGAAAGCCCTTCTGACAGGCTCGCACAAACCGTGGCCAAAAAGGTGGCCGCCGAGGCGAAAAGCCGTCACGAAATCGATATGGAGATTCGGGGGTTTTTTGGCGGCATCTGCGACCTGAGCTACATGGGGTACCGCGGCAGCGCCTTCGACCCCTTTTGTGTGGCGGCCAACATGCCCGGCTGGGGGAGCGTATACCGAGTTTCGGTGAAGGACCTCATGAAACTGGATATTCCCGTGATAAATATCGGCGTTTCCGGAAAGGACCCCCACAAGCCCACGGAGAGGCTCAACCTTCCCTATACCCTTGACGTCCTCCCTGGACTTCTGCGCACGGCTATCTCCGCCTTCGCCGAAGGAGATGTCTTCTAGCCCCCTCCTATAAGGGGAAACACGGAGAGGACGTCGCCGTCTTCAAGGCGTGTATCTAACCCGTCGAGGTGCTGTATGTGTCGCCCGTTGACAAGAAGGATCAGGCGGCCCGAAACGGGGACAGGTTTTTCCGCTGGGCTGAAAGCGTCGCCGTATTTTTCTTCCAGGACCTTGAGGAGGCCCCGGACAGTTTGTCCGCCCGGGACCTCCTCCACATGTAGTTTGGTAACATCGCGGAAAGGACCGAAGTAGCGAACGGTGGTCATCGCCACTACTTCAGCTCCTTCAAGCCAAGCTCTTCGAGTTTCTCCTCCATTGGAATCCCCTTCGCGTCCCAGCCGCGGAGCTTGTAATACTCGGGCAGCATTTCCTTGAGCCTGCTCAACTTGCCCTTGGCTGGACCCTCCGGGATGGGCTCTTCGAGAAGCCGTTTGGGAAGGGTGTCCTCTGTCCCGGGGTCGAGGCCTTCGCGCAGGTTGAAAAGTCGCTCCAGGTTCCAGACTCGCTCGCCGCAGGCCAATACCTCCTCGACGGTGTAATCGAAACCCGTTCGTGCGGACAAAAGGTTTGCGTAGTCTTCAGGTCCAAGCGCGAAGGAAGTGAAAAGGCACATGCCCGA
>DMCT01000131.1:18080-18811 GCA_003446665.1 Synergistaceae bacterium
ACGCTCATGGAAAACTCCGGGTGACCGTAGGACTCGGCCAGGCGGTAGCTACCCTCGGCAAGTTTTTTCCCGAAGCCCTCGGCCTTGCCCATTTTCTCGATCCAGTAAAGGAGAGCTTCCCCCGAACCGAACCTAAGTTCCGGACCCCCTTCGAGCTCCTCTTTGCCGATGAACCCCTTTTCGTAGAGTTCCATTGCCGCCGCCACGGTCGACCCGGCGGTTATGGTGTCAATTCCCAGCTCGTTGCAAAGGTAGTTTGCTTCGGTTATTGGCTTCAGGTCTTCCACGCCTGTCGAAGCCCCCAGGGCCCAAATGCTTTCGTATTCGGGTCCCTCGCCGGATTTTTCTCCGACGCTGGTTACCCTGCCGCACTGGATCGGGCAGGCGAAACATCCCCGTTTCGAAGTGAGATAGGTCTTAGCGAGAGTCTCCCCCGACTGGGCGTCTGCGTTTTCCATCTGGGCAAATTGCCAGTTCTTGTAGGGGTAGCTCCCGACGCCGTTGATTATGTTGACCAGCACCGCCGTACCGTAAGCCGGGAGACCTTCGCCGGCTACGGGATTTTCCCTGATTTTCCTGAGTGCCTCATCCCTTGCGGACTTGAAGGCTTCCTCGTCAGCGACGGGTACCTTGCCGCTTCCTTTCACGACAACGGCCTTCAGGTTTTTCGAGCCCATGACGGCCCCTACGCCGCTTCTGCCCGGAGCACGGTGCTTGTCGTTGATGATGCA
>DMCT01000004.1 GCA_003446665.1 Synergistaceae bacterium
AAGCGCTTTTGTTTATGCCTACCTCTCTCAGGATTTCGGCCGCCGCCAGGACTACGGCTGTCGGAGGTCCCGGGCTCCAGGAGCGGTGTGCGCCTCCGTCTTTGGAAAAAAGCCGCGCAAGAACTCTGCCCCGGTACGCCAGGGCTATGCCGTCGGTACCTGTAGGTTCTCCCACGATGCACGCCGACGGGCAGTGCAAAGCCACCCTGTGGCGGGCTCCCCGGGAATCTTTCTCTTCCCCTACGGCGGCGATGAGCGTTACTTTCCATTCGTGTGAAACCTCGACCAGCGCTCCCGCTACGGCCAGTGCGCAAAGAGGCCCTTTGGCGTCTACTGTTCCCCTGCCGTGCATGGTCCCGTTATCGAGACGAAATTGGGGCCCACCTTGCACGGTGTCGATGTGTCCCAAAAGGATCAATTCTTTTTGTCCTCTGCCGCGACTAGCGACGACATTTCCCACTTCGTCCCTTTCGACAGTATCCCAACCGAGATCCTTAAGCCTCGTGGCCAGAAGCGTGGTAGCTGCGTCCTCGGAACCGCTCGGACTCGGTGTTTTTACTATTTCTGCTAAAAAACGGATTTCAAAGGTTGTATCACCCATGAGTCACCAACACCTCCTCGAATATGGCGACGGCCTTTTCAAAGTGCTTAAATTCCGTTGTAAAAGGAGGTAGAAAACGGACAACGAAGGGACCCGCGGGAAGAGCCAGCAATCCCTTTTCCTGAAGAGACTTGATCACCGGATAAGATTTCACGCGCAATTCGACCCCTACCAAAAGCCCGAGACCACGGACTTCGTTGATCACCGGGCTTTGGATGTCTTTGATAAGTTGCCTGAAGATTGAGCCCAGTGAGTCAGCCAGGGCAGGATAATTGTTTTCCTCAAGCAGCCTGGTGGCGGCGAGCGCCACAGAACATACCAGCGGGTTGCCTCCTGTGGTGGAGCCGTGGCTCATCGGGGGAAAATCTACAAGGTCCTCGCGCCAAAGGATGACGCCGACGGGAAGTCCCCCTGCCACACCCTTTGAAAGGCAAACTATATCGGGATCGAGGCCGGTCTTTTCGCTTGCGAGAAAGGCTCCGCATCGACCAAACCCGCTCTGGATCTCATCGGCGACAAGCAAAGCTCCCGTTTGCCGGCATTGTGCCGTAAGCTGACGGCCGATTTCTTTTCTTATTACATTAACGCCTCCTTCGCCCTGGACGGGTTCCACGAATACGGCAAGTGTGGTTTCGTCAATAGCGTCGGCGATCTCCTCCGGTTCGAAAAACTCCGCATCAAAAAGGAAAGGTGCAAAAGGTTTCCGGTATTTGGGATTAAAAGTCAGGCTCAAGGCTCCCGTAGATCGTCCGTGAAAGCTTCTTCGCAAAGCCAGAATTCTCGATCTTTCCGGTCGGTTCAGTGCGCAAATTTTCAAGGCGCCTTCGATAGCCTCGGTGCCGCTGTTGGTCCAGAAGGCCCTGTAACCTGGAAGGTGAGATACAAGTGCCTCCGTTGCTGCTTCCCTGAACTCGCAGATAAGTCCGGAACCGGTATTCCACGGCTTCCCGGCTGCCTCTTTGAGTGCCGATACGAGGTCAGGGTTGGAGTGGCCGAACAGGGAGGCGCCATGACCGGCAAAAAAGTCGATGTATTCTCTCCCGGTTTGGTCGAAAAGAATCGCTCCCCTTCCTCCGGAGACGTTCAAACCGCGATTCCCGTAGATCTGGCTTTGCACAGCCTGGTCCCTCCTCCTGTTAGTGCCGCGGTAAGTGGGTTGTCTACACGACTGTCGGAGATTATGGAAAGTTCTACGCCTCCATCGAGAGCCTCCCTGCAGGCGAGAACCTTTCTTTTCATGTTTCCTTGTGCCACTTCCGAAGCGGTCTCGAACTCATCTCCTTCTACCTGCCTGATTACCGAATCGGGATCTGAAGGATCCTGCATAAGCCCCGGGACGTTTGAAAGAAGAATCAGTACTTCCGCTCCAACAGCCGAGGCTATGAAAGCGGCGGCCCTGTCTCCGTCAACGTTGACAGCTTCGAAGGTTTCCAGGTCGGCCGCGAGAGGAGGGATTACCGGCAAAAAGCCCCTTTCGGCAAGATCCAGTATTAATTCAGTGCGAACGTTTCTTATCGTTCCGCTTCTGTTGCCGCGGAGGATCTTTACCCTGTTTTGTACCTTTTCACGCAGGTATTTTTTTGTTACCGCCTCGATTATCCTTTCAGAAACCGGATCGCAGGCGGCTGCGGGAACACCCAATCGGCAAAGGCTGAAGCAGGTTCGAGCCGTAACCGACAGGGCAGCCGATTCGAAAAGAGACATTTCGACGTCGCCTACGAAACGGCTCCTGTAACCTGATGGGCTTGTTACGTATCGCGGCTCTATCCCTATGCTTCTGCAAAGGAGATCCATAGTGGCGCTAGCACCATGGACGAGAATCCATCGTTCTCCCTCTTTGAATCGTCCGGCCAGGTCTTTAAGGAGTGGTTGCGGATTGTTTCCCAAGGCCCCGCCTATTTTTACTACTCCCTTTATCATTTCGTTTCACGTCCTTCCTTTAAATTGGTTTTATTCTCAGGTCAGACAGGGTAAACGGGCTGCATGTTGAGTCCTGCGACCTCGGGTAAACCAAGCATTAAGTTTGCGGACTGAATCGCTGATCCGGCGGCTCCTTTCATGAGATTGTCCAGCGCGGAAACAACGAGGCAACGTCTTCCTCCTTCACGAAGGGCGAAGCCGATCTGAACGTTATTGCTCCCTGTAGTCAGTCTTGGGTCCGGGAATCTTTGATGAGCAGGCCTTGCAGGACAAAGATGAACGAAAGGTTCGTTGCCGTAGGCGTCGCGATATAAACGCCACAGATCTCTTTCCTTGAGGCTGCTCGAAAGAGTGACTTCAGCGCAAGCCTGTACACCTCGAACCGTTTCGACCGCCGAAAGGCGCATCGAAAGGGTTTCTTCCCTCAGTGAGAGCTCCTGTGCGACTTCGCCAAGATGCCGATGAGAGAATGGTTCGACGATGCGAAGGGCCCTGCTCCGAAAAGGGTGATGGCTGCCGGCAGTTGCCGTAGAGCCTCCTTCAGATGACCCGGCCCTGATGTCCAGGAAAGCCTCCTGAATGAGATTCAGTCGGGCAAGGGGATAAAGACACAAGATAGACGCCGCCGCGTTGCATCCGACACCGGAAACAAGGCGTGCCCCAGCGAGCTGCGTCCTGTGAAGTTCAGGTAACCCGTAGACGGCTTCCCGAAGGAGGTACGGTTGCGAAGGAGATATCCCGTACCAGCGTTCATAAGTTGCCGGATCTTTTAGTCTAAAATCCGCCGAAAGATCGACGACAGAAAGACCTCTGTCCAGGAGTTCGCGAACCGTTTCGGCGGACCTCCCGTGAGGCAAGGAGGTAAAAGCGATGTCGGCTTCCACCGTCCGGGCGTTCTCGGGAGATATAAATGTCGTCTTGGAATAAATATGACGCAAGTGTGGGTGAACGGAGCCGATAGCTGAACCTGACTTGCTCTGTGAAACCGCCCCGACCAGTTCCAAAGTCGGGTGGCCTGAAATGATGCGAAGAAGTTCTCCTCCTGCCATCCCTCCGGCGCCGTAAACAAGAGCCTTGAAACAACTTTGCCTGCTCACTTTAAACACTTCCCTTCGATATCAGTCGAAAAAAAAGCCCGTGGTTTTCCCCACGGGCCCGGAACGTTCCTGTCGATCTGAGGTGCAATCACTTTAGTGAAGATTGGTGACCTCCGGGCCTCTGGGGTTAGCTATTTTGCAGGCGGGTTTATTCCCGCCGGTCGTGGAAGGCTTTCGCTTCAAAAGGCTGGCGCACAACTCAACGACACGCCCAGGTATGTCCTCTCCCGTCGGAGCGATAGAATTGCGGAATTCAGCGCCGTCGTTGATCTCGTTCACCAGGTAGCCCCCCTTGGTTAAAAAGAGGTCCACGGCAAGGAAATCGCCTTGTATGGCGTCGTAAATCCGCAAAAGAAGACTTCTAAGATCCTCGTGCAGAGGATGTTCTGTGGCCGAACCTCCTCGGGCAGTGTTGGTGATCCAGTGGCCGGAGTAGCGCCTTATTGCGCAGACCGGTTCTCCTCCGATAATGAAGGCCCTGATATCGAATCCGTCCTTTTCCACCCATTCCTGAATATAAAAAACCTGATGTTGCGGGCCGAGATGCTCCTTGTGTTCCGCTATTGCTTCCGCCGTTTCCGCGTCTTGTACTTTGGCGAGCAGTCTCCCCCAGCTCCCGGTGGCAGGTTTAAAAACGACCGGATACCCAAGTTCAGCGGCAGCCTGCAGGGCACCTTCACGGGACAAGGCCACCCTGTAGCGGGGTTGTGGAATGCCGGCTTCCTGGAGAACGCTGCTCGTGGCTACCTTGTCTCCGCAAAGCTCCATTACCCGGGAGGAATTAACCGTTCGGAATCCGCTTCTTTCAAGCATTCTTGCTACTGCAAGGTTTTGGTGATGCCCGATGCAGCGACACAGGAAAATGTCCTCGCTGTCCTGAAGCCCAGGGAAAACGGCGTCTCTCACGTTTTCGATCACGAATGGAAGGGCCCTTTTCCCCGCTGCTTCAGCTAACAGCTTCTCTTCGGTTCTGAGTCTTGTAAAAAGAAGCCTTATACTGCCGTTACTCACCCCAGTCTTCCTCCACTTCAGGTGCCTCTTCCAACCGCAGGGGATTAAGGCTTAAAACTTCCAGTTCGGTCCCGCAGTCGGGGCACAAGAGAATTTCCCCTTCCATGGTTCCCTCTGGGATCTGGATGTTGCACTCACAAATCGTGCAAGTGGCGAAAATTTCCATTACAATCACGACTCCTTTACAAATAGGTTGCAGACATACAAAAAGGCCCGTCCCCCTGAAGGGACGGGCCTTAAAACCCGCGGTACCACCCTTTTTGGATGCCCTTTCTTGGCATCCCTCTCGAGGCTGTAACGTCGCCTCAAAACGGGAAATCGTACTCCAGGATATAATCCCTTTCCGATCCAACTCACCGGGTTTTGGGCTCCTTGCGGCCATCCGGAATCCCTTTCAGCCGGTGAGGATTCCTCTCTGGAGGATGTCTTGCCCTGTGGAGCGCCCCGGGTCATCGCCTTTTTCAAGTCTGGTTCGTACCAAACCGTCATACTGTGTGTTGAAGGTAGTTTATGAACTTTTCTACTTGCTGTCAATACATGATTTTTTTCACTGCACTCGCTGTTGTTATAAGCGGCCAGACCGTTTTTCAAAGAGAAAAGGTTATTTGCAAAGCCGCTGTTCTCCTGTTTAAACTACGCGGAGAGTTTGCCTGTTTTCCCTGAATG
The DNA here is from genome assembly GCA_003446665.1 of Synergistaceae bacterium. Classification (GTDB taxonomy): domain Bacteria; phylum Synergistota; class Synergistia; order Synergistales; family Thermovirgaceae; genus UBA1876. Next base: position 5,296 of record DMCT01000004.1, read on the forward strand.
AGGGAATCGCTTGTCTCCCTGTTGTAAATTTGCTCTACTGTCTTTCGCCTGTTTTTGAGGGATGCGATTTTTCCAATATCTCATTCAGCCATGACCAGACAGGAGGGAAGATTCGTGCTGTTTCACCTGGTTTGGGGATTAAAAAAACAAAAGCCTTTTCCTGGTCGGGGACGAACGCTATGTGGCGCAGCTCACCAGGTGTGTCGAGTTTTTTCTTTAACTGAATCAGAGCCTCACGCATCTTCTGGTTTTCGTAGTACAGGGTAAAAGGCTTTCCTCCCCATTCAACGGGTTCGTTTTTTAGCCTGGGCTTGTTTGTGATTTCGACATTTCTCAGGTTTTCATATCCCTTTTCGATGATATGCGCCTCAGAGATCTTCCCGTGAGCGTCTTTGGCAAAATACAGCGTAATAAAGAGCCGGTCCCATTTCCTCAAGAAACGGGAGTAAGGGTAATAGAGCAGGGTATGCCGTGCCAGCAGCGTGATAGTCGCGTCGACGCGTCGGATAAAGGTGTTTTTTTTGGGGATAAGGTTCGCGTGATAGCCTGATTGGCCTCCAATGGTGGTGAAGGTTTGGTCTTTCGGTTTCAAAGTATCGACAAGGGCATTGAAGGCCGAAAGGTAAATTCGCTTGTTCCGTCTCCCGCCCCAAAAGTACCAAAGGGAGACGAGGACCGAAGCGGCTACGAAAAGGTAGAAAAGGGGCTGTTGTGTAATCGGTTGAGAATTCATGATTGACATCCCTTTCGTGATTAGGGCCAAACCCGGTTTTACGGGCTTAAACCCAAGGCGTCCGTAATGTCCGTATCCATGATATAACAAGCTGGAGCATCGTGCCGTAACAAGGGGACCCGTTTTACTGAAGCATTTGGCAGGTCCGTCGTCAGAATTTCTTCAACGCGTTTAGCTATGTCTTCGTTTTGGTCCTCGACCTTGTTCAAGAAAAGGGTTCGCATGGGCAGCCCCAGCTCTTTTGCGCCCGTTAACAGTCTTTGGGATTCCCTCAACGAAAGGAAGTCGGGGTTACAGACAAGGGCTATATTGTTGTCTTCCGAAGTAAGGTAAGACAGCACCTTTTCGTAACGGTTTTGCATCTCCTTGAGTTTGCGCATGACGGTGTCTTCTTCTTCGCTATAGGGCAGCTTTGTCCCCTTTTCGTCGTACTTACCCGTGATCAAATGGATTGTATGCCGCTTGTCCAGAATTTCCCTCCTGATCTCGACCAGCCGTTCCAGCCATGCCAATGTGACCTTTGGAAGGGCCAAAATTCTCAAGGTAAGTCCTGTGGGGGGAGTATCTATAACAGTATAGTCGAATTTTTTCCCTTCCTCACGAAAAAGGTGTTCCATTGCCACAAGTGCGGCGTATTCCTCGACGCCCGGGGAATACCGGAGTATCTTGAAATACTTGTCCATGTTGAAAGCCTTGGTGTAGCTGTATACTTCTTCCAGTACTCCCATGCTGGACTTTAGATATGCTTTTGCCGACTGCTCGAGATCAGTTTCCTGGAGAAACAGTGACGTCTTCTTGTATCGCCTGATCGCGTGGGAAAGTTTTTCGCCGAAAATATCCCCGAGGTTGTGTGCGGGATCAAAGGACGTGACAAGTACTCGTTTGCCTTTTTCGGCAAGTTGCCAACCGGCTGCCGCCGAAAGCGAAGATTTTCCGACCCCGCCTTTTCCTGTGAAGAAAACTGATTTCATGAATTTACACCTTCTTGGCCTAGTCGATGTCAAGCAGGCCTATGATTTCGGCCATCGCGTCGGAGGATGCCTTTGCGCGTGCGTTGAGTACCTTTATTTCGTGCTCCAGGTGCGGCAGGAGTTCTGCCGCAATGAAAGACGGTGGCGAAGGTATTCCGGTAAAAGATCCCATAAGAAGCAGGACGAAAAGGTTCTCCAGCTCCTTTTCTTCGAACCGGGTAAGCTCAACTGCCTTTTCCCTGTGAGATGCTCCAAAATTGGAAAAGAAGGCAAGGGCTTTTCCCCAAAAAAACCGGAAAAAGCCCTTGCCCCGCTTGTCTTTCGTTTTCGACAAGAATAACGGGTCTCCTTATTGTTCCTGTTCCAGAGGCTGATCCTTGTACTTGAGATAGTCCATAATGAAGATAAAGTTCAGGATCAGCATGATGATCTCAATGACCAAAACCGTAACGCCAGTGACCGGGTTAGCCTTGATGGTTCCGGGCAAAGCGACGGCGCTGAACCATATGATAGCGGCCGTAACCGTGATCCAAAGCAGGTAAGCGGGAATGGTGATGAGCCCCGTGGATTTGGTTTTAAGCCTTTTCGTTGCCCACGCCGCAGCGGTCAGAAGCGTAATGGATGCGACTAGCTGGTTTGCCGAACCGAAAGACGGCCACAGGATCGCGAAGTTTCCGCTCCAGGCGAGGTAGACGCCTATAGCTGCCGGGATCAGTGAAGCCACCCATGGGTTGGTCAGGAAATCATAGGTTCCTGACCCTTTTTCTTTCAGCGGCAGAGCGAGTTCCGATATGGTGTACCTGGCTAGCCTGTTAGTAGTGTCCAGGGTGGTCATGGCGAAAGCCGCCACCCACATTCCGGCGATGACCTGGACTACCTTGGTCGGGATGAAACCGAGCCAGGTCGTTGCAACCATCTGGGCATACGAATGAGAGAACATGACCGCGCCCGGGAACGAAGCGTTCATGGATTTGGTATATTGAGCTCCCCAATTCGCAGCTGTTATGGATTCTCCGGCGCCCTGCATCAGCTGGAGTCCGAATCCGGCTACGGCGGCAACGACCAGGGTTGAAAGAAAGCCTTCAGTAAGCATCGAGCCGTAACCTATGGGCAAACCATGGCTTTCCTTTTCGAGCTGCTTGGATGTCGTCCCCGATCCCACCAGAGAGTGGAACCCGGAAAGGGAACCGCAGGCTATGATAAGGGGAATCACCGGCCAGAAGGGGCTGGGTTTACCCCCCGTAACTATCGGCGCGAAAGAGGTGAAAGCCGGTGCGGTAAACTCGTGGAAGCTGAAAATGCCCGCGACCGCTCCTATGGCAAGCCCGAAGTAAAGAAGCCACGAATTCAGGTAGTCCCTTGGCTGAAGCAGTACATCCACGGGGATGGCTGCGGCGATGATGATGTAGAAGAAAAGAACGATCATCCAGGTGCTGTATCCTAGTTTAATGGGCATTACAGCCCCACCGATTATAGAGGCCGCAAGCATTATGATGCCTATGATCGTTGCCGGAACGAAGTTCATCTTTACGCGATACATCAGGTAACCAAGTATCAGGGCCGCGAGAACCATGAGGAAGAAAGCGGTGGGAACCTTTGGATCGCCCACAAAAGTCTTTCCTACGACAGCTGCGAAAGCTGCTATAACCAGTATCAAGAGGAAAAATACGAGCCAGTAGAACAGTTTCCCCGTCCGCTTGGCTATGACGTCGGAGGCCACGAACTGTACCGAACGACCATCGTAACGGACGGAAGCCATGAGTGAAAGGTAGTCGTGTACGGCTCCGATAAAGATATTACCGAACCACACCCACAGCAGTCCCGGTACCCAGCCCCAGGCCATGGCCGCGACGGGGCCGACTATAGGTGCCGCTCCGGCAATGGACGCAAAGTGATGGCCGAAAAGTACCGGCGGTTTTGCAGGAACATAGTCCACACCGTCAAACAGCCGGGTAGCCGGCGTCTCGTTTTCGTCAGACGCCTTGACGATTTCCCGCTCGAGTTTCTTGCCGTAGGTCAGATAGAGGATTACGTAGATGGCAAGACCCCCAGCCACAATAAGAGTAGTCATACTATTCCCTCCCTCTTTTATATTAAACAAAAAACCCTACATGTTAATTTAACCCCTCGCCTTGGTATTTGTCAACCGACGCAGAACCTTCCGAAACGGCACTCCAGGAAGTAGTACAACCTAAAATGAACATAACCTGCTTTTTGGGTTCAATCTACGAAGTGAATTGACCAGGGCGGCACTTGAAAACAAAAAATTGAATATCACCAAGAGGTTTTGCATAAGTTAAAATAAAGACATCCGAGTGGATCGGGGAAAAATATACGTCCTTGCTGATAAATAATAGTAAAAAATGAATTTTGCTTGCAACAAATCTCAATTTTGGCAGTTGCAACTGGACATCTGCAGCTTGGCGGGGGTAGCACTCATTTGACTGAAGAAAAAAACTTTCAGGGAAACACGGATCTTCGAACCAGGGAGGAACAGCTTTACCATATATTGCTTGAGAGGGCAATGGAGCCTTTTGCAAGATACCAGGTGATATGTACGGGCGAGGAAGGCTGTGATGCAAAATTTCTTGACGTTAACCCCTCTTATGAACATGTCATGGGTGTGAAGCGACAGGACGTCATCGGCAAGAGGTTCCGTGAGGTTTGGCCTGAAGCCGAAGATTGCTGGATGGACATCATCATAAGGACCATAAAGACGGGAAGATCCGTCAGGAACGAGGCATGGAGCAGGGATACCGGGAAATACCTTGAGGCTGTGGCCTTCCCGACCTTTCCTGACGAGGTGGCGGTTCTCTTTCTGGACAGGACCAGATGGAAGAAGTCCGACGAGCAGCTTAGAAAGAACGAAAAAACACTTCTTGAATACAGACAGGAGCTCCGGGAACTGGCGGCAAAACTATCCCTTTCGGAGGCCGAGACGAGGCGCAAGATATCCAGGCAGATTCATGACAGGATAGGCTATGCCCTGGTGGACATTCTGAACAGGCTGCGAAGGATGCAGGACGGATCCAGGGATGAAATTGAGGAAATCGGATCGGTTGTGGAAAATTTGATTGCCGAAAGCAGGGAACTCACCTTCGAAACCGCTTCGCCGCTTCTTTACGAAGTCGGACTCAATGCGGCCATAGAGGACCTTGCCGAAAAACTCCTGAAACCGCAAGCCATAGGCTTCAGCTTCCATGGAAACCATGTCGAGTATAAAGCGGACGAACGAGTGTGCATCCTTCTTTACGATATGGTCAGGGAACTTCTGGTCAATGTGATCAAACATTCCGGGGCATCTTTCGTCAATATCAGGGTTTACAGATCACAAAAAAAAATTAGAGTGGTAGTCGAGGACAATGGCAGGGGTTTTCCCGTAGACCTGCAAAAGAAGTGGGGTCAGATGAAAGGGTTTGGTTTGTTCAGTATCAGGGAGAGGATCCTGCCCATTGGAGGGAAGATACAGGTTTTATCCGAACCGGGCAAGGGGGCCACAGTCTGCCTGGAGGCTCCCCTGGCCGAGGGGAGAATGTCCGAATGGACCGAAAGATGACTAAAATCCTGCTTGCCGATGATCACAGGCTTTTTTTGGCGGGGCTGTGTGATCTTTTAGGCAGGGAGGAAGATTTCGAGATAGTTGGTACGGCTCATACGGGATTGGAAGCCGTTCAGTTGGCATTGAAGCTTGAGCCCGATGTCGTCGTAATGGACGTTACCATGCCCGACCTTAACGGCATCAAGGCAAGCCGCCGCATTCTGGAAGCGAGGCCTCATATTGGCATCGTTGCTCTTTCCATGCATTGCAACAAAGGTTTCATAACCGAGATGCTCAACCTGGGTGCCAGAGGCTATGTGTTGAAAGAAAGCGCTCCGGAAGAGTTTATGGCGGCTATTCGGGTCACTGCCTCGGGTGATGTATATCTCAGTCCAAAAGTAGCGACCATTCTCGTGGAAGAATTCAGGAAACTGTCGAACCTGGCGGGGTTTTCCCCGGTACCCGAGTTGTCCGTCAGGGAAACGGAAGTGCTGAAGCTCCTTGTAAAGGGCCTAAACACCAAGTCGATAGCAGAGACCCTGCATATCAGTAAAAACACTGTGGATACCCACCGAAGGCGCATCCTGGACAAGTTGGGATGCGAAAATATAACCGAGCTCACCCGTTTTGCCCTCCGCGAAGGTCTTCTGGACCTGGAAGAATAATCCTTTCGTGTACAGCCAATCGTAATTTTCGTGAAAGACGGTACGTCATTTCGGAATGGCGATTCACCCACTTTTGTCCGTAAGATAAATTTATGAATAAGCTTATTTGTGCCATAGATAACGAATCGGGAGGTGGAGCGTATGGGTAAGCTTGAAGGTAAAAAGCTTCTTCTTCTGGGAGAGCGTGACGGCATCGCCGGACCAGCCATGGAAGAAGCCCTCAAAGGAAGCGGAGCCGAGATCATCTTCTCTGTGACGGAATGCTTCGTCTGAACTGCCGCTGGAGCCATGGACCTGGAAAACCAGCAGAGGGTCAAAGACGCAGCGGAAAAGTACGGCTCTGAAAACGTCGTGGCGATCCTTGGTAGCAGCGACGCGGAAGGAGCGGAAATTTACGCTGAAACGTTGACAAAAGGTGACCCTACCTTTGCAGGTCCTTTGGCCGGAGTCCCGTTGGGACTCGCCGTTTATCACGTTTTCGAAAAGGAAATCAGGGAAGAGTCGGATCCCGATGCCTGGGAAGACCAGATCGGGATGATGGAGATGGTTCTCGATCCCGAAGCATTGAGTGAAGCCGTCCGAAAGATGCGTGAAGAAGGCAGCAAATACACTCTTTAGGTCGAAAGGCCGGTGTGGCCAACGCGTTTTATGCGTGGTTTCACCGGACTTTAATGCATGCAAGAGGGGAGAGGGATCCATATGAAGCTCGAAATGGGAAAGTTTTATGTGAAAGACATAGTTTTCGGCGATGAGACAAAATTCGAGAACGGGGTTTTGACCGTCGACAAAGCAAATGCTCTTGAAGTAGTCAGGGAGGACGAACACATCACTTCGGCCGACCTGTTCATCGTTCGTCCAGGTGACGAAGTAAGACTCTGTCCGGTCAAGGACGCCTTTGAGTTTCGCTGCAAGGTCGAAGGCGGTAAGGGTATATTTCCCGGAGTCACCAGCCCCGTTGCAAAAGCGGGGACGGGAAGAACCCACGTACTGTCGGGATGCAGTCTTCTAGTGGTGGGAGAGCACTGGGGCGGCTTCCAGGACGGTTTGCTTGACATGTCCGGGAAATACCAGAACCAGTGTATTTTCGGCATGATGCCCAACCTGGTGCTCGTAGCCGATACTGACGAGGAGTTTGAGCGTTACGAACAGCAGAAGAAAAACCATGCCCTTAGATGGGCGGGCATGCGTTTGGCCGAGCATATCGGCCTTTGCGTCAAAGAAAGCACCCCGGACGAGGAGGAAGTTTTTGAGTTGCCGCCCGTCAACCGCAGGCCTGCCGAGGTTCAAAAACTCCCGTCGGTGGTATACGTTTTGCAGCCCCAGACGCAGATGGAGCAGTTGGGCTACAACACCCTTATATACGGTTGGGACGGTAACAGGATGCTCCCCACATTCATGCATCCCAATGAGATCATCGACGGTGCCGTAGTTTCCGGCAGTTTCATGCCCGTTTCCTCGAAGATATCAACCTATGAATGGTGCAATCACCCTACCATTCACAGGCTAATGAAAGAACACGGCAAGACCATCAACTTCCTTGGCGTGATCATGTCGAACCTCAATCCCAAGATGGAGGAAAAAGAACGCAGTGCCAAGATGGTTGCCCAGATGGCGGTAAACCTTGGCGCCGATGGCGCAATCGTATGCGAGGAAGGTTACGGCAACCCCGACGTGGACTACATACAAACTATTGTGGAACTCGAAGAAGCGGGCGTCAAGACCGTCGGAATTTCTGACGAATGCACCGGTCGCGACGGCGCATCACAGCCGCTGGTCGCCCTTGACGAAAAGGCTGACGCACTGGTGCATACGGGCAATGTTTCAGAACTGTATCATCTGGATCCGATGCCGGTTGTGCTCGGGGAGCTGGAAGCCTTGGCCAGGGACGGGAACTCCGGCGGCTGGGAAGGTTGTATCGCCGAAGACGGGTCGGTAGAGATGGAAAACAACGGCTATTTTTGCTCCAATCACATCAGCGGCTTTTCCAAAAAGACCTGTGCTGATTTCTAGGGAGGGATGTAAGATGAAAAAAGCCATACATTACATCAACCAGTTCTTCGGTCAGGTAGGCGGGGAGGATGCCGCTGATTACAAGCCCACATTCCATGACGAACTCGTTGGCTGTTCTAACATGCTCAACCAGATGATGCCCGACGTAGAAGTAACCCACACCATCATTTGCGGCGACAACTACATAGCCAGCCATACCGACGAGGCTGTTGCCGAAATCATCGACTGGCTCAAGAACCAGGAATTTGACATTTTCTTCGCGGGCCCCGCCTTTATGGCCGGAAGATATGGAGTAGGGTGCGGCACCATAGGCAAGGCCGTCAAGGAAACCTTCGGAGTGCCTGTAATTACCTCGATGAACGAAGAAAACCCCGGCGTCGAGATGTTCCAGAAGGAAATGTACATATTCAAAGGCGGCCGTAAAGCCACCTTCATGAAAGACGACCTTGGGAAAATGGCTGCCTTCGCACAAAAAATCGTAAAGGGCGAGGAACTGCTCCCCGCTGCGGTTGAAGGTTATTTCCCCAGGGGAATCCGGAAAGAAATCTTCCATCCGGAAGGAATTCCCGCAGCGGACAGGGCTGTCGACATGCTCATCAAAAAGCTTAAAGGGGAACCTTTTCAGACGGAGCTTGTTATACCAAAGCGAGAAAGGGTACCGGTGGCACCTCCGATCAAGGACCTGAGTAAGGCCACTATCGCTCTGGTAGGTTCAAGCGGCGTAGTCCCTTCCAATAATCCTGACAGAATCCAGACGGCTTCGGCGACCAAATGGGGCAAGTACGATATTTCAGGGCTTGATCACCTGCCGAAAGGCGAATACAAGACGATACACGCAGGATACGACCCCGAAGCCATTTGTGAGGTTCCGGATCGCGGTATGCCCGTAGACGCCATGCGCACTTACGAAAGGGAAGGGAAAATCGGCAAGTTGCACGAATACTACTATGTAACCGTGGGTACCGGAACCACTCAGGCCTATGCCGCCAAGTTCGGGCAGGAAATCGCCGCCGAACTCAAGGAAGCGGGAGTTGATGGCGTCCTCCTGGTAGCCACCTGAGGAACTTGCACTCGTTGCGGCGCAACGATGACAAAAGAAATCGAGCGAGCCGGAATTCCTATTGTGATGCTCTGTAACCTCCTGAACGTGGCGAAGTCAGTCGGAGTCAACAAGATGGTCCAAACTGTCTCGGTCCCCTATCCTCTGGGTGATCCCAACCTGAGCCCCGAAGAGGAATGGAAGCTGCGTTATCATCGGGTAGGTGTGGCTCTTGACGCACTTACAAAGGACATAGAGGATCAAACGGTCTTTCCGACCAAAATCTGAACATATCCTGTGCTACGGGGCTTTCCTGGAGAAAGCCCCGTTTTGATCGACTTACGGGCGAAGTCCGTGTAAGGCATTTAGTGTTTCAAGGTCTTTTGAGATTTAGCTAAGTGGGGACGCGATCGAGGTTTTTATCGATCCGCATGCCGCATTGATTTGAGTAAAAGGTGATGTCGGTCATGCGGATCGACGTAAGCGCCGCAACGGCGCTTTTCCAGAGACGGAGGGAGGCGTGCGCCTTGGAGAAAAAAAGCGGTTTCAACGAAGTATTCGTTATTTCCATGGGAGTAACTTTTGCGGTGGTTCTTTGGGGATTTTTGATGCCTGTGGGTTTCGGAAACTTCGCGACCAGTCTTTTTAATTTCCTGGTAAACAATTTTGGCTGGGGCTATATGCTAGCAATGAACATTTTCGTGGTGTTTCCGATTTTTCTGGCTCTAAGCAAATATAGAAACATCAAGCTGGGTCCGCCGGATTCGAAACCGGAATTTTCCAATTTTTCGTGGTTTGCCATGCTGTTTTCGGCGGGTATGGGCGTAGGTTTGGTCTTTTATGGTGTCGGGGAACCTGTCTTTCATTTCCTCAGCCCTCCTACGGCTGAACCAGGGACAGCCGCCGCGGCTGCGGAGGCTATGAGAAAATCCTTTTTTCACTGGGGAATTCACCCGTGGGCCAGCTACGCGATAATAGCGATGCCCCTGGCCTACTTCCAGTTCCGGAAGGGCTACCCGGGTCTTATCAGCAGCCTCTTTATTCCTTTGGTAGGTGAAGAAGGTGTAAAGGGAGGCTTCGGCAAGGCGGTCGACATTCTTGCTATTTTTGCCACCGTGGCAGGGATAGCCACGTCGCTGGGTCTTGGAGTACTTCAGATCAACAGCGGCCTGAACTATCTTTTCGGGATAAGCTCGACAGTAACTGCACAACTTATGATAATCATCGTGCTCGCATTGATATACACAGGGTCGGCTGTGGCCGGAATCGAAAAGGGTATCAAGCGTGTTGCCGACTCAAACCTCTATATAGCACTGACGCTCCTCGGACTCCTTTTCTTGATTGGACCCACGATCAGCATCCTGGAGACATGGTTGTCAACTTTTGGAGACTATCTAAGCAGTCTTGTAAGGGACAGTTTCATGCTCGCCCCGAATGATGAAAAGTACAAGTCTTGGCTCAATGGCTGGACCATTTTCTACTGGGCGTGGTGGATTGCCTGGGCTCCATTTGTAGGATCTTTTATCGCGAGGATTTCCAAGGGGAGGACGATAAGGGAATTCGTACTGGGTGTTCTGATCGTCCCCGCTCTTGGAAGCTTCACCTGGTTCGCAGTTTTCGGGACATCGGCGCTTCATATAGAACTATCGGGGATAGGAGATCTTGCGACAAAGGTCGCAGCCGATATATCTACCGGAGTTTTCGAGATGTACAGTTACTACATGCTTGGCGGAATAATGTCGGTCATCATGGTGGTACTCATCTCCACCTTTTTCATTACTTCTGCTAACTCCGCCACTTTTGTCCTTTCCATGTACTCCACGAGGGGTGACCTGAATCCGCCTAAAGGGAAGATGGCCATATGGGGTTTTCTCCAGGCTGCCCTTGCCTTCGTTCTCCTCATGACCGGGGGGCTCCAGAATTTGCAAATCGTTTCCATAGCGGCGGCGGCGCCTTTTACGATAGTGATGGTTCTGGCGTGCTGGTCTATGATGAAGGGCCTGGGACAGGAACACAGCTAGAAGTATTTTGAAAGAGCCCGGGCGCGATGTTGCGTCCGGGCTCTTTTGCGAGGTGTCATGTCATGGAAAAGGCGCTTCTGTTTTTTGACGCAGACAACCCGTACTGGAATAAGGATCTGCTGAACCTGGCGGGGGAAGACGCAGGCGCCCTGAAGCGACTTTTTAAAGCAGGGCTGGTCGAGCGAACGCCGTTGGGGAATTATGTTTTGACACGAAAAGGAAGATCCGTCCTTTTGGATTATGCCGCCGAATATGGGGTTCCTCTGAACCTGCCAGACGAATATGTGGACGAGAATAAGGCTGTCTGGACTACGAAATTTCAAATCCTCTTCGACAGGAGTTTCGCCGGAAGATGGAGTCTGAAGGAGTACAGGCACAACGTATGCATGTCCTTTTATCCGGGGCTTAAAGGAAAAGAAATCTGGGAATTTTCCGCGGAAGGAAAAATCCGGTGGCTCTATTATGACAATCCCATGGTTCGCGCTTTGTTGAAAAAGTACCCGGAAAGTGGGTTGAGAGCCAGGGACAAAAACTTCCCGGACCTGAGGGAAGTTATGGCCTGGCTTGGGGAGCAAGAGTTCCCGGAAGGGAGTCTTTATGTCGATCTTCTTTTTTTAAGCCGCTATGATTTTCCACATTATGCGAGCTTCCCTCCAGTTACCAATGATATATGGGGCTTTCTGAATGCGGATCGCATGTTCTGTTTCAGGTCGCCCGAAACAACGAATGAGAATCTTGATGATTTCGTTGACCTTGTAGCCAATGTTCGCCTTTTTCTTTTGTACTACAGCCATGTGCTTCTTCCAGGTTATATCCATTTTGACACCGAGAACCAGGAGAACCTCAACTGGATCGTGTGGGTGGCTGAAACCGACGAAAAGGCCCAGTCGATCCTGCGGCTGCTTAAACCGTTGGCTCCTTCACTTGTTTGTGGTCAACTGCCGTTACACCTGAAGATTCTCAGCCTGGAGAACTTGCAGAACCTAGGAAATTTTTATGAAACCATCTATGACTTGATGTTTCACGAATCGTTGAATGTCGCGAGTCCTGACGGTTTGTAGAGGTTTTTCCCCAGTTTAACCGTTTATTTCCCCCCAAGCCTGTTCCCGCGCTGTTTCCGCCAGAACCCGCGATCGTGCCGAAGCGGCTCCGATGGCTTTCATGAACGCCGTGCGGATACGGCTTTCCTCAAGCTCGTATATGCCGTCGATGGTCACTCCTCCCGGAGTCAGTACCATATCCTTGAGTTCGGCCGGGTGTTTACCGGTTTCAAGAAGCAGGCAGGCTGCGCCTATGGCCGTGTGGGCTGCGGCCTCCAGAGCTAGTTTGCGTGGCAAACCCTCGCGCAGGGCGCCATAGACCATGGACTCGACTACGGTGAAGATATACGCCGGGCCTGAACCTGACATGGCAGTCAAAACGTCCAGATATTGTTCTTGCACGCGCTGTATTTCTCCAAACTTGAGTAGGATGCTTTCGAGAAGTTCCAGTTCATCTGCGTCGATAATTTCTGCAGGCGAAAAAAGCGTGTAACCTTTCAAGACCTTTACGGCGATGTTCGTCATTGCTCGTACCAAACGGCACTCAGGGGCTGCCTTTTGCATGATATCCAGTGAAATGGCAGCCGCGAAGGAAATGACCATTTTCCCCTGGATGACCTCGGCGATATTCCGCAATACTGGTACGACCTGTGAAGGCTTGACGGCCAGTATGATGATATCGGCATCCGATGCGGCCTTCGTGTTATCAGTGGTCAAGTTGACTCCTTTTTCACCGAGCCCGTTAATCCTCTCGATCTGCCTCCTGGTCGCCGTTACCTTGCAGTAGGCCGAAAGCGCTTCCGCCAGGGCACCTCCTATGATGCCGGCCCCGATGACGCTGATATGTAGTTCTTCCAGTTTCTTCATCTGTTTTTTCCCTCCTTTTTTGAATAAAAAAGGCCGCCGACCCGGAAGTCGGCGGCCTTTCAAGTCCATTTGAGCTGCTAAAGTAACTTTGCGATCAGGACACGACCAACCTTTTCCGGTAGCGATTCTTTCCGGAACACGGCGGAACGCACGGGCTAGGGCTGCTTGTCCTGATAAAACCGTTTTTCATATCGGTTCTCCTGCCTTTGCCAATAAGGCAAATTCCCTCAAAAATTGTTGTGATGTAGGATAGAACTTTTTCCGTGAATCGTCAACAACTAATTTTGTACCTTTGATTCCCTGGCGTGTAAACTTGTTTTCAAAAGTTGGGGGTGTCTTGATGTTGAAATGCAAACAAGCTGTCTTTTTCTTTTGTGTTGAAGAACCTCATCACCACGTCGCAAAATCCGTTTTCGAACGGCTTCAAACTGTATTTGCGCTGGAAGAAGCCGGTTTCAGCATCGACGGTTATCCCGTTTTGCAGCATCGGGACGCTGAAGGCAACCGCCTTTGCTTTTGCCGCCAGAAAGAGCTAGTCAGTTATGCATTCAGGCACTATCTCCCGACATTGCGGGAACATTTTCTCGATTTCGACATGGCCGGAGAGATCAACTGGCACGAAGGCGCAAAGGCTCCTGACAGGGTGCTCACACTCCATACCATTGGTGACGTAGAGGCGGGCATCTTTACACCTGCTGACCCCGGGCTCTTCAGGAATTTGCTGCTTTCGCTCGAAACGGAAAGGGAAAAGGCACATCTGGAGGACTTCGCAGTCATGACGGAAGGTACCCATTGGACGGGTTCCTTCAAGGGGCAAGATCCAAAAGACCTGAGACACTTGCCGGTGCCGATGGTAGACATCGAGATAGGCAGTACAGCGGAAAGCTGGGAGGATCCTCGCGCCGCGGAAGTCCTGACAAAAGGTCTGGCGGGTGTTTTCCAAAAGGGAGAATATCCTTCCCCGATTCTCTGTGTAGGAGGCGTACACTTCGAGAGCGCCTTCAATGAAGCGGCCAAAAACAGCCTGTACCCTTTTGGAATCTCTCATATTCTTCCCAACCAGTGGCTTGTTTCGGGCGCTTACGACAGAGAAGAAAATTTCTGGAAGCTCGAGGCAGCCGCCAAAAGCATTAAGGGAAAGCTTAAAGCTGTGGTTTTTCACGAAGGGATCAAGGGCCCTTTCAGGGATGCTTGCAGACGACTGGGCGAAGCTTTCGGTATTCCGGTGATGCGTCATAAGCACCTGAAAAATCCCGAAAACCTGGAGTGGTTGCAAAACAAATAAACCATCAGCACTAGAAGACATCGCAGAAGTGTCCCGAAAAAGGTAAAATAATTTTGAGGGGGTGGGAACATGAGGAGGTTCTGGAAGATAGAATGCCCTGTATGCGGTGCCACCGCCGAATATACTGAGGATTCAGGGCCGGATGTAGAGTGTTCTCATTTCGACCGTTACGACCGGATGGAAAAAATAGCCTATTTCAACGATGATCTTGGTGAAGAAGTACCGGTTTTTCTCGATGATATCGCCGAGGGGTGTTATTCCTTCGATTGTCCTTTATGCAAGGAAAATGTCGAGGCCTGTGCTTCTTCGCGGACCGGGCATTACCATGTAATTACCGAATGTCGTCATTTTTTGTCCATCGAGAGGAATGAAGATGAGACGTTCGCGGCGGAATTTCAGGATGACCTTGGGGAAATCCACCTGGTAGATCTGGAATCGATCTGAACAGTGCGGTCATTCAAAATATACTTGAAGAAACTCTGGTCATTGGTGCTGCGTAACAGGAAAGAAAGCCGGGCTCCTTTATGGAAGCTCGTTTTGTGAGCTTTCCGTCGAGCCCGGCAAATTGTAATGTGACTGGTTGATGTTCGTTTTTGTCGTTTCCAGCTCTACGTCTTTTGCAGTTTCGCCCAGGTGTCCTTAAGGGAAACTATCTGGTTAAATACGGGCCTTCCCTTCTCGCTGTCAGGATCGACGCAAAAATAGCCGTGCCTGAGGAACTGGACTTTAGTGTAAGGGGCCGCTTCACCCATGCAGGGTTCGATGAGGACATTGGCAAGGATCTCAAGGGAATCAGGGTTGAGGTAGTCCTTATAGTCTTTCCCCTCTTCAATGGCTTCCATGTTTTTTAGTGTGAAAAGATGATCGTAGAGCCTGACTTCCGCTTTCACCGCATGAGGAGCCGATACCCAGTGTAGGGTGCCCTTGACTTTACGGCCGTCGGGCGCGTCTCCGCCTCTGGTTTTTGGATCGTAAACGCAGCGAAGCTCCGTGACTTCGCCCTTTTCATCCTTGATTACTTCCTTGCAAGTAATGAAATAGGCGTGTTTCAGACGGACCTCCCTCCCAGGTGCGAGGCGAAAGAACTTCTTCGGCGGATCCTCCATGAAATCGTCCCGTTCGATGTAGATTTCCCTGCTGAATGGAACTTTTCGCCAGGGCGAGTTAGGGTCTTCGGGGTTGTTGAGGGCGTCGATTTCTTCGACCTGACCCTCGGGATAGTTTTCTATGACCACCTTGAGAGGCCTCAAGACCGCCATGACCCTGTCGGCCGTCTTGTTGAGCTCCTCGCGGATGCAGTGGTGAAGGAATTCGATATCCACCATACTGTTGGTTTTTGACACGCCTATCTCCTCGCAGAAACGTCGGATTGACGAAGGGGTGAAGCCCCGCCTCCTGATACCGCGAATCGTAGGCATGCGTGGATCGTCCCATCCCGAGACATAACCCTTGTTAACCAACTCAAGAAGCTTGCGTTTGCTCATAAGCGTGTACGTAAGATTAAGCCTGGCAAACTCGTACTGACGGGGTCTGTGAGGTACGCTGACGTTATCGAGGAGCCAGTCATAGAGAGGACGGTGATCCTGAAATTCCAGGGTGCATATCGAATGGGTTATGCCTTCGATTGCGTCCTCGTATCCATGTGCGAAATCGTACATAGGATATATGCACCATCTGTCGCCTGTGTTGTGGTGGCTTTTTTTGAGTATCCTGTACAAAACCGGGTCGCGCATGTTGAGGTTTGGATGAGACATGTCGATTTTGGCTCGCAGTACGCATTCGCCTTCCTCGAACTCGCCGTTTTTCATTTTTTCGAAAAGTTCAAGGTTTTCCTCCACCGATCGGTTCCTGTAAGGCGAGTCTTTGCCCGGCTCGGTCAGCGTTCCGCGGTTTAACCGGATCTCCTCGGCGCTTTGGTGGTCGACATAGGCTTTTTCGGCATTTATAAGCTCAAGAGCCCACTCGTAAAACTGGTCAAAATAATCAGAGGCAAAACACAGGTTTGCCCAATTGAACCCCAGCCAGCGGACATCCTCTTTTATGGCCTCCACATATTCAGCCTCTTCCTTGGTGGGGTTCGTGTCGTCGAACCGGAGGTTACACGTGCCGCCAAATTTTTCGGCGAGTCCGAAATTCAGGCATATCGACTTTGCGTGACCGATGTGTAGGTAACCGTTTGGTTCTGGTGGAAACCGCGTAGCCACCCTGTCGACCCTGCCGGATTCGAGGTCGTCTATGATGATCTGTTCGATAAAATTTCTTGCTTCAGGGTGCGGTCTTTCCATGGCTTCCCATCATCCCCTATGATTCGGATATCCTAAAAACACATCGACGTATTTGACGCTAACTGACGTATTGTACCAAGTCATGGAAGGTTGTCTAACTAGGCGTCGATCCGCAGGACGAATTTTACGTTGTTTTTTGAATGGCAGGTGGCCGGGGGAGCGATGAAAACCAGGCGGGCGAAGGGCCTACAGCGCAAAGCTAGAAGAAAAACCAGAAAACGCCACACGGACTGCTGTCCGTATAT
>DMCT01000097.1:0-9110 GCA_003446665.1 Synergistaceae bacterium
ATTATACGCCAATAGAGACTACATAACAACATCCAAAAACAAGTACGTGGCACTACGTTTTGCGGGCTCTCAAAACCGAAATAGCGTAACCAACGGCCTTTTCGAAACCCGTAGCCCTGTTTTCGGACAATTTGCTGTCAAAGTCGAGTCTGAATCAAAAGAGTGTTCAGAACTTAGAAAAACTTGAGATCGTCGGGGAAAAGATAATTTTTCGAGGTCAAGATCCTACAAACAAAGCCGATCAAGAGGCAATTGGATATTCACTTTTTTAAACATTTTCCTTGAAAAAAACAAGTACTATGCATATAATATCCTGGAATCCCAAAAACGGGACATTGTCCCTAATTATGGGACATTTTTCAGATTTTCAGCCAAGGCGAAAGAAAGATGTAATTAAAGGAGGTTAATGTTGGAATGAGCCAGATCATACCTGCAAGATCTTGGGTTCAGATAGAGAGAATTGTATTACCCCCCCAAGAGAGATCCCCCCATATTCCAGAAGAGACCGCTGCCTGTCCACTAGTTTTATGGGTTAAGGGGTTTCTTGTTAATGAGGCTCATCTCGGGGATACCGTCGAGATCGAAACAATAATCGGGCGAAAACTTTCGGGGAAACTTCTGGAAGTCAACCCCCTTTACGAACATAACTTTGGACGTCCAATCCCGGAGCTACTGGAAGTAAGGGAGGAGTTCCGAAAGATTTCTTCCAAGGGAGATAGACATCAATGAAGGATACAAGTTATTCCACAGTGATGCAAAGAAGGAATGAAATCATGAAAAAGGCTCTTGGTATGGATTACCAAGAGTTTGAAGGCCCTGGGATCTCCTTTGACTATGAAAACATGATGGAGCGAGCGGGATTTTCCATAGAGGAGGTCCGGCGTATCCAGAGATCTACCAGTGTAGGAGAAACACCCCTTATCGAATTGAGGAACCTTACGGCTGCAGCAAGAAAGTTGTCGGGACCTGGCAAAGGGGCCCGAATTTTCATTAAGGATGAGGCCTCCAATCCTTCGGGGAGCTTCAAGGATCGAAGAGCCTCGGTGTCCTGTTACTATGCTGAACAGAAGGGGTACGAAGGAGTCATTGCGGCCACCAGTGGTAACTATGGAGCTGCAGTGGCATCCCAGGCAAACATGAGAGACCTTAAGTGCATCATTGTTCAAGAGGTTTTCGACAGCTCCCGTGTCGGGCAGCCGGAGATACTGGAAAAAGGGAGGAAGTGCGAAGCCCTGGGGGCGGAAGTACTCCAGCTGACGGTTGGTCCCGAGTTGTTCTATGTCTTTTTGCGAACTCTTGAAGAAACCGGTTTCTTCAACGCCTCTCTATATACTCCTTTCGGGATCGCAGGCGTTGAAACCTTGGGGTATGAGCTTGTAGATCAGGTGAGATATCGTTGTGGTAGAAACCCTGACGCGGTGGTCGTGACCAACGCTGGAGGAGGCAACCTTACAGGCACGGCCAGAGGGCTTATCAAGGCTGGATCTGAAAGGACCAAGGTGATAGGTGCAAGTGTGGATCTCCAGGGACTTCACATGGCAAGCGACAAGGATTTTAACAGGAAGTCTTTCACCACTGGCCACACGGGCTTCGGCGTTCCCTTCTGTACATGGCCTGACCGGGCAGATGTCCCCCGGAATGCAGCAAGGCCCCTTCGTTATATGGACCGCTACGTAACAATTACTCAAGGAGAGGTCTTCTATATTACCGAAGCTCTGGCTCAATTAGAAGGACTTGAAAGAGGCCCAGCAGGAAATACCTCCCTTACTGCGGCCTTTGCTCTTGCTCAGGAGATGGAAGAGGATCAAGTGGTGGTAGCACAGGAAACGGAGTATACCGGAGCGGGTAAACACCACACTGCACAGCTAACCTTCGCCAGGGAGAAGGGAATTGAGATTCGTCGGGGAGATCCTGAAGAGCAGATCCCAGGAAGGTCGATCGTTCTTCCTTCAAATCCATCCCTTATCAAGGTGAGGGATCTGGACATGGAGAACCTGCGGAAATCCTACCTGAAGAACTCCCTCAAAAATAACGAAAAACAGAGCAATAGTTTGAGTGAGGAAGAGTTGGGTTTTCTGGCCCAAGAAATCCGTAAAGACATAGCATACGTCCGCAATACCATTAAAGAGATGGGAATATAGCTTTTCAAAACTATTAGAGAAGGATGGTTTTAATGAAGGACAAGATCAAGGTCATCGTAGTGGGACTCGGAGCAATGGGAAGTGGCATTGCAAAACTTCTGCTTGAAAAGGATCCAGTACAAGTGGTAGGAGTCGCAGCTTCGAGGAAGGAGAAACAAGGGAAGGATCTTGGTAAGGTTCTGGGATTGTCGGGGAAAACAGGGGTAGTCGTTACTTCACTGGAAGAGGCTCTTTCAAAAGAGGCTGATATCGTTTTTCAATGCACTACGTCTTTCGTGAAAGAGGCCGCTCCGGATATTCTCAAGATGGTTGGATCCGGGAAGAACGTCATCAGCATTGCCGAGGAGATGTCCTACCCCCACACTACCGAACCTGAACTAAGTAAAGTCATGGACGAGGCGGCGAAGGAAAAAGGTGTAACGATCTTGGGTACCGGAGTGAATCCCGGTTTTGTTCTAGACACTTTAGTGCTAACTCTAACGGGACCCTGTGAGGAGATATTGCAAATTAAGGCCTCCAGGATCAACGACCTTTCGCCCTTCGGTCAGGGCGTCATGAAAACCCAGGGAGTCGGGACCACGTTGGAAGAGTTCCGCAAAGGTCTGGAGATGGGGAAAATTACAGGACATATCGGATTTGTCCAGTCTTTGCATATGATCGCTGATGGCCTCGGCTGGGAGTTAGAAGAGGTTATTGAAAACCGAGAGCCGATTATTTCCAACGTTGTCAGAGAAACCCCTCATGTATTGGTAGAACCAGGAATGGTTGCGGGGTGTAATCACACTGCAAAAGGAATGTGTCGGGGAGAGCCGGTTATTATCCTCGAACACCCCCAACAGATCCACCCCCATCTGGAGGGAGTAGAGACCGGAGATTACATTGAAATAAAGGGTAGTTCCTCCTCTATCAACATGATCATCAAGCCTGAAATTCCGGGAGGTATTGGCACCATTTCCATGGCGGTCAACATGATCCCCCAGGTACTGGGATCACCTCCAGGGCTGGTAAGCATGTTGGATCTTCCCTTTCCGAGGGCATTTGGTGCATCGAAATAGTTGAGGAGGGCTAGGAAGAGGATTGGGTTCTGCAGGAACCGCCTTTCTCGTCTCAAGAACTGGGCAATGATTTTCCAGAGAAGAAAGGAGGATTTTTATGGATACGGCTATGTCGCTTGTGACCAAAGAGGAGTTGATAAAGATCGTTTCGGATCTAATCCGGATAGAAAGCCATAAGTTCGTCGAGGGAGAGGAGCGAGAAATTGCACTTCACATTCAAAAAATCCTCGAAAAGGAAGGGGTCCGAAACGAACTAGTGGAGGTTGAGGAAGGTCGCTATAACATCTACGGTTTTCTCCCCGGAGAAGAAGAGCATTATTTGATGTTCAACGGTCACATTGATACCGTGCCACCCTTCGACATGACCATTCCCCCCTTCGATCCGGTAATCAAAGGGGATCTCCTATATGGTCGCGGTTCCGTGGATATGAAAAGCGCCGTGGGGGCCATGCTGGCAACGATAATCGCTCTCAAAAGAGGAGATTATCGTCTGCAAAAGGGGCTCGTCTTTGCAGGAGTTATCGACGAGGAGAAGAGTTGCAAGGGAACGGAACATATTGTTCGGAACGGGCCGGTACCCAAGGTGGCAATTATAGGAGAGCCTACAGACCTATACGTGAGCATCGCCCACAAGGGCATGGAGTGGATCGAGGTTTCCTTCACAGGAAAAGCCGCTCACGGTAGTCGTCCCAAGGAAGGCATAAACGCCATATACCTTGCCACTGAGTTCATCAGGCTAATCCGGGAGGAACTGGAGCCAGCCCTTGAAAAACGGGCCCATTTTTTGGTTGGTGCTCCCACCATCAATGTCGGGGTTATTAAGGGAGGGGACGATCCGAACATAGTTGCCGATAAATGTGTGGTCCAGCTAGACCGGCGATGGACCCCCGATGAAACAATCGAGGGAATAACGGAGGAGATAGGGGAAATTGCAGCTTTGGTAACAGATAACAACTCCCGAGGCAGCTACTCCATTAAAGGGATGCGGGAACATACTGCCGCGTTGCTTAACAAGCCCTTCATTATTGACAAGGAGAATCCTCTCGTCCAGAAGGCTTTAGAGGAAGTAACCCGGATTGTGGGAGAGGAAAGAGAGCCCCGTGGTTTTCCCGCATGGAGTGATGCAGGGCAGTTAAGTAATGAAAGGGGGGTAGATTGTATCGTTCTAGGTCCGGGGAGTATAGAGAAGGCTCACTCCAACGACGAATATGTGCCCTTGGATCAAGTCTTTCAGGCATATCAGATCTATTTCAATCTTGCTCTCAAAATATGCGAGGGAAGGAAGGGATCGAAATCATGCTGAAGAAAATGAAAATTCCACACACCTACTTTCTGCTGTTCATCTTGATCATGATCGTTGCTCTGGGGACCTATATTATTCCCGCCGGAGAATTCGCCAGAGAGGTCGACGAAGCCACTGGAAGGACTGTGGTGGTTCCTGGCACCTATGCCCGAGTGGATCCGACACCTGTATCCTTTTTCCAAGCCATTCAGTCCATTCCTGAAGGAATGAACCAGGCTGCACAGATCATCTTTTTCGTTTTCATTATCTCTGGAGCTTTTGGCATCATTCAAGCCACGGGGACCATCAGTGCCGGAATTGCGTCAACGGTGAAAAATTTTGGAGACCGTTGGAAACTGCTAATACCTATCCTGATCTTTATCTTCTCCCTCGCGGGAGCCATTCTTGGTACGGCTGAGGAGGCTCTGCCCTTCTATCCCATTGTGATCTCTCTCTGTCTGGCTTTGGGATTTGATTCCATTACTGGGACTGCTATCGTTCTTCTCGGTACAGGGGCTGGATTTGCCGGAGCCTTTATGAATCCGTTCACTATCGGAATTGCTCAGGGTGTTTCGGGTCTTCCTCTATTTTCGGGGATCGGTCTGCGATTGGTGTGTTACGTTGTTATGGTTGGAGTAACCATCATGTATATCCTACGGTATGCTTCCAAGATCAAAAAGGCCCCTGAGTCAAGCTTGATGTACTATGCCGACCAAAATTCTGATCACGCACTAAACCACGAGGAGATGCCAGAGTTTACTGGAAGGCATAAGATCATTCTCGGTATTTTGGTTATTGGGCTGGCGATCCTTGTCTTTGGGGTTGTCAAACTGGGTTTCTATATCAACGAACTGGCCACCATGTTCCTTATTATCGGTATCCTGTCGGGAGTTGTTGCAGGATTCTCAGGAGGGAAAATCGCTGAGGAGTTCATCAAGGGGGCCAAGGAACTCGTATACGGAGCTCTTGTGATAGGCCTCGCACGGGCGATCCTTGTAGTGATGACCGAAGGGCAGATAGTGGATTCCGTAATTTATGGCCTTGCCTCTTTGGTGGAATCCATGCCTCCGGTGATAAGCGGCGTGGGTATGTTCTTTGTTCAGACAGCTATCAACATTCTGATCCCTTCCGGGAGCGGTCAGGCGGCAGCAACCATGCCAATAATGGCTCCTCTGGCAGACGTTGTGGGAGTAACCCGGCAGACAGCAGTTCTGGCCTTCCAGTTCGGAGACGGTATAACCAACGTTATCAGCCCTACTTCCGGATACTTTATGGCTGCTTTGGCAATCGGGAAGATCCCCTGGGACAAATGGGTCAGGTTCTTTTTCCCCCTCTTCCTCGTATGGAACCTTATCGCCGTATTGATGGTTGCTGTATCAGTCATTATTAACTACGGGCCTTTCTAGAGAGGTAGAAAGAACATAAGGGGTTTCCCCTGTACTGAAGAGAGTTCATCTTTTTAAAGATTTGCAAGGTCCCTTTTGGAGAAGGCCCAAGGCCCCCAAAATTGTTTTGGGGGCCTTGGGCCTTTTATGAGAAAGCGTTCAGAGAGAGATAAGCTAACCTTGAAGACATCTGTCAGAAATGGGTCTTCGAAGCTTTCAGGTTCGATTATGTCAGTTCCTTGGCTTGAACAGTCGTAGGGGATCAAGCCCCTAAACTGCTGTAAAAAATGTCGTCTGAAAAAGGCGGCGGTCGGTGGGAAGACAAAAAAGCCACCGGGACTTCGGTTACAGTGTAGTCAGAGAGAAAACACAAACCGAAGGGGTGATTCCGGTGGCGAAAACGACAGTAAACATCGACAGCGAAATTGTCCAGTCCCCCTTGTAGGGAGACCTGACTGTGTCTTCAGTTGGTGGTGGAGGAAGTCGGAGTTGGAGAGGAACAGCTATAATACATACTATATGTTGTCTTTGTCCCCCCCTAAATGAAACTAAAAGAAGATATTGACATTCCTTGAGGGTGTGTATCAATAATACGTTAGCCCCTCATAAGAGGGGCTTAGTAAAATAACACAATGATAAGTTCATAGTTGGCAGGAAGGCACAAAGAAAGCAAAAGCTATCTCTTATGGAGTTTGATCCTGGCTCAGGACGAAGGCTGGCGGCGTGCCTAACACATGTAAGTCGTGCGGTCTCGTCCACGTAAAAGCCTTCGGGCTGACGCTTCCTTGGGATGGTCGCGTGTGGCGTCGGCACCAGGAAGGCAAGCTTGAAGTGGGAAAGCTTTTGCGGCCTGGGGGGCCTTTTAAAGAGCACCGTCAGCCGGCTTGCCGGCAGGATGTACATCGGATCTCTATTAAAAGTTTTGAAGTTGTAGGCCATGATTCTTCACATCTCCAGTCTTTGCAGCCTTATGCGCATCACGCCATTATGCCGTATCATAACCTGGATGTCTTGTTAGAGGTATGGATTTGGCCTATTTGTGCAACAGACACAAAAATCGTTTTGGACAAGAGTGATTTATTCGGTTAGTATGAAAACAGATCACATCACAGGGGGTGACCAGGTAAAATGTTTAAGGTTCAAAAATTTCTATTTATCCTTCTTTTCCCCGCTTTGTTGCTTGCTGTCGGAAATGAGGTCAATGCAGCAGGTGATACTTCACTTCTGTATTTCAATCCTGAAGAGAATAAAGCCGACGTGGTATATATCAACGGAAACATTTACACGGTAGACGAAAATTTCAGCAAGGCAACGGCAGTGGCGATCAAGGGCGGCAGGTTTATTTACGTTGGCACCGACAAAGAAGCCAGGAAATATGTCGGTGAAAACACAAAGTTAATCGACCTGAAAAGACAAACCGTTATCCCGGGGTTGATCGATGCTCACCTTCACTTTCTGAGTCTTGGCACTCGTTTACTACAAATTGACGCTTTTTGGAAACCTAAAGAGGAAATTTTGGAAGCCGTCGCTGAAAACCGCAAGAAGATCGAACCAGGCGAATGGATTCTTGGCCGCGGGTGGAACCAGGAAGTTTGGGATCCTCCGCTTTTCCCGACAAAAGAGGACCTCGACGCTGTTGCTCCCGATGTACCGGTAGTCCTGACTCGTGTTTGTGGACATGCGACCTGGGTTAATTCAAAAGCACTTGAAATTGCCGGAATCGACAAAAACACCCCCGATCCGGTTGGAGGAGAAATCCTGCGGGATGAAAACGGGGAACCAACTGGAATCCTCACGGACCAGGCGCAACAGCTGGTTTCGACCAAGGTGCCGGATTTCAACGAAAAACGACTGGAAGAGGCCCTGTTGCTGGCTCAAGAGGAACTTTTTTCACAGGGAATAACATCTGCCCATGATGCTGGATCAAATGAAGAAGACATACAAAGGTTGAAAAAACTATACCAGGAAGGGGACTTAAAGGTCCGTCTGTATGTTATGTCAAGAGTGACGGGAAGACCTTCATCTCAAGAACTGGTTGAAGGGTTGAGACCGTTCTACAATAAGGGGCCGCAAATAGGGGTGTTCGGCGACCGCTTGACCGTCCGCAGCATAAAGCTTTCCCTGGATGGTTCTCTGGGCGCCAGAAGTGCCTGGATGCTAGAAGAATACAGCGACCGTCCCGGCCATTTAGGAAATGGGAAACTGACGGATGAAGAACTTTACCAGATAGTGAAAGAAGCCAGGCTTGCCGGTTTTCAGGTAAACAGCCACGCCATAGGCGATGCCGCCAATCGACAGGCATTGAACGTTTACGAAAGGGTACTAAAAGAACTGCCCCACCCAGATCCCAGGTACCGCATAGAACATTCACAAATAGTCGCCCTTGAGGATATTCCAAGGTTTGCAAAGCTTGGAGTGATTCCTTCCATGCAGACGGTCCATGCTACTTCCGACAAGAACATGGCTGAAGATCGGGTCGGACCGGATCGGATAAAGGGAGCCTATGCGTGGCGTAAGTTCGTTGAAGCAGGTAGCGTAATACCAAATGGTACCGATGCCCCAGTCGAACTTGTGAATCCATATCATAACATTTACGCGGCTGTCACAAGAATGGACCGTGGAGGCAAACCAGAAGGTGGCTGGTATTCCGAAGAATGTCTTACCAGAGAAGAAGCTCTTCGTTCCTGCACTATATGGGCTGCATACGGGGCCTTTGAAGAAGAACAGAAAGGATCCATAGAGGTTGGGAAATTGGCAGATTTTGTCAAAATAGACAGGGACATAATGAACTGCCCTGAAAGCGAGATAAAGGATATCAAGGCCTTGCTAACTGTTGTCGGCGGTGAAGTAGTATATGAAAGCAAGTAAAGATCGAGGGCTAGCCATATAATCCTTTACCCTAATGCAGGCACAAAAGTCAACTTGATCGTTTCAGAATTTTTGCTGGGCGCAAAGGATTTTGCGCCCAGCTTTTAATTATGTAGAAACAAGCTTCAAAGGATGAAAATTCAGGTATCTACATATGGAGGTGTTTGAAAATGGCCAGAAGGCATTTTGTGATCATGGCATTTGTTCTAGTCGCCGTCTTCGTGTGTGCCCCAGCTTTCGGACTTGGCGGCGAAAGGACGCTGGACCTTCGAAACGCCACATCCCGGATGGTATGGGTCACAAAATCCGACCATCAGAATTTCGATCCCAACTTCGTGCAGTGGAGCTACCTGGATCCGGGCAAGATCGGCATCTGGAC
>DMCT01000097.1:9231-9555 GCA_003446665.1 Synergistaceae bacterium
GTTCGTGAAGGTGGGTGGCTTCACTTCGGGTACGCGGACGAAAGCGACAAGGGGAAGATAGAAAGGATCATCTCTTACCAGCTCCCTTATCACCCCGATATCCGCTGGATATGGAAAGTGGTCCCCGGTCCCGCCCTTGAAGCCGACTGGGAAAGGCTTTAACAAGTATATCCCGGATGCCGGGAGCCTCAATAATAGGCAAATTTAGTACGGGCAAAAGGTTAAAAAGCAGGAAATTTTCGAGAGTCGTAGATCGTGAATCGTAAATCGAAAGAGCGCCCGGAGGCCCAGCCTCCGGGCCTTTTTTGCTCTTGTCCCTGAACC
>DMCT01000058.1 GCA_003446665.1 Synergistaceae bacterium
GACGAATTCGTCAAGGAGCTCGCATCGGATTCACCTGCACCTGGCGGCGGGAGCGTGGCCGCGCTGTCCGCTTCCCTGGGAGCGGCATTGGTTTCGATGGTTTCGGCCCTGACGGCTGGGAAGGAAAAGTACCGGGATAACTGGGAGGACATGGAAAAGGCGGGCAAGGAAGCGAGAGAGCTTCAAGCGCGCCTGTTGGAACTGATGGAAGAAGATACGCAGGCTTTCAACGCCTTCATGGCGGCGCTCAAGCTTCCAAAGGACACGGAAGAGCAAAAGGCTCGCCGTAAGGAGGCGATCCAGGAAGCTACAAGGGGGGCCATCGACGTTCCTCTAAAGACGCTGAAAGCTTGCAGGGACGTGGCTCTGCTGGCAGAAATCGCCTGCGAAAAAGGAAACCAAAACGCCGTTTCCGACGCAGGTACCGCGGCCATCATGGCCCAGGCGGCAGGTAAGGCTGCGGCATATAACGTAAAGATCAACCTTATGGGTCTGAAGGATGAATCCTTCGCAACAAAAGTACGCGAGGAAATGGAAAACCTGATGGCCGAACTGGAAAAGCTGGTAGACGGCGTAGAAAAGACCATAGAGAAATCACTCGCGTAAAGTGGCTCACATAAATAAGGAGGGTTCAGGTATGTTGGAAAAGAATACGCTTAATGACATGGCCATGACTATAAAACTTGACGCGGAACTACCGGAATATCCGGAATTCGTGAAAGGCATCCGCAGGGCGCCGAACAGTGGATGGACGCTAAACAAAAAGGAAACCGAGCTGGCTCTTAAAAACGCCCTGAGGTACGTGCCGGAGAAACTCCACGAAAAACTTGCTCCCGAGTTCATGGAGGAGCTCAGGACCATGGGCAGAATTTACGCCTACAGGTACCGGCCCGAGGGAAGAATTTACGGCAAACCAATACACGAGTATAAGGGGAAATGCCTCGCAGGCAAGGCATTCCAGGTTATGATCGACAACAACCTCGACTTCGAGGTTGCTCTTTATCCCTATGAACTCGTGACCTACGGAGAGACTGGACAGGTTTGCCAAAACTGGCTGCAGTACAGGCTGATCAAAAAGTACCTGGAGGAATTGACGGAGGATACGACGCTCGTCGTCGAAAGCGGACATCCGCTGGGACTCTTCAAGTCCCGTCCTGAAGCCCCGAGAGTAATAATCACCAACGGGCTCTTGGTCGGAATTTTCGACAACCAGGATGAATGGCACCGCGGCATGCAGCTGGGCGTTACCAACTACGGACAGATGACCGCCGGCGGCTGGATGTACATAGGCCCCCAGGGCATCGTACATGGCACTTTCAATACCTTGCTCAACGCCGCCAGGCAGCGACTTGGTGTGGCGCCCAAGGGGAACCTGGCCGGGATCCTCTTCGTTTCGTCGGGGCTCGGCGGTATGAGCGGGGCCCAGGCCAAGGCGACGGAAATAGCCGGCGGCGTGGGGATTATCGCCGAAGTGGATGAATCAAGGATCGAGACGCGCCGCAGCCAGGGCTGGGTTAGCAAGGTGGCTGAAAGCTGCGAGGAAGCTTTCGCTATAGCTAAGGAAGCCCTCGAGAAAAAAGAGCCCCTTTCGATAGCCTATCACGGCAATATCGTGGACCTTCTGCAGTATGCCGTGGACAACAATGAAGAGATTCCCCTGCTTTCGGACCAGACATCTTGCCATGCCGCTTATGAAGGCGGCTACTGCCCAGTGGGGCTTACCTTCGAGGAACGTACGCGCATGCTAAAGGAAAACCCGAAAGAGTTCCGGCGCCGCGTGGACGAGTCGCTCAGGAAGCATTATGAGCTCATCAAGACTCTGGTGGACAGAGGAACCTATTTCTTCGACTACGGCAATTCATTCATGAGCGCCGTCTTTGAAGCCGGGGTAAAGGAGATAGCCAAAAACGGCAAAGATACCCACGAAGGGTTCATCTGGCCCTCCTACGTCGAAGATATCATGGGCCCCCTGCTTTTCGACTACGGCTATGGCCCCTTCAGGTGGGTATGCCTGAGTGGCGATCCCGAAGACCTCAGAAAGACCGACAAGGCGGCTATGGAATGCATCGACCGTAACCGCAGGGGGCAGGACTACGACAACTGGGTCTGGATACGCGACGCCGAGAAAAACAGGCTTGTCGTGGGAACCCAGGCCAGGATCCTGTACCAGGACGCCGAGGGGCGCCTCAAGATAGCCCTGAAGTTCAACGAAATGGTGAGAAACGGCGAGATCGGCCCCGTGATGATGGGACGCGACCACCACGACACGGGAGGGACGGATTCGCCTTACCGTGAGACGGCAAACATCAAGGACGGAAGCAATATCTGCGCCGACATGGCTACCCAGTGCTTTGCCGGGAACGCTGCCAGGGGCATGACGCTTTGCGCGCTTCACAACGGCGGCGGAGTTGGGATAGGCAAGGCCATCAACGGAGGGTTCGGCATGCTTCTGGACGGCTCGGAAAGGACCGACGAGATCCTGAAATCAGCGATGATGTGGGACGCCCT
>DMCT01000101.1 GCA_003446665.1 Synergistaceae bacterium
CACTTCACAGTGTGAAGCCGCCTTTTAACGTCAATGTCTTTTCCCAGGAAGCTGCGTTTCTGGCTCTAAAATACAAAAAATGGATGGAACGGCTTGTTTCCTCCATCAGTTACACCAGAGACCGTTTCATTGAGGACGTCAACAGGATACCCGGGTGGGTGGCCTACCCAAGCGAAGGTAACTTCGTCCTTTTGCGCGGGAACCAGGAAACCGGGTCGGTACTGAAAACGGCGGCCGTCCAGGGGTTGAACCTCAAGGATCCGGGCCCCGTTTTCAGGAATACAGAAGCCGAAGGGTGTTGGATAAGGGTAACCATAGGCCGAGAGGAAGAGATGAGCAAGTTGCTCTCCCTTCTGAGAAGTCTTTCGTAGAGGTTTCATACATAACCGAGACAAAACGGGTATTATTGGGGTGTTACTTCAGAAAGGGTGGTGCCCCTTTTGCTCGAAATCCCGCTTGAGCGTCACTCGGAAGTTCCGCTGTACCGCCAGATTACGAACCATCTTGTGCGCATGATAGAAAGCGGCTCTCTTGTCGGCGGAACCAGGCTTCCCGGGACCAGGGAACTTGCCGCTGAGCTTGGAGTAAGCAGGACTACGGCCAAGCTGGCTTACGACCTGCTGGAAGGCGAAGGATATATAGATATAAGGGAAAGACGGGGCACCTTTGTCGCTACAAGGTTTTCACGCCGGCCTGTTTCAAAGGAACGCGGAAAGCTGCCTTTTGATATGGCTTCGGGCGTGCCCTCCCCGGAGCTCGTTCCATGGGAGAAACTCTCGGCGCTGAGCAGGAAGGTCTTCGGCAGGTACGGCCACGCGGTACTGGAAGCGGCCCCCGTTCCGGGTCTGCCGGCCCTCAGACAGGCCCTGGTAAGGCATGCCGCTACCCGCGGGATTCCCGCACGATGGGAAAACGTCTTTGTCACCAGCGGCGTCCAGCAGGGGCTTTTTATTTCCTTTCAGGCCCTTGTCTCAAGAGGGGTAAAAACCGTATGGGTCGAAGATCTGACATACCCGGACGTTCTTTCCATGTCCTGCAGTGCTGGACTTAAGACAAAAGCCGTTCCGCTGGACGAAAGGGGCATTATTGATTCCTGCGGTGGCCTGGGATGCTCTGACGCGCTTTACCTCATTCCCAGCTTCCAGAATCCCACGGGCAGAACCATTTCCCACGAGGGGCGCAAGGCGATCCTGGAAATCGCGGCCAGGCGAGGTTTCTGGATCATAGAAGACGACGCCTACGGGGAACTTAGATACGGCGAGCAGTCCGTCCCGGCGTTGCGGGCTCTTGAATCGGCGGAAAGGGTTATCTACCTGGGGTCTTTCAGTCAACTGCTTTTCCCGGGTCTCAGGCAAGGCTACGCGCTTGTCCCTGAAGAGATGGCAGAAGACTTTCGGGAAGCCCTTTCGCATTCCGCCGGGGCGGTCTCTTCGCTGGTCCAGTATCTGGTTTCCGGATTCCTGGAGGAAGGCTGCCTGGAACCTTGCCTTGAAAGGGCTAGGGCTGCAATGTCCGTGAGGATGCGCGCACTGGCCGAAGGCCTTCGTGAGGCTTTGAACTGTTTGGTTTTCGAAGTCCCCCAGGGCGGGATCTACCTGTGGGTGACCATGCCTGCGGTGTCGGACGAAAGCCTGGAGCAAAGGGCGGCGGAAGCCGGAGTATCCGTCCTCAGCGGCCGGCGCTTTTCATTTTGCCGGGAGAAAACGTCCTCCGTCAGGCTTTCAATCAGTCGCCTCGGCGGTCCTTTCATAAAAGAAGCCACGACACGCCTGGCCTCGGCCTGGGGTAAAGGGCTATGAAAGTCCTTGAGAGGGTCCTTTCGGGGAGAGAAGGCAGGGCAAGGCTTCAAAAATACATTCTGGAATCGGCCCCTCTGATAGTTCAGGTCTCGCTGAACCTGCCTGGCTACCCGAAGGAAACAGCAGGAAGCCTCAATCTTGTGGAGGCCATAGGGGTCTTTATGGTCAAAAAATGCACATCCATGGGGGGGCGAACACCATCCCTCTGGGTTCTGGAAAACGGAATGGGGCCGGCTTTTTTATTCGGCGCCGAAAAGGTCCCGCCCAAAAAAGTAAAGGAGCTTGCCATGTCCCTGGAGGACCGCAGCTTATGGGGAGCAGTCCTTGATATAGACGTGATCCTTTCCGCCGGGGCGCTCACGCGGGCTTCGCTGGGTTACAGGCCGAGAAAGTGTTTTCTTTGTGACCTTCCCGCCAAAGAGTGCGCGCGGCAAAGGCGGCACGAGATCGGGGAGTTGAGAAAGATAGCCGAAAGCAGCCTGCGGGTCGGACTACGGGAGATGTCCCTTCTTTAAAGATCGCTCCCGCTGTCCCCGGGATCTTTCCCGTAAAGGTTTTTCACCATGTACCTGTGCCAAAGAAATACCGCGGTTGTGCCGGATAAAGTTCCACCGAACAATCCCCACAAGACAGAGGACATTGCGGGTTTCCCGATGAAATATCCCCAGAGCCCCCCTATTGCGTGACCGAAAAAGACAAGAGTAGCAAGGCACAAGGCAAGAACCAGCAAGCGCATGAAATCCTCCCGATTGTATGTACTATAACCCAAAAACAGGTACAGTATAGGCTATTTGACGATTTGATGCATTGGTTGTGTGCATGTATGGATTGTGATAAGATTATTCACGTTCAAAGGGTCTTGAAATGTGTACAAGATCA
>DMCT01000121.1 GCA_003446665.1 Synergistaceae bacterium
AACGAGCGGCTCGAAGAGTTTTCCGTAGCTGAAAGCGTGGACCTTGGAGGCAACATCGTATTCATGGAAGGGTGGGTCCCCGTAGACGCTATGGATTCCCTGGTTGGAACCCTCAGGGAAAAATTCGGCGACAGGGTGCTTCTGGAATGGAGGTACCCAACGGAAAAGGAATGGCACTCGGTGCCTACGGCGCTGAAAAACCCTCCGTTGTTCAGGCCCTTTGAGCTGTTCTTGAAACTTTTGCCTACGGTACCTTACAAGGGTATAGACCCCACCATATTGATAGGCATTTTCTTTCCATTCTTTTCGGGATGCATGATCGGAGACATAGGTTACGGGGCCGTCATCCTTGCCCTTGGTGCATTCCTGGCCAGAAAGAGCAGGCCTCTTCTTTCTGACATAGGGAAAATACTTGTTTTCGTGAGCGCCTGGAGCATCTTTTGGGGAGTGGCTTACGGGGAATTCTTCGGAGACGTGGGGCATCGCCTGTTCCACATGGAGCCCCTCTGGCTCGAACGGTCAGAGGTTGTTCTGCCGGTAATGCTATTTACGCTGGGTCTTGGGGTGGTCCACGTCATTTTGGGCCTGGTGCTAGGGCTAGTGCAGGGGTTACGCAGCAGGCAAAGGCACATTTGGCTCGAGAAACTTGGCAATCTCATCGTCATCGCCGGGCTGATAGGTGCCATGGTGGCGGTCAAGGGTTGGCTGCCTGACGGTGTTTTCACTCTGTCAGTCACCATGCTTGTGGTAGGCGTAGTGGTGCTTATTGCAGGCGGCGGCGTCGGAGGCCTTGTCGAATCAATAGGCGCAGTGGGCAACATGCTCAGTTACATCCGGATAGCGGCCATAGGTCTTTCATCGGCAATACTGGCTATCGTAGCGACACAGTTCGTCGATGTGTTCGGCGTTACCCTGCTCGGGGTGCTCATCGCGCTGGCCATGCATCTTCTGAATTTTATTCTTGCCCTTGCCGGTTCGGGGCTTCATTCGGCACGTCTTCAATATGTCGAATTTATGGGCAAGTTCTATTCCGGCGGCGGCAAAGACTATAAACCCTTCGCAAGGAGGAGGTTAAAATCATGGAAAAAGCCATCATAGCGATAGCTGCGGCACTGGCAATCGGCCTCCCGGCGCTGGCGACGGCCTTTGCCCAGGCCAAGATCGGAAGCGTGGGAGCGGGAACGATTGCCGAAAAACCGGAGACAGGCGGCATAATCATAATACTAGAGGCGATCCCGGAGACGATGGTCATCCTCGGCTTCGTTATCGCCATCATGCTCATTCTCCAGTTTGCCTGATCCGATGGGCGCGGTCTTCATGGAGGAAATAAAAAACCGGCAGGAACCGGACCTGGAAGCCTTTAAGGAGGCCCTCAAGGCCGAGTACAAAAAACGCATCGAGGAGATACGAGCTCAATATGAACAGGAGCTTTCGGAAGAGGCTTCCAAAAGGCGACAGGAAGTCGAGCTCCAGGTGGCCAGGTTGCGAACCGAGCAAAAGAGGCGTTATGAAAAGATGCTGAAGGATGCCCAGGAGAGAATTCTTTCAGATATGAGGCATCGGGCTTCGTCTTTTGTCAGCGAATCCGTCGGTCGAGCGCTTTCGAAGCTGGAAGAAAGGCTTCACGGCCTGCGCAGGGATCGTGCGGCCTATGTTTCCGCCTTGGGCGACCTGGTCGTCGAAGCGCTGGAGGTCATCGGCGAATCCGGCATCGTTTTGGTGGACGAGGGGGAAAGCGCGCTTGTCCCGAAGCTTCCGCAAGTCCGCTTTGTAGAGGAAGCGGCCCTTGGCGGTTGGGGCGGGTGCATGGTAACCGACGCGGCCACAAAGACACGCGTTGTGGATAATACGTTAAGAACGAGATGGGAGCGCGCAGAAAAAGAGCTGCGCCTCCTTGTTTCGGGATACTTTGATGACGTTTTTACGATTCTTGAGCGAACCGCCCAGCAATTACGGGTATCTTAACGCGCGGCTTCGTTCGCGAATGACTGAGTTTTTCCCGAAGGAGACGTTTCTGGAACTGGCGTCGGGTAGCGTGGGAGAGCTCGAACTGTTTCTCATCGATAGCAATTACGGTGAAAGTTACAGGAAGGGACTCCTCCAGCAGAACCTGTCGCTTAACAGGCGCATTGAAATGGCCCTGGCTCACACCGCGACACGGCGCCTCAAGGAGGCGAAGGCCTTCGCCGAAGGCGAACCTGCAGATTTTTTCGAGATATTGCTTTCGAGGTCGGACATTTACAACTGCAGGTTGATCCTCAGGGCGTGCAGGACCGATAGCATAGGTAGCGGCATCGAGCCTTTCTGGCACGGATACGGAGCTCTTCCAGAGACCTTTTTCCAGGATCTCTGGAAAAGCGGCGGCGCCGAGAAGCTAATCGAAAGGGCCCTTTTATTCGGTCATCCTCTTGCGGTTCAACTGGCACATTCATGCAGAGAGCTTAAGAATTCGGGAAATCTCCTTTTCGCCGAGCGCCGGCTTTTGGGCGAAATACTAAAGTACTGTTTCGGCATCCTTAAGGCCCACAAGGGGAAAAACGCCGACCTGATGAGAGAATACCTCGGCCGAATGATAGACATCTGGAACGTGAATATATTTTCCAGGAGGGAAAACAAGTCCGAAGATGCCCTGAAACTTGACGAACCCTTTCTCGAGGGCGGAGCCTACCTTTCAAAACGAAGGCTTCAGGAATCGAGGAACCTTCGAGAACTTCTGATAGAGACGCCCTGGCAAAAGGCGATAACAAGACTTTCCGACGAGGGGCCGGCGATCCCGCTTCAGAGTGTCATGTCAAGCGATTTTACGTTGTGGCAGTTGAAGCTTTACAGGCACGACCCCCTGGGGATAGAGGTGGCAATCAGCTATGTCGCCCGCCAGATCACGGAATGGCAGGACCTGAACGTCCTGGTAGCCGGGCTCGAACTCGGATTTGAACCGGAAGAGATTGTTTCGAGGCTGACTTTTGCGGAGGACAAGGACAAGGCATGAAAAACACTGAGCAGGAAAGGGTCCTGGTGGCCGGGCGGGAATACTTTATAGACCTGTGGGCACTTTGCGGCTTCGAGCCTTTCCTGTGCGAAAAACCGGAGGACCTTTACGAGGCCATGCGCGCCGGTTTCGACGAGGACGTGGCACTGGTTTTGATCGAAGAGCAATGGTATGAAGGGCTGCCCGAGTTGTTGAAAAGGCGGATAGACGTTTCTGCCAAGCCTTCCTGGATCGTCTTCCCCTCGCTGAAGCCCTTCAGGGAGTGATGTGTCCTTTATGGAAAAGCCGGGAATTATCACAGGAATAACGGGTCCGGTCGTCAAGGCCCGGACAGATGCCTCGGTTTCGCTTTACGAGGTAGTCCATGTGGGGGAAAAACGTCTCCTTGGTGAAGTTGTCAGGATAGACGGACCGAGGGTCGACCTGCAGGTTTATGAGGACACCTCGGGTATGCGCATAGGCGAACCCGTGGCCTTTACGGGCGACCTGCTTTCCGTCGAATTGGGGCCGGGCCTTTTGGGAGGGGTCCTGGACGGCATAGGCAGGCCCCTTCACGCCCTCGCCGAGAGCGGCATATTCATCGGTACCGGCATAGAAGCCCCTGCGGTACCTCAAGACCTCTTGTGGGAATTTGAGCCGTTGGTGAAAGAAGGAGACGAGATCGGCCCTGGCGATGCCTTCGGCTTTGTAACGGAGCGCACGGTCTTTCGTCACATGATCATGGTTCACCCGGAGGCAAGGCCGGGCCGGGTCTTGAACATCAAGTCGAAGGGCAAGTACACGCCCCGTGATATGCTCGTGGAGACGGATTCCGGATATTCGGGTGGACTCACCCAGAAATGGCATGTCAGGAAAGGACGCCCCTACAAGCGCCGTCTGGGCTTTTCGGAGCCTTTGGTTACAGGCCAGAGGGTGATCGATACCCTTTTCCCCCTGGCCCTGGGAGGGGCCGCCGTAGTGCCGGGCGGGTTCGGAACGGGCAAGACAGTCACGCAGCAATCCCTCGCCAAGTGGTGCAGCGCGGATATCATCGTTTATATCGGGTGCGGCGAAAGGGGAAACGAGATGACCGAGGTCCTCGAAGAGTTTCCCGAACTTCAGGATCCCCATTCCGGGAGGCCCCTGCTCGACAGGATGGTCCTGATCGCCAACACCTCCAACATGCCCGTGGCCGCACGTGAATCGAGTATTTACCTCGGAATGACCATTGCGGAATATTTCCGGGACCAGGGCCGTAACGTGGCGATAATGTCGGACTCCACTTCCCGTTGGGCCGAGGCTTTGAGAGAGATAGCGGGGCGACTTGAAGAAATGCCCGGAGAAGAAGGTTACCCTGCCTATCTTTCTTCGCGTTTGTCGCAATATTACGAACGCGCAGGCAGGGTTGAGCCCATAGGCAAGGAAGCAGGGGCCGGTTCCGTTACCGTGATTAATGCCGTATCACCGGCGGGGGGGGATTTTTCCGAACCCGTTACCCAGGCCAGTCTACGTCTTTCAGGGACCTTTTGGGCTTTGGACAAGTCCCTTGCCCAGCAAAGACACTTTCCTTCCATCAACTGGAAGCAAAGTTTTTCCCTTTACGAAAAGAGCCTCGGCCGCTGGTTCGCCGAAAGGCTTGGCGAAAAGTGGCATGACGATGTGGCTTACCTGAGGGACCTCCTTGACATGGAAAAGAACCTGCAGGAGCTTGTCCAGATTGTCGGAAGGGATGCTCTGACAGAAGAAGACAAGTGGAAACTGCATTTGGGCGGGCTTGTCCGCGTCGCCTATCTCCAGCAAAACGCCTTTGACCCGAACGACGCCTATTGTTCCCTTGAAAAGCAGCACCTCCTGCTCGATTGCCTCAGACGCCTGGACCAAATCGTCCACTCGAGGATCGAAGACGGACTGCTCTTCCACCAGGTGCAGGAAAGGCCTCTTGCAGCGGATCTCCTTGCTTTATTGAGAGAAGAAGAAACGACCATGAAAGAAAGGATAGATGTCTTCCTTGAAGGTCTCAGGGATGCATTGAGCAAGATGGAGGTGGCCTTCGAATGACCACGCTCTACAGGGAAGGCAGCCGTGCCGTACGCGGCGTGAGTGGGCCCCTCATTTTCGTGGAAAACGTCCCCGGCGCCGGTTTCGGGGAGCTGGTCTCCATAGAGGCTGACGGGCACCGGCTTTCGGGACAGATACTTGATGTGGAGGAAGGACTTTGCATCATACAAGTCTTCGAGGACACCATTGGTGTCAGGTCAGGCAAAACCACGGTCTGGCTGGAGAAAGACATAGCGAAAATTCCCGTAGGCAGGAGTTTGTTGGGGAGGATATTAAACGGCAGGGGAAAACCCATAGATGGGCTTGGTGAAATAGGGTACGTGGAGGACGAACTTCCCGTGCATGGGCTTCCCCTTAATCCTGTAAAAAGATCCAGCCCCAACGCGTTTGTCCAGACGGGCATCTCGTCCATAGACATCATGAATACCCTCGTCAGGGGGCAGAAACTCCCCATTTTCTCGGGTTCAGGGCTTCCGGCGGGCCAAATAACCGCGCAGATCGTAAATAACGCGACGGTGCCTTCCGCGGCGTCCAAGTTCCTCGTGGTGTTCGCCGCCATGGGTATTACCTCGAGGGAAGCGGATTTCTTCGTCGACGCGTTCAGCTCTTCCGGTGCGGTGGATCACGGCGTGTTTTTCATAAACACCGCCGGCGAGTCGGCTGTGGAAAGGATCCTGACGCCGCGACTGGCTCTGACGGCGGCGGAGTATTTCGCCTACAATTTGGGCTACGACGTACTGGTGGTAATGACCGACATGTTGTATTATTGCGAGTCCCTGAGGGAGATCGGGGCCGCGCGCGAGGAAGTTCCGGGCCGCAGAGGCTTTCCCGGTTACATGTATTCGGACCTTGCGAGCATCTACGAGCGGGCGGGCTGTGTCTCTGGGAGGCCCGGAAGCATAACGCAGATTCCGATCATCACCATGCCCGACGACGACATGACTCATCCCGTGGTGGACCTTTCCGGCTATATCACCGAAGGGCAGATAGTGCTTGACAGGAGCCTTGCCGACAGGGGGGTTTACCCCCCCATAAATGTACTGCCGAGTTTGAGCAGGTTAATGAACAAGGGTATAGGAAAGAACAAGACGACGGAAGAACACAGGGCGCTTGCAGACCAGCTATACGCCAGTTACGCACGCGCGAAGGAGGTAGAAAGGCTCCGTCTGATAGTAGGCGATGACGGCCTGACCAATGACGAACGGCAATTCCTGAAATTCGGAGCTGTTTTTGAGAAAAACTTTCTACATCAGGGAGAAGGGTCCAGAAACCTCGAGGAATCCCTTCAGGCCTCCTGGCAATGCCTTTTTACCCTGCCCGACGAGTTGCTTTTCAAACTTCCTCCTTCGGTCATAAGGCAGAAGATAAGAAAGGCGGCAAGTCAATGAACGGTCACAGGCCCCCAACGAGGGACACCGTTATGGATCTTCGCAGGCAGACGGAGATCGTAAAATTCGGCAAAAGTCTTCTCGAAAGAAAGAAGGATGCGCTGCTCAGGGCGATCGACGAAGACAGGAGGGCCATGGCGAGGGTTGAGCGGGAATTTATGGACCATGTGAGAAAAACGGCTTACAGCTACGGCATAGTGAGGATGTTCGAGGGGTCCTCTTTCATCAGGCTTCTAGCCGTGGGGCGGAAGACGGTTACCGTGAGCAGTGAGCGTTGTAACCTAATGGGCTGTACCTACTACCAGTATAAACCACACAAAAGCGAGACTGGGATCCCCCTGGAGGAATCGTCGATGGATCCTGCCCTGACCTCCCCTTATGTAGATGAGCTAATGGAGCACCTGAGGTGGGCGGAGCGGCTTTTGTGGACCTACATAAACCTGAAGCTGAAAATAAGTGCCCTGGAGAAGGAACTGAAAAAGACCATGCACAAGGTGAACACCCTGGAACATACGGTACTGCCCGATTTGCGAAACGATCTGAAACGAATAGTGGATATACTAGACGAACGCGAGCGGCAGGAAAGATTTGCCGTAAAGAAATTCTCTAAAAAAAAGAAGGCCTCGAAGGTGCGTCCTTCGGAAAAAGGCCTGAAAGAAGCTGGTTCATGAAGGTTCGCATACGTGTCGTTGGAGCTCCCAAGACGCACTATTACAGGGAAGGAATGGAAGATTACCTCCGTCGCCTCCAAAAGTATCTTCCGGTATCCCTGGAATTTGTGCGGGAAAAAAGCGGGCGAAGTGATAAAGCCCGTGCAGTGCGTGAGGAAAGCCTTAATCTGCTCGATGGAGTGCCAGAAAGGGATCACGTGGTCTTGCTGGATGTCAAAGGGCAGGCCAGAGGAAGCGTCGAGTTTTCAAAATGGCTTTACAGGGTCCTGGGACAAACCCGGGGCTCTCTTGTTTTCTGCATTGGCGGTCCTTATGGAGTTTCCAGAAAGCTGATTGACCGGGCGGATTCGAGGATATCCCTTTCGTCCATGACCCTCCCTCATGAAATGTGCCTCCTCTTGCTTCTCGAACAGCTTTACAGGGCGGCTACCATTCAGGCAGGAGGTTCCTACCATCATTGATTGAACCTGGACTAGGCATTAGAATGCTTTTGACGCAGGCTTCAAAGAAAGGATGATAACCATGAAAATGGAACAAATGCTCAAGCAGGCGCAGAAAATGCAAGCAGAAATCGCCAGGATCCAGGAAGAACTGTCCAGGGAAGTAGTGGAAGGTTCTTCCGGCGGCGGCATGGTTCGAGTTTCGGCTAACGGACAGGGGGAAATCCTTGCGATCAATATCGAAAAGGACGTAATCGATCCCGAAGAAAAGGAAATGCTCGAAGACCTCGTAATAGCTGCAATTCACGATGCGGTGGAAAAGAGCAAGGAACTCGCCCAGTCTCGCCTCGGCAAAATTGGACAGGGACTGGGTATCCCGGGCTTTATGTAGGGGATGCAGACGTGACGAGAGGACCGCTTGAACAGACCGTCCGTCTTTTGGGCAAGCTCCCAGGCGTAGGTGAGAAGACGGCGCGCCGGTTTGCCCTTTATATCCTGCAACAGCCCAGGACTTTTACGAGAGAGCTTGCCTCGGCCCTGCTCGAGCTGAGGGAGCAAACGATACCGTGCTCGGTCTGTGGAAACATTACCACGGAAGAAGAGGACCCATGCCCGATCTGCAGCGATCCATTGAGGGACCGCTCGATGCTTTGCGTCCTCGAATCCGTGGAGGACATGTTGAGCTTCGAACAATCGGGCGCCTATTCGGGTCTTTACTTCATCCTCGGAGGGCGTGTCTCGCCACTGGACGGGGAAGATCTGGATCCGAAAAGGATAGATGCGCTAAAAGAATACGTGGTGTCAGGGGCATTCACGGAAGTGATCATCGCCACAAATCCCAGGGTAGAAGGGGACTTGACGTTTTTTACAGTTCTCGACGCTCTCGACGACTGTGATGTTAAAGTGACGAGGCTGGCTTTCGGACTACCCCTGGGCGGCAGTATTGGATATGCCGACAGGGTGACCCTGCATGCCTCTTTAGAGTCACGGGTAGATGCCAGACAACATGACAAAAAGACAGGAAGGGAGTGAAGCTCTATGGCTGAAGGATTCACAAGGGTTTTAAATTTTCTTGCCAGAGGCATTTTTGCGCTTCTGGGTGGAGTGGTCGGTTATCAGCTTGCTTTGTGGACAATCGGCCACGAATGGTGGCCCTGGGCGGGTTTCCCCCAGGTAATGGTTCCCTATATCCTCTTGATCATTGCCTTTGGGCTTGTGGGTTACCTGATTACCCCCGTTTTTACGAAATTCCTCGGCTTTATTGGTTCATCTTTGGAAAACAACCTCGAAAACCTCAGCTGGCACGATATTTCCGTAGCCACCATCGGCCTTATTGCAGGGCTATTGGTGGCCAATCTTATAGCCTTGCCTCTTGCCGATCTTCCCGTTATCGGCAGCTACATAGCAATTTTCCTGAATATCGTTCTCGGATATATAGGTGCCAGGATCTTCCTCAAGCGCAGGGAGGAGATCCAGGGCATGTGGTCTTCGATAGGCGGCCTGAAAGACCGGTTGAGCATCAAAGGGCGAAAGTACAAACATCCCGGAGACCAGGGAGAGTCTCCCCATCCGGGTTTTGAAACGCTGGAAACCCCCGAACACAGGGCTTCCGTGAAAATACTTGATACCAGCGTAATTATCGACGGAAGGATCCTGGACATTGCCTCAACGGGCTTTCTGGAGGGGACCTTTGTCCTCCCCGGTTTTGTTCTCACTGAGCTTCAGGCCGTGGCCGATTCCACCGACCCTACGAGGCGGACCAAAGGGCGAAGGGGACTGGACGTCATCAACGAAATGCAGAAAATTCCCTACATATCGCTGCAGATAGTGGAGACACCGCTGAAGGACCTCGGGGTCGATTCGGTGGACGAAGGGCTCGTTGCCCTGGC
The DNA here is from genome assembly GCA_003446665.1 of Synergistaceae bacterium. Taxonomy (GTDB): domain Bacteria; phylum Synergistota; class Synergistia; order Synergistales; family Thermovirgaceae; genus UBA1876. The sequence goes on from DMCT01000121.1 coordinate 9,415, forward strand.
CAAGGTAATGTCTGCAAAAGTTGTGACCACCGACTACAACCTCAACAAGATAGCCCAGATACAGGGAATAGAAGTTCTCAACGTCAATGAGCTGGCAAACGCCATGAAGCCGATGCTCCTTCCGGGGGAAGGGGTTATTGTGGACGTTATAAGGGAAGGCAAGGAGCCTCACCAGGGAGTAGGCTATCTGGACGACGGAACCATGATAGTCGTCGAGGAAGGCGAGAAATACATCGGAAAAAGAATCGAAGTGGTGGTAACTTCCATGCTGCAGACGTCGGCCGGCAGGATGGTTTTCGGAAAGATCAAAAAAGAGGTCAGGTCGTAAATGGAATGGTCGTTCATAATACTGGCCGCGGGTGAAAGCCGTCGATTCGGGAAAGTAAACAAACTCGACCAGGAGCTTGAGGGTCTCCCCGTTTGGATGTGGAGCGTGGGCCTAGCGGAGCGACTCATGAAGGCGGGGAAAATACAAGAAACGGCCCTGGTTGTCCCGAAAGGGCAAGAGAAAAAGTTCCGCGACCAGGTCGAAGGGCTTGAGGGAAGGTGGCTTGTCGCCGCGGGCGGGAAAAGTCGCACAGAATCGGTCATAAAAGGCCTTGAAAGGGCATGTTGTGAGAAAGTTCTCCTGCACGATGCGGCGAGGCCTTTTGCCAGTGTTGCTTTGTGCGAAAGAGTAATGGGAAAGGTTCGAAGAGGAATCGGAGCGATCCCCCTGATCTCTGTGTCCGACGCCTTGAAAAAAATAGAAGATGAAAGGCCGCCGAAACATATTGAGAGAGACGGGCTTTTTGCGACCCAGACGCCCCAGGGCTTTTTCCGAGAGGAGATTTTGTCCGTTTTGTCAAGAAGGGACAAACCCTGTGCAGACGAGGGTCAGGCATGGATGGAAGCAGGGTTGAAACTGGAGACCGTGAAAGGGTTCTCTGAAAACTTCAAGATTACCTATCCGGAGGATTTGAACCTGGCCGAAAAGGTCGCAAGGGGAAGGCGCAAGATCAGGACCGGTATAGGATATGACATTCATCCCCTTGCGCCGGGCAGGACCCTTGTCCTGGGAGGGTATCCCATCGAGTCCAACCTGGGGCCGGTGGGTCATTCAGACGGGGATGCTCTTTGTCACGCCATCAGCGACGCACTCCTCGGCGCGGCCGGACAGCCGGATATCGGGACGTTGTTTCCCGCTTCCGACCCTTCCATTAAAGGAATCAGCAGTACAAAAATCCTGTCCGACGTGCTCGACAGGCTCAAAACTTGCCACTGGTCCGTGGAATGGGTGGATGCAGTGGTAGTGTTGCAGACTCCGAAGATCGGGCAAGAGATTGAGCGCATAAAGGAGACCCTCGATAGCGTTTTCACAGACCACGGTTTTGCGGAAATCGTAAATGTTCGAGTGAAAAGTGGTGAAAGAACCGGTCCCGTTGGTGATTGTGAGGCGGTCATGTGTTATGCCGTAGTCACGATTTCAGGTATCGAAACACTCCGGGACTGAGACGCTTGTTGCGTATCACATAAGCAGGGGATAAAATCTCGGGCTAACGAACCGCAGTGAGTTCGAGAAAGGCAAGGCAACAGGCCGAAAATACAACATCAAAGGCGGCGGCTTGATATTTTGTACGATTTTTAAGGAGGCGAACAGACATGGAAAGGGACCGTTTCGTTCCCGACGAAGGGTTGACTTTCGACGACATGCTCCTCGTTCCCGGGTATAGCGAAATACTTCCGTCACAGGTCAGGATTCATTCGCGACTTACGCCCCAGATATCGCTGAATATACCTATCTGTAGTGCAGCCATGGACACCGTAACGGAAGGGAAGCTCGCCATCGCCCTTGCCAGGGAGGGCGGTTTGGGGATCGTTCACAAGAACATGAGTACCGAGGAGCAGGTTGCTGAGATAGACAAGGTGAAACGTTCCGAGTCGGGCGTTATAGTAGACCCCTTCTATCTGCATCCCGACAACAAGGTTTCTGAAGCGGTGGAGCTTATGGAACACTATCATATTTCGGGTGTTCCAATAGTGGACGAAGACAAGAAACTGGTCGGTATAATCACCAACCGGGATCTGAGGTTCGTCTCGGAATACGAACAGCCCATAAAAGAAGTCATGACCAAAGAAAACCTGATTACCGCTCCGGAAGGGACGAAGCTCGAAGGGGCAACGGAAATACTGCGCAGGCACAAAGTCGAAAAACTGCCTATAGTAGATGCCGACGGTGTGTTAAAGGGGCTTGTAACCATAAAGGACATCAGGAAAGCGAGAGACTTTCCAAATGCCTGCAAGGACGAACACGGACGTTTGCGCGTTGGTGCCGCCCTTGGTGTAGGGGAAGAGGCCCTTGCAGCAGCGGAAATATTCATCGACGCAGGGGCGGACGTACTCGTGGTCGATACCGCACATGGTCATTCCAGGTCTGTCATCGAGACGGTAAAGGCATTGCGGAAAAGACATCCCAGTGTGCCGCTCATCGCTGGAAATATCGCCACCGGGGAAGCTGCCGAAGCGCTTATTGAAGCAGGAGCGGACGGAGTAAAAGTAGGGGTCGGACCAGGGTCTATCTGTACCACCCGGGTTGTCGCCGGCATAGGCGTTCCTCAACTTACGGCCATTATGGCTGCTGCTCGAGTGGCTCACAAAAAGGGCAAGACCGTCATAGCAGACGGCGGCATAAGGTATTCGGGGGACGTGGCAAAAGCCATAGCCGCAGGAGCCGATTCGGTTATGATAGGATCCCTTTTCGCCGGTACCGATGAAAGCCCCGGGGAAGTCGTCATCTATAGAGGGCGCTCCTTCAAAAGTTACAGGGGAATGGGTTCTTTGGGCGCCATGAAGGAAGGAAGAAGCAGGGAAAGATACTTCCAGCAGGACCGTCCCGATGAAAAACTGGTACCCGAAGGAATAGAAGGCCTGGTGCCCTACAAGGGGCCCCTTGGCGGGGTTGT
>DMCT01000147.1:0-1587 GCA_003446665.1 Synergistaceae bacterium
CCCCCACGGTTTCGAAAACGGGACGGTCCTTGTTCCAGCCCACACCAACGGTTAGACCGTAAACGGGGATTCCCTCCACGGCTGCCCTTGTCACGGTGTCGTAGCTGCGCGATACATTTTGCATGGCTTCTTTGGAAATGGAGATTTTTCTACCCTCTGCCGCTACACTTGCTATGTCCTCGATGGTCAGGTCATTGCCGGTGAGTACCAGTGGTTTTTCTGAAGCATACACCGCCGTCGCGAGCGCGAGAATTACCGCAACGACAACTACTAAAGCCAAGGACTTTCTCTGCCTTTGTAACATCGCTCTGCCTCCCCACGTTTTTGTGTTTCGTGAAACGCCTTCTCACGTTACCGGGAACCTGGACCCGGCCATGTACGGCCACCCTCATTTCCGCCTTAAGCACCGCCTCCTTGCTTGTGAATAAAAGATGACAAAAACAGGTGTAAAACTTTCACTGATTACGGCTTTACCAGTCCTTATCGGCCTTCCTCTGCCTGTTACGCACAGCACACGGGGAGAAAATGCTCGAAGACCGTCATTTTTGCGTCACTTGCTCCTGACAGGGTCCCTGGCGGATTCGACGTTAAAAAAGACGTTTTAGTGACGTTCTCCCAGAAAATGCAAGAGGCAAGCTACTACATGTTAAGGAGTGGGCGAGTTGCTGATAAGCCTGACAGTTAATGACCGCCGATATTCCCTTGAGGTGGATCCCTCCATGCGGCTGGTGGATTTATTGAGGGATGTTTTGGGATTCACCAGTGTCAAGGAAGGTTGTTCCGAAGGGGAATGCGGAGCCTGCACGGTTCTTTTGGACGGCAGGGCCGTCACCTCCTGCACGATCATGGCCTTTCAGGCCGACGGCAGCGAGATCCTCACCGTGGAAGGACTTGAAAGCCTCGGTGAGCTGGAACCCATCGAAAAGGCCTTCATAGAAAACGACGCGGTCCAGTGCGGCTTTTGTACACCTGGAATGATAATGTCCGTAAGGGCCCTGCTGAGCAAAAACAGGAAACCTTCCGAGGAAGAAGCGAAAAGAGCTATTGAGGGAAACCTGTGCCGCTGCACGGGCTACGTCCCGATCATCAGGGCAATCATGGATGCCGCGGAAAGGATGGGCTAAGATGCGGGCAAGTCGTCCTGTAGACCTTTCCGAACTGAGAAAAATCCTCGGCAGCGGGGATCCCGACCTGAAGCTTGTCGCCGGGGGCACCGACCTGGTGGTTCACCTCAATGCAAATCCCGGAGAAGACTGGCACCTGGTGGACCTTACCGGGGTAAAAGAGCTCAGGCGAATAGCGGTGGAAGGGTCCTTCATGGAGATCGGGGCCCTGGCCACGTTCACGGACCTTGAAGACTCAGAACTGGTGCGTCTTAAAGCAAAGTGCCTTGCCAAAGCCGCCGCCATGGTTGGTTCCTGCCAGATAAGAAACAGGGGTACCCTGGGCGGCAACGTAGCCAACGGGTCCGCCGCGGCCGACATTCCACCGGTTCTTTGCGCCCTTGACGCCCTTTTTGTCATTGAAAGGCACGACGGCAACCAGAGGACGGTACGAGCCGAAGAGGCAAACCCCGACGACTTCAAG
>DMCT01000147.1:1778-3099 GCA_003446665.1 Synergistaceae bacterium
CGCCTTTATCTGGGAGCCCTGGCTCCTTGGCCCGTTCGAGCATCAGAAGCCGAAAGCCTTTTGGCTTCCGCGACTTTAAAGGACCTCGCAGAGACATCTTTTCTGGATGCCCTCTCGAAAACAGTAGAAAAGACTATCCCCGGCAGGGCGTCCATGCCCTATAAACGCCAGGCCGTAAAAGGACTCGGAAGCCATTTGTGGGAAAGCCTTTTGGAGGTGACCCTATGACCAAGGTATCATCACCCGTTAAAGAACCCGTGATAATTGAAAAAGAGGCCGAAAGGGGACTCAAATACGTCGGGCGGGACGTAAGGCGGGTCGATATAGAAAGAAAGGTGAAAGGCCGTTTCAACTACCTTGCGGACCTGCCTCCCGGGGGGAGTCTCCATGCCCGGCTAATCTTGAGCGAGGTAGCCAACGGGAAGGTCTTGTCGATAGATGATTCGAAAGCCCTCGAGATACCTGGCGTTATAAAAGTTTTCACTTCCGCCGACGACCCTGGTGTCAGGTTCAACAGCCAGGTGTCCATGCCGAACCAGGAGGATTTCCGGGACGAGCGGATTTTTACCGACCGGCCCCTTTTCGTGGGAGACCGCATCGGTGCCGTGCTCGCCACAGACCCAAAGACCGCGCAAAAGGCCGCCGATCTGGTCAAGGTGGAGTACGAAACCTTTGAACCCGTTATCGACCCCAAGCAGGCGCTTTCTTCTTCGCCGATTCTTGAGGGTCGCCCCCAGGTTATAGAGGGCCGGATCTACTACGGTGACGGCGAACCCGACGAAAAAGGGCTTGTCGTTGCCGAGTCCGTCGTCAGGACCCCAAAGATCCATCATGCCGCCCTGGAAAACCACATCTGCCTGGCCTACGTGGATCATGACGGAACTCTCACGGTGGAATCGCCCTGCCAGATGATTTTCACGGTCCGTCATATCCTCTCGCAAACCCTTGGCCTTCCCCTGAACAGGGTTCGGGTCATCAAGGCCCCTGTCGGAGGTTCTTTCGGCGGCAAGCAGGACATAATCCTCGAACCCGCCTGTGCCCTGATGGCTATGGAAGCACGAAGGCCCGTCAGGCTCGCGATGGACCGGAGGGAAGCCATAATCGCGACGCGCACCCGGACCGCCACCATAGGCAAAGTCAAGACCCTTGCACGCCCCGACGGGACGCTCGTTTTTCGCGAAATGGACGTAATCTCCGACTCGGGAGCCTATCTGACGGGCGGTCACAGGGTGACCATGGCGATGGGGAAAAAGACGTCGAGGCTATACCGGATTCCCTCCCAGGTTTTCGTCGGCAAAACCACCTACACCAACACCACGCC
>DMCT01000059.1 GCA_003446665.1 Synergistaceae bacterium
CTCGTGGATTTCCTTGTGCATGTAATGGGCGAAACCGCCCTTTTCTGCCATGGCCACGTTCCATTCGACGATGTCCACCGGCTTTTCAAGGAGCTTTCCCTCTTCGTCCCAGACGCGAAAACCCCCTGGCGTAAGTTCGGCCACTTCCCCTTCGTCAAGATAGACAGCCTTGCGTGTATAGGGAAGAAAGGCGGGGATGTCGGAGGCACAGAACATCTCGTTTTGGCCGACGCCCAAAACAAGCGGGGAACCCTTTCTAAAGCAGTATATGCGGTCTGCGCAGTCCTGCTGGATAATGGCGATGGCAAAGGAGCCCCTCATCTTTTCCTGGAGAGACTTTATAGTCTCCACCATGTTGCCGTTTTTGCTGAAACATTTCGCCAGAAGGTGGACAATTACCTCCGTGTCCGTTTCGGAGGCGAACTTCGCTCCATCCTGTTCGAGTTCTTCTTTTATCTCCAGATAGTTTTCTATGATCCCGTTATGAACCAGCGCGAAGCGACGGCTGCCGTCGCTGTGCGGGTGGGCATTGGCGACGGTTACCCCGCCGTGGGTCGCCCACCGGGTGTGTCCTATCCCTCGGGTCGCCCGGGGCTTCCTTTTTTCCAACATCTCCCCAAGGTCGGCTACCTTTCCGACCTCCTTGTAAATTTCGATTTGACCGTTTATGCCCAGAGCCATTCCGGCCGAATCGTAGCCACGATATTCAAGTCGCTTCAAGCTGTCGAGAATGACGTCAGAAGCGTTCTTCATGCCAATATATCCAACTATTCCGCACATGATGCGGTTTCAGCACTCCTTTCATGCCTTGACGGGGAAATTGCCGCTCTTTTGTGCCGGGGATCGCTCCCCGATTTTGAGAAACGGCTTTCCTTTGGGCTGATTCCCGCAGCCCCCGGGACATCCGCCGAAAAATCGATAATCCCGGACCTCGTCAACTGGGATGTTTCCCCCAGTCCAGGCGCTCGTGTACGTCCGCAGTTCTTTCCGGGGCTTATCAAGGGTCCTCTCCGGCCCATCACCTCCCTTTCGCGTATAGGTCCAGTTCTTCTTCGATGATCGCCCTGAGGTCGTCCTGCTCAAGAGCAAGGGCCACCGTTGCGCGGATCCAGCTTTCCCTCGTTCCGCAGTCGTAACGACGACCCGAATAGACATACCCCCACAGGGGCTGATCGTCAAGAGCGGATTTCATCGCGTCTGTAAGCTGGTATTCTCCCCCGGCTCCCTTTTCGAGGTTTTTGAGGTGTTTGAAAATGTCCGGCGTCAGGACGTACCTGCCCATAATGGCATATTCGCTGGGTGCTTTTTCGGGTTCGGGCTTTTCCACCAGGTCGCGAACAGCAAAGAGTCCAGGGTCACCGGTGGGCTCGACGTCCACGATGCCGTACCTTGACGTCTGTTGACGGGGGACTTTTTCGAGCGCTACCACGTTGCCGCCATATGTTTCGTGAACGCGCACCAGCTGGGCCAGAACGGGCGGTGTGTCCTCGCCTGTGATCATTACGTCATCAGGCAAAATGACGCCGAAGGGCCCGTATTTGCAAAGGGCTTCGCCGCATAAAACAGCATGGCCAAGGCCAAGTGGTTCGGCTTGCCTGACCGAAAGGACCCTGGCTTTTCCCGCGATGGACTTGACCAGTTCTGCAAGTTCCTTCTTCCCTCTTTCTGCAAGTGTCCGTTCAAGATCCAGCGAACGGTCGAAGTAGTCTTCTATGGATTGTTTTCCCCTGCTGGTAACGAGGACTACGTCCCTGCACCCCGAGGCCACGGCTTCATCGACCCCGTAATGGATGAGCGGCCTGTCTATGAGGGGCACCATTTCCTTGGGTATGTCCTTGGTTGCCGGTAAAAAACGCGTGCCCATTCCGGCAACGGGGAAAAGGCATTTCTCGACGTGCCGACCTTTCGTGCTTGTCACGTTATCACGCTCCTTTCGTCCCGGTTGCTCGAGTTTCAGTTGTCGCCAGCCTGGACGACGGCGTCGACTATCCTTACCACAGCCTCTTCTATGGCTGCGGGGTTTTTCGTCTCGACGAGGACACGGATCATGGGTTCTGTACCGGAAGGCCTCACGAGAATCCGTCCTTCATCTCCCAAAAAACGTTCTACCTCTTCGATAACGCTTTTAAGCCTGGGGTCTTTCATTACTGCATCCTTATGCCGAACCGGAATATTTTTCAGTATCTGCGGATAGCGTTTGAAGCGGTCCACCAGCGAATCGATATCCTCCCCGAGTTCCCTGCAGGCTCTCAAAAAGGAAAGGGCCGTACACAAGCCGTCTCCGGTGGAGACAAATTCGCTTAAGATTATGTGTCCTGACTGTTCTCCCCCGAGGCGGGAGCCGGTATCGCGCATCTTGTCCAGGACGTACCTGTCCCCTACGGGACACCGATACACCGGGACGTCCAGGGCTTTCAGGTGGTCCTCCAGGGCGAGGTTGCTCATGACCGTCGCCACGACTCCGCTGCCGAGGGTTTCCCGTGTTTTAAGCCACCTCGCTATAACCCAAAGCAGTATGTCTCCGTCGAGCTGTCTTCCCTTGCCGTCTACGCAAAGCACCCTGTCGGCGTCCCCGTCGAAGGCAATACCCAGATCATAACCACCGCTTTTCACCCGGAAGGAAAGGTTATCCAGGTGCATGACGCCCGATCTTTCGTTTATGTTCATCCCGTCCGGTTCAGCACCTGTGAAATCGACCGGACAACCCAGTTCATTGAAGAGGATTTTTGCGGGTACAGACGCCGCTCCGTTGGCACAGTCAACGAGAATTTTAAGGCCCGCCCCTGCTCCGGCTCCCATTGTTTCGGCCAACCACCTGACGTAGTCTGCGCATGCCGAAAAGTCGTTTTCCACAATACCGATGGCACCCCCTGTGGGTCTCCAGTCGTCGTTGAGGCTGTCACCGAGGTACTCTTCTATTTCGGCTTCTTCTTCGTCGCGAAGCTTGAAGCCCTGACCGTTCAAAAACTTTACGCCGTTATATTCCGGAGGGTTGTGGGACGCGCTTACCATGGCACCTCCCGTACAGCCTTTTTTCAATATGACATAGCTCAGTCCGGGCGTCGGGAGCACTCCAAGGTCAAGCACTTCGGCCCCGGCGGAGGTCAACCCCGACACCAGGGCCGATTCCAGCATCACACCCGACCTTCTGGTGTCCCTTGCCACCGCGATAAGCGGTTTGGAAAAGCCCCCTCTTTCGATTAGCCAGAGCACGAAGGCCCGTCCCAGTCGAAGGACCATTTCGGGCGTCATAAGTCCCCTGTTTGCCACGTCCCTGACTCCGTCGGTACCGAAGAGGCACCTGATATTCATGTCGATTTCGTTGATCATCGGGTTCACCCTTCCGAAGAGAACCGGTCACTCCGTTTCGGCAAATACCGTAACATGAGCCGGCTCAACCCTTATGATTTTCACCTGTCGGCTTGCCGTCGCATACTGCAGGGGTACACGCAGGCTCCTTGAAACGATGTTCGTTACGTCCACGAAAAGTTCCACCGGCGGGCCGTTTTCCTCAAGCTCGTCCAGAACGGACGGCGGGCCCTTTACTAAAACCTCCGCGGCGACGGGCTCGACCCTCCAGGAGGGGTATATGCTTCGTCCCCTGATCTCGATGGGCACGTCCTTGTACATCCTCTCGACCTGTCGCGACAACAAAAGTACCCTTACCCTTACAGTGGAGGGCTGGATACCCGAAATTCCCGACACGCCTTCTTCGGGTACATTGACCTGAAATACCACGTCTTCCGTAATACCTTCTATATCCACCGGAGGGAGAACAATTTCCCTGATCCTGTCCAAGACGTCCACAGGAGCCTCCACCACGACCTCCGGAGGGTCGACAGAAATACCCTGCACCTCGTAATCCTTGTGCGGTTCTCCTTCCAGTGTAATTTCCACAGGTACTTTCTTTCTAGGGATCCCACGAACTAGAACGTAATCCATCTGTACTTCTGCAGGATTAACAGTCACGTCCATGAAATCTTCCGGCTTTTCACCCCATACCGGGCGCAGGGTAATGCTTTCGGACTCCAGCAGCGCATCCACGGTTGGACGCAGGAAGACCCTTTCGATTTCCTCCAGTTTGCTGTCGGGGCCTTCGATCACTACCGTTTCGGGCGTCAGCCTGACGTTTTCAAGCCTGTACCCCGGCGGAAGACCGCCTTTCACCTGTACCTCGACTGGGACTTCCTTCGCTGAAGTCCTGGCCAGCAGAACCTCTATATTGGAGGGTTTTATGTCTATAAGGCGCACTCCCGACGGCAGTATCGCTCTCACCGGTCTGACGTGCCTGCCGGTCTCCAGCCCTTTCAAATCCACCTGGCAGGCGATAGATTCCAGTGATTTGCCGGAAAGCACGTCCCTGGGAGCGGCGATCTGGACGTCCACGTTGCGGGTATCGCTGCTTATGGACATATCGGCCGGCACGTTCAGATATTCTATGGGCAACGTGACCGTCCGCACCACCTCTGTGGTCCTTTCCGCGGCGACATAATACCAGACCAGAAAGGCCACGATCACCGAAACCACCTTGAGAAAGGTTTTTGAAGAAAGAAGGCTGTCAAGGCTTTTTATCATTTTCTTCCTCCG
>DMCT01000009.1:0-1997 GCA_003446665.1 Synergistaceae bacterium
CAGGCGGGAGACCATTCCCGGGAGGACCTTTTCATCCCGCACGAGAAGGGCTTTCGCGTTTCGTTCCAGCCGGGGGAACAGTTCAAGGTCTTCGCGGAGACCGTATTTGACCGCCTCGGCCAGGCCCTGGCGATAATGCTCCCGGGAGAGGGTGAGCAGGCACTGGACATCGGATATTACCGCCAAAGGCTGGTGGAAGGCTCCCGCAAGATTTTTCCCCTCTCGCAGGTTCACTCCAACTTTCCCGCCTATGGCACTGTCCACTTGCGACAGCAGCGTCGTGGGGCACTGGATAACCGGGACACCCCTCATCCACGTGGAGGAGGCAAACCCCGCGGCATCTCCGACACATCCTCCTCCAAGGGCCACGATCACGTCGCCCCTGTCGACTTCGGCCTCAGCGAAGGCTGAATAGAGCTTTTCCACCCAAAAAAGGCTTTTAGCCTCTTCACCCCTGGGGAGAAGGAAAAACCCTCGGGTTTCACCAAGCCTGTCACGGTACAAGGGGCCTACCAGGTTATCGCTTACCACGAAAGGCGGGCGTGGAAACTTCCGCCCTATCTCTTCAAGCTTCTCGCCCAGGTTACCCCTGCCGACAAAAACGCGACCTCCAACGATGGGTTCTTTCCTCGCGTCTTCTCCTTTTGGCGAAAGACCGAAACGTCTGATGATTTCCCCGGCAACTCTGGCGACGCTTTTGTCGTCAGTGCCTATTTTCAAATCGCCGCCTTCATAAGCTCCACGACGTTTTTCCATCAGCTCTTTGATGTTCCGGGGATCCATCAGCGGCCGCTTGCCCTTTTCTTTCCGCGCCCGCTTGATAACTGTTTCGGGCATAACGTCGAGTATGACCAGTCTGCCCCTTTCCAGTACCCTGTCTTTTACCCTGGAGTTGACCAGGGCTCCGCCGCCCATGGCTATTACCATGTGCTCCAGCTCGCAAAGTTCCAGTATGGTCTCCGCCTCTACCCGGCGGAAGTAAGGCTCGCCCCGCTGTCTGAAGATCTCCGCGACGGACATGCCCTCTCTTTCTTCTATCAGCTCGTCCACGTCTATGAAGGGGCGCCCCATCCTGAGACCGAGTTCGCGTCCGGTGGAAGTCTTGCCCGCCGCCATAAAGCCACCCAGGAATATATTAGTCCGTTCCATGACAAACGCTCCTCCCTCTAGCTCTGTAAGTTTCAAACCTCTCTTTTAGCTCGTCTATCCTGTCTCCGCCGAATTGTTCCTTTATGGCCGCCGCAATAACCCAGGACACCATGGCCTCGCCCACTACGCAAGCTGCCGGTACCGCGCAGGCGTCTCCTCGCTCCTTGTGAGCCGAAAGGGCCTTCCCGTCAGAAAGGTTAACCGAAGGCAAGGGTTTCCGGAGTGTCGGAATGGGCTTCATGGCAGCCCTTATGATCAGTTCTTCGCCGTTGGTCATGCCTCCCTCGAGACCGCCGGCGTGATTGGAAACCCTTTTGATTCCGCCTTTTCCGTCGGGGAAGATGCCGTCGTGGGCGGCGCTTCCGGGAAGCTCGGCCAGGCGGAACCCCTCCCCGGTTTCCACACCCTTTATCCCGGGTATGGCCATCAGTGCCCCTGCAAGACGGCCATCGAGCCTTCGATCCCACTCGACGAAGGATCCTACGCCGGGCGGCAGGCCGGTTACGGACAGCAGGAAGACGCCCCCCAGGGTCTCCCGCTCCTTTATGGCCTTTCTTATCTCTGCCGTAAAACGTTCTTCGTCGCTTTCTCTCGGACACCCAAGGTCTGAGTCCATCGCCGCCGCCCATTCCGTTTCCGACTCAGGGGGTGCGGCCTTTCCCCCGCCTATGGATACTACGGATCCCCTGATCTCGACCCCAAGCTCCCCCAGCAGCAAGCGGGCCACCGTTCCCGCCGCCGTCCAGGCGACCGTGGCCCTGGCACTGGCCCTTTCGAGGACGTTTCTCATATCGCGGTGTCCGTATTTCACCGCTCCCGGAAGGTCGGCGTGGCCAGGCCTGGGGCAG
>DMCT01000009.1:2209-3814 GCA_003446665.1 Synergistaceae bacterium
CCCCCGTGGTCAGGCCACCCCTGAGGCCTCCCCAGATCTCGAGCCGGTCCTTTTCTATGCGCATCCTTTCGCCTCTGCCGTACCCCCGTCTCCGGCGTGACAGGGCCTGCTCAAGGTCGTTTTCAGTCACTTTAAGACCGGCGGGCAGACCTTCTACCACGGCAAGAAGGCCACGGCCATGGGATTCTCCACTGGTCAAAAACCTGAGGGTCACGCCGATTCACCCACCTTTCCGCAAGAAGGTCTCCCTTTTCGTTTTAAAGCGCTTACGACCCCACACGACATGAGAGCACAGCCTCCAGGTCTTCGAAAAACGAGGGATAGGAAATATCCACGCAGCCACTGTCGTTGACGGTGACGGGGCCATCGGCCACCAGCGCGGCTATGCTCAGGGCCATGGCAATCCGGTGGTCTCCGCACCCGTCCACGGTTCCGCCATGCAGTTTTGAGGGCCCCTCGATGATCCATCCGTCCTCCAACTCCTCTATCCTGGCTCCCAGCCGCTTAAGGCCTTCAGTCATAGCCCGAATCCTGTCGGTCTCCTTGAAGCGGAGTTCCCTGGCGCCCCTGATCCGTGAAATGCCCCTCGCCTGCGTGGCCGCAACGGCCAATACGGGCAATTCGTCCACCATGGCCGGCACATCCTTTTCCCCGATAGTTACCGGCTCAAGGGAAGAAGCCGTGACTTCCAGGTCCGCCTGGCTTTCACCTCCAGAAAGGGACAGGGGCCCCCATTTCAACTTCGCGCCCATCCGTTCCAGGTGCCCCAGAAGCCCCGTCCTCGTCGGATTGGCTCCGATTCCTTCCAGCAAAAGCCGTGACCCCTCGACGATCGAAGCAGCCACGATCCAGAAGGCCGCCGATGAAAAATCTCCCGGAATCCTCCAGGACCCACCGGGGAGATCGGAGCAGGGGTAGACCGTGATGGCGCCCCCTTCGTTTCTCAATGGAACTCCCAGGTGGTCAAGCATTATTTCTGTGTGGTCCCTGGTTCTCAGGGGTTCGACTACGGTTACGCTCTCCTGCGCGTTGAGTCCGGCCAAAATCAGGGCGGTTTTCACCTGGGCACTTGCCACCTCGAGAGTGAAGGAGCCGCCGCAAAGCCGGGTGCCCCTTACCGAAAGAGGAAGAAATGCCCCGCCTTCGCGCCCGTCGATTCTCGCCCCCAGCGTCCGAAGGGGTGCCACGATACGCTTCATGGGCCTTTTCCTGAGGCTGTCGTCACCCGTTATTACGGAGAAAACCCCGGGTATCCCCGCCAGCAGGCCGCACAAAAGCCTCGCTGTGGTTCCGGAATTACCCGCGTCGAGGATGCCCGCGGATTCGCTTCCCAGGGAACCTTTCCTTACTGAAACCCTGTCGTTTTTCCTGGAAACCTCACATCCAAGCTGACGCAGGCATTCCAGGGTCGAAGCGCAGTCGGCGCCGGGAGAAAAGTTCGAAACCTCTATGCCGGCAGATGAAAGAGCGCCGAAAAAGGCCGCACGGTGAGATATGGACTTGTCGCCTGGAGGTGTTATCCTCCCATGTATTGGGCCTGAGGCCCCCACCTGTACGCTCTTCATGAATGGTTACCTCCAATGGAAGCAAAACGGCCTTCGAGTA
>DMCT01000008.1 GCA_003446665.1 Synergistaceae bacterium
TTTAAGGAAATAAACGAAGCCTACGAGGTCCTCCGTGATCCGGAAAAGCGGAAAAAATATGACGCCCTCGGCAGTGGTTGGCGCAACGGTCAGGAATTTACACCACCGCCCGGATGGGAGACGATATTCGAACAGGTTGGGAAACGGCGGCGTTACAGCGGCAGCGGTGGCAGCATCTTCAGCGACTTCTTCGAGGCCTTCTTTGGGGGAAGTGACCTGTTCAGACAGGCCGATGGTCAGGGCATATTCGGCTCAGGTTTCAATCAGGAACAGTTTGGCGAGAGCCGGGACATCTTCGGTACCGGTTTCGGGCGCCGACAGCGTTCGTCGGCCAAAGGCCCGGATCAGGAGGCCGTTCTGGAGCTTTCTTTGAGAGATATTCTTTCGGGTGGCAAAAAACGCATTACCCTCGATATGGGGGGGCAGAGGAAAAACCTCGAGGTGACTATACCGAAGGGCGTTACCGACGGGTCGCGCATAAGACTTGCCGGTCAAGGCGGAAGCGCGACTGCGGGAGGCCCTTCCGGAGATCTTTACCTTAAGGTCCGCTTGCGACCGGAGCCGGGGTACGAGGTGGATGGATACAACATTCGGAAAAAAGTGGACATCGCTCCCTGGGAGGCGGCTCTCGGAGCAACCATTCCGGTTGATACGCCTACGGGGACGGTGAACCTAAGGGTACCGCCAGGGACACAAAGCGGACAGACCCTGAGGCTCAGGGGCAAGGGGTTGCCAAAGCGTGATGGCGAAAACGGTGACATGCTGGTTACGGTAAGGATAGTCGTACCCAAAAAACTCGACGAAGAGGAACGTCGTCTTTTCGAGGAACTTTCCAGAAAGTCGGCCTTTAATCCCGGAAAGCCAGGAAAAGGCCGCTGATTTCAGGAGGTGAATACCATGGATTTGAACAGGCTGACTCAGCGCTCGCAGGAAGCCCTGTCGGAGGCACAAAAGGAAGCCATCCGGCGAGGGCACCAGGAAGTAGACAACGAACATCTCCTGTTGGCGCTTTTGACACAGGAAAACGGTTTGATACCAAGAATTCTCGCGAAAATGGATATTTCCGCCGAGGCAATAATAGAGGCAACTGAAAGGGAGCTGGACAAACGGTCCAGCGTCAGAGGACCTGGCGTTGAACCAGGGAAAATCTATATTTCCGGACGCCTTTCGAGGGCGATTGTGGCCGCCGAGGAAAGCGCCAGGCGACTCAAGGATGAATATGTATCTGTGGAGCACCTTTTCTCGGCCCTCATGGATGAAGGCGACGCAGGCGCGGCTGGGCGCATACTGTCACAGGCCGGGGTAACGAAGGATAATTTTCTTAAGGCACTGCAGGATATACGTGGCAGACAAAGAGTACAGAGCGCCGACCCGGAAAACACCTACGAGGCGCTTGAACGCTATGGACGCGACCTTGTGGCGCTGGCCCGCGCAGGTAAACTCGACCCCGTCATAGGAAGGGACGAAGAGGTAAGGAGGGTAATCAGGATACTGAGCCGCAGAACGAAAAACAACCCTGTTCTTATCGGGGAACCAGGCGTTGGGAAGACGGCGATCGTCGAGGGTCTCGCCCAGAGGATAGTGAGGGGGGATGTCCCCGACGGACTGAAGGACAGGACCATCGTGGCCCTTGATATGGGGGCCTTGCTTGCCGGTGCAAAGTACAGGGGCGAGTTCGAGGAGCGCCTCAAGGCCGTATTGAATGAAGTAAAGGAGAGCGAGGGGCGCGTCCTTCTGTTTATAGACGAGCTCCATACCATCGTAGGTACCGGGAAAGCCGAAGGAGCAATAGATGCCGGGAACATGCTCAAACCCATGCTGGCCAGGGGTGAGTTGCACTGTATAGGTGCCACGACGCTGGATGAGTACCGCAAGTACATTGAAAAGGACGCCGCACTGGAGCGGCGTTTCCAGCCGGTTATGGTTGACCAGCCCAGCGTGGAGGACACCATATCCATCCTCCGTGGTCTCAGGGAACGTTTCGAAGTGCACCACGGAGTAAGGATACAGGACAACGCCCTCGTGGCAGCGGCTGTTTTGTCCAACCGGTACATCACGGACCGTTTTCTCCCTGACAAGGCGATCGACCTTGTCGATGAGGCTTGCGCCATGATACGTACCGAGATCGATTCGATGCCAAGCGAACTGGATGACGCCATGCGGCGGGTAATGCAGCTCGAGATAGAGGAAGCCGCGCTGAAAAAGGAAACCGACAGGGCCAGCCAAGAAAGGCTTGAAGCCCTCAGGAAGGAGCTCCAGGAGGCGCGCGAGAGGGTGGATGTGCTTCGGGCCCAGTACGAGTCCGAAAAGGAGGCCATAACGGCCGTTCAAGCACTGCGCGAAGAAATCAATAGAGTAAAAGAGCAGATAGAAAGGGCCGAACGGGATTATGATCTCAACAAGGCGGCAGAACTCAAGCACGGCCGTCTTCCTGAGCTTGAAAGACAGCTAGCCGACGCAGAAAAGCGGCTGCAAGGCCTCCACGGCGAGTCGAGACTTCTGAGGGAAGAGGTGACGGAAGAGGAGATTTCCCAAATCGTCTCAAGATGGACGGGAATTCCCGTTTCCAGGCTTCTTGAGGGCGAAAGAGAGAAACTCCTGCGGCTCGAAGAGGTTTTGCATCAAAGGGTGGTAGGCCAAGACGAGGCCGTACGCGCGGTATCCGATGCGGTTTTGAGAGCAAGGTCCGGGATCAAGGACCCCAAGAGGCCTATTGGCTCCTTCATATTCCTCGGCCCCACCGGGGTTGGGAAGACAGAACTCGCCAGGGCGCTTGCTGAGGCTCTTTTCGATACCGAGGACAACATGATCCGGATCGACATGTCGGAGTACATGGAACGTCACGCGGTAGCGCGGCTCATCGGAGCGCCGCCGGGGTACGTCGGTTACGAGGAAGGCGGCCAGTTGACGGAGCGTGTTCGTCGCAAGCCTTACTCTGTGATTCTTTTCGATGAAATCGAAAAGGCACATCACGACGTGTTCAATATCCTGTTGCAGATTCTCGATGACGGAAGACTTACCGACAGCCACGGAAGGACGGTGGACTTCAGAAATACCATCGTCATCATGACAAGCAATATTGGCGCGACGGCGCTTATGGAAGGTATCACGGAAGAAGGCGAAATATCGGAGAATGCGAGGAAGTCCGTAATGGCTCAGCTCAGAAGCCACTTCAGGCCGGAATTCCTCAACAGGGTGGATGACGTGGTTCTTTTCAAACCCTTGCGGAAAGAAGAGGTCAAGCAAATCGTAGCCCTTCTGACGGCTGATCTGGAAAAACGGCTGGAGCAGCGCGGTATCGGATTCGAGATCACTGACGAGGCAAAGGCTTTTATCGCCGATGCAGGGTACGACCCGGTATACGGCGCACGACCGCTCAAGCGGTTTATCGCCAGGGAAGTGGAGACACCCATCGCCAGGTTTTTAATAGCCCAGTCGCTTGGCGACGGATCAAAGGTTGTCGTCGACGCCGGTTCGGGTGGACTCGAGATAAAGTCAGAATAACGCAGGTTGTATATTACCCTAGAGCACGATAGCAGGGGGGCCTAAGGCCCCCTTTTTTCTGTTGACTGCCCTTTTCTCCGGGAAGATGAATTGTTTCGGGCTCTTGAGCTAAAATGCGGCCAAGGGTTCCAACAAAAACAGTAATATTTTGTGGTAAAGTAACGAACATGGATTTTTTCGGTCGTCTTCCCCGGTGAGAACCTCCGAAAGCCGGGAAGTTCCATTTCGAAATGTTTCCTGAAGTTTTTTAAAGGAGGTAGTCAATATGATCTATCGCAAAATGCCACAAACGGGTGACGAAATCTCTATACTTGGTTTCGGCTGTATGCGCCTTCCCCTTGACCAGGAAGGGAAAATAGACGAACCAAGAGCCACTGCTCTGGTCAGGTCGGCCATCGACAGGGGCGTTAACTACATCGATACTGCCTATCCTTACCACGAGGGAGAGAGCGAAACCTTTCTCGGTCGCGCTTTAGCCGACGGATACAGGGAGAAGGTGTTTCTTGCCACCAAGTTGCCTACCTGGAAAGTGGAAAAACGCTCTGATATGGACCGCATCCTCGACGAACAGCTGGCCAAACTCAAAACAAACGCCATCGATTACTACCTGCTGCATGGCCTGAACTCCGAACGGTGGGAAGCGATGAAACAAAAGGGTTTTGAAGATTTCATGGAACGGGCGCTCGCAGACGGCCGTATCCGCCGTGTAGGATTTTCCTTTCACGATAAATTGTCACTGTTCAAGGAAATAGTGGACTCCTACAACTGGCATTTCTGCCAAATCCAATACAATTTCGTGGACATCGAGTACCAGGCCGGAAGAGCTGGACTGAAATACGCAGCAGAGAGGAACTTGGGGGTAGTCGTCATGGAACCCCTTCGGGGTGGAAGCCTTGTCCGTAATATTCCGCCGTCGATACAGGCGATATGGAAGGAATCCACGAGACCACTTTCACCCGCCGGATGGGCCCTCAATTGGCTTTGGGAGCAGCCGGAGGTTTCCGTAGTCCTAAGCGGCATGACTACCGAATTCGATCTGGAGGACAACCTTGCTTCTGCTGGGAAGGCGGCGCCGCTTTCCGATTCCGAGCGGAAGATGATAGACAGGGTGAGAAAAGAATACCTTGCCAGAATGAAGGTTTTCTGTACGGGTTGCCAGTACTGTATGCCCTGTCCCAACGGGGTAAACATACCCGAGTGCTTTAACCGGTACAATACGGTCTACATGTTCGACGAACTGGAACAAGCCAGGTTTGCCTACATGAACTTTATCAAGCCAGAGGCGCGCGCGAGTGCCTGCGTAAAGTGCGGGCTTTGCGAAAAAAAGTGTCCCCAGAATCTCGAGATAATGAGCCATCTGGAATCAGTGGCCGAACTACTGGAAGCGAAAGAGTGAAAACCCCATGCGCATAGCCGTTTTGCTAAAGCAGGTCCCCGATTCCGATGAAGTCCGGATGGACGAGGAAAAGGGTACGATGATTCGCGAAGGCACAGGGACGATCATCAACCCCCTCGACCTGCATGCCCTGGAGGCGGCTGTAAAGGTGCGGTCGACCTGGGGCGGAAAGGTTACGGTTTTTTCCATGGGTCCCCCACAGGCCGAAAAGGCACTTCGGGAGGCCATAGCCCTCGGCTCCGACGAAGTCGTATTTTTAAGCGATCCCCGCTTCGCGGCGGCGGATACCTGGGCTACAGCAAGGACGCTTGTGGCGGCCATAGAAAAGAACGGGCCTTTCGATCTCATCCTGGCCGGTGAAAAAGCCACTGACGGCGAGACAGGACAGGTAGGACCAGGCGTGGCTGCCATGTTGGACCTCCCTTTTAGCACTTACGTCAGCGATTTCGAGATCGAGGCCGATGATCGGGTTTTGGTCCGCCGGACCGTGGAAGACGGCATTGAAAGGCAAAGGCTGTCCTTGCCATGCCTCCTTACGGTTCTGCGTGATCTGAACGAACCCGGCATGCCCACCCTGGCTGGCAAGAAAAAGGGACGAAGGGCCGACATCCCGGTTACCACCCTGGACGATCTCGCAGTCGATGCCGATGAAGTCGGTCTGGCAGGCTCTCCGACCAGGGTGGTGCGTATATTCCATCCCCAGGTTGCCCGAACTCCCGTTATTTATCGGGGAAAGGACATTAAAAAGGGCATCTCGAACCTTATGGAGGAGCTCGAAAAACGCGGCCTTATCTCGGGAGGTGGAAACCGTGACGGCAAATAAAAATAAAGCAAAAGATATACTCGTCGTCGGTGAGGTGCGGTCACGGGGAATTCACGGGGCCACCCTCGAGTTGACGGCCAAGGCGCGGGAACTGGCGGATGTGCTCCAAGAGAGGGTACTTACGCTTTTGATGTATGACTCCCTGGATAGCGACCCTTCAACTCTGGCCGGATACGGGGCGGATACCCTACTGTGTGCAAGAGACGAACGACTGGGTCTTTTCAACCAGGAAATCCAGTCTCGGATCATGGAAACAGTTATAAAAAGGACAAACCCGAGGATAGTTCTGGCGCCGGCTTCTACGTCAGGAAGGACGATAATGCCGGTCGTTGCCGCGAGAATACGCACGGGCCTGACCGCCGATTGCACCGGGCTTGAAATAGACGCCGAAACGGGTGAATTACTCCAGACCAGGCCGGCCATAGGCGGAAACATCATGGCAACTATCCGGACTCCGAAACATCGTCCACAAATGGCTACCGTCAGACCGAAGACGTTTCGTGTTCCTGCTCCTGATTTAGCAAGGAAAGCCGAGGTGCATTTTATCGACTTGCCGCAGGAAATTTTCGAAACGAGAATAGAGCCCCTGGGGCTTGAAATCTCCAAAGACGAAGATGCCAACATCCAGGATCGCGATGTCATAGTAGCGGGGGGCAAAGGAATGAAAAGACCCGAGCATTTCGAAATGCTTCGTGAGCTAGCCTCGCTGCTTGAAGGCGGTGTGGGCGCCAGTCGGGCCGCCGTGGACAACAGGTGGATAACATACCCGCACCAGGTGGGGCTGAGCGGCAAGGTCGTCTCTCCCAAGGTCTACGTGGCCGTAGGTATTTCCGGTTCGGTCCAGCACCTTGCTGGCATGCAGACGTCGGAATTCATAGTCGCCCTCAACAAGGATCCCGAAGCACCCATTTTCAGGGTGGCGGACCTGGGGCTTTGCGGAGACCTTTTCGAC
The DNA here is from genome assembly GCA_003446665.1 of Synergistaceae bacterium. Taxonomy (GTDB): domain Bacteria; phylum Synergistota; class Synergistia; order Synergistales; family Thermovirgaceae; genus UBA1876. The sequence goes on from DMCT01000008.1 coordinate 6,676, forward strand.
ATAGTACCGAGAGTGATAGAGGCCTTAAAGAACAGGAAGCGAGGCGAAGCGTGATGGACTACGGCACCGTCACTGAAAGCGTCCTGAAAGACCTGGAAAGCCTCCTGGGGGCACATAACGTCGCAGTCGACGAGGAGAAACGCAGGGCCTATTCCCTGGATGAAGTTGCGGAGCAATTCTGGGACCGTCCTTACTGCGCCGATGTAGTTGTCTTTCCCGAAAACACGCAACATGTTTCGGCGATTCTGGCCTATGCAAACGAAAGGAGGATCCCCGTGACTCCAAGAGGGGCAGGTACGGGGCTTTCTGGAGGCGCGGTACCGGCTTATGGCGGCATCGTCATGGCCTTTGACAGGATGAACAGGATTCTGGAAGTGGACCTTGAAAACCTTACGGCAACGGCAGAACCCGGCGTAGTCACCGCCGACATTCAGGCCGCTGCGGCCCGGCATGGCCTGGAGTACGCTGGTGACCCCTGCAGCGGGGATGTGTCCTTTATCGGAGGCAACGTTGCGGAAAATGCGGGAGGAAACAAGGTTATAAAATACGGGACCACAGGTGCCAACGTCCTGGCCCTGGAAGTGGTTCTCCCCTCAGGTGAAGTGACATGGTTCGGAGGAAAACGCAGGAAGGATGTAACGGGCCTGGACCTGGTACACTTGATAGCGGGCTCCGAGGGAACCCTGGGCGTGGTGACCAAGGTCGTAGTGAAGCTTGTCCCACGCCAGGAATACGTGGTGGACCTTCTTGTACCCTTTCCGGGGGTCGACGAGGCTATAGGCTTCGTACCCAGGGTAATCAGGGAAACGGGGTTGATCCCTTCCTCCCTTGAGTTCATGGACAAGACCTCCCTTGACCTTGTCTCGCGTTATATCGGCAGTTCACTGCCCTTCGCAGACGCTGAGGCGCACCTGATAATACAACTGGAAGGCGGAGACGACGATGTGTTGGCCGACCAGTATGAACGGATAGGGGACCTGTGCTTCGAGGGCGGGGCTCTAGAGGTCTTTGTGGCCGACAACAGAAATTTCAGGGATCAGCTGTGGAAAGCCAGGAAAAACATCTCGGAAGCCATAATAGCCTTATACAGGAAATACACCAAAGAAGACCTGGCCGTACCGACGAGCGCGATTCCCGATTTGATGAAAGGCATAGAACGCGTGTGCCATACCTACGGACTGGAGAGCGCCAATTTCGGCCACGTAGGAGACGGGAACATGCACGTAAACATCCTTGCCGGCGAGGATCGGGAAGACTGGCGCGAAGCGATCGAGGAGGCGCGCCTGGATCTTTACAGACTGACTGTTGAACTTGGCGGGACCCTTTCGGGTGAGCACGGGATAGGTTTGAAAAGGAAGAAATATCTCCCGATGTTCCTAGATGAACCGCAGATGAGGCTGATCCGCGGTATCAAAAGGGTGTTTGATCCTAATATGATTTTGAATCCGGGTAAGATTCTTGACTGACTCCCCTATGTTGACCGAAGTGGTTGTGTTTTTAAAGCAAGGTAATG
>DMCT01000130.1 GCA_003446665.1 Synergistaceae bacterium
GTGCTCAGCGATGCCGGGCAGGAGCTAGTGGCCTCCACAGGCTTCGTGTCGGTGCGGTAGGAAGCCGGCAGCAAACAAAAAGACTTGAAAACGCAATAACTGTTCCGGGCCCGTTACGCTGAATCGGGCCCGGAGCAGCCTTGAAAAAACAAGACAGGCATAATGGAAAGGAACTTCTCATGGAGACTACACTCAGAGGCGACAGGTTTCCCAAGCTGGTAGTAACCATCGTAGCGAGCATCGGCCTCGCAGTGATGCTTTTTATACTGTTTTTCCTCGTAAGGGAAAGTTATCCCATACTCCTCGAGACATCGCTGACGGAACTTTTTTTCAGCACCCAGTGGTACCCCACCTACGACCCGCCCGAATTCGGCATGCTGTCGCTGATCGCGGGCTCTCTTTCGGTGACTCTTCTGGCCTCGCTTCTGGCCGTTCCGGTAAGCCTGTTTCTGGCCGTCTTTTTGTCAGAAGTCTGTCCGGCGACATTGCGTGAAATACTGAAACCCGTCGTGGAGATCCTGGGGTTCTTTCCATCGGTAGTCCTCGGCTTTATCGGCATGGTCGTCATCGCGCCCTGGATGGTCTCCACTTTCGAAGTGTTCACGGGGCTAAACTTGCTGAACGCGTCGGCGCTGATGGGGATAATGATCGTTCCTATCGTCGCCTCACTGGCCGAAGACAGCCTGGGAAGCGTCCCGAAAGACCTTCGCGACGCCTCCTACGCGCTGGGCGCTACCAGGCTCGAAACAATCACCCGCGTGGTGGTCCCCGCCGCGTTGCCCGGGATTCTTCAGGCCATTCTGCTAGGCGTCATGCGGGCCATCGGCGAGACCATGGTGGTACTCATGGCAGCGGGAGGGGCGGCCATCATACCCCGGGCGCTTACCGACCCCGTCAGGCCTCTTACGTCGGCCATCGCAGCAGAAATGGGAGAAACTCCCGTCGGTTCAGACCACTATCACGCCCTCTTTTTCGCCGGACTATTGCTGCTCCTTCTGACCCTGGCGCTGAACCTTGCCGCCCTCAGGATCGAGAAGAGGGGAAGGAGGTGGCGGTGATGGGCGGTTCAAAAAGACAAACCAAGGACGTTGCGGCCACGCTTTTTTTGTGGCTGGTCATGGCCGGCACCTGCGCGCTCCTTTTCGGGATCCTGGCCTTTCTCTTTTCGCGGGGCTTCAGCGCCCTCAGCTGGGAGTTTTTAACAACTCCTCCCCGGGATCAGATGACCTCCGGAGGGATACTTACGCCCATCGTGGGCACGCTGCAGCTCGTGGGCGTCTCCATGGGATTCGCCTTTCCGGTGGGGGTCGTCACCGCCATATACCTGGTGGAATACGCAAAAGACGACATGTTTACCCGTTTCCTGCGCTTGGCTGTAAGGTGCCTCGCAGGTGTGCCGTCGGTGGTATTCGGGCTCTTCGGTCTTACCTTTTTCGTGATCTTCCTGCGCTTCGGGTCGTCCCTCCTTTCGGCGGGACTTACCCTGGGCTGCCTCGCCCTTCCCGTCATCGTCGGCGCCTCGGAGTCGGCCCTTTTGGCCGTCCCCCAGGACTACAGGGATGCTTCCTACGCCATGGGGGCGACACGCTGGCAGACGATCCGAAAGGTCGTCCTCCCCGCGGCCTTTCCGTCCATAATAACCGGGGCGGTTCTGAGCGTAGGCAGGGTGGCCGGCGAAACGGCGCCGATCATCTTTACGGGAGCGGCCTTTTACGCGCCCGGGATAGCCAAAAGCCTCTTCGATCAGATCATGGCCCTGCCCTACCACATCCTCGTTTTGGCCACGGCGGGAACACACATAGAGAAAACGCGGCCCATACAGTATGGGACGGCGCTCGTTCTGCTTGCCATCGTCCTGGGCGTAACGCTTTTGGGCGTTTTATGGCGGGCACGGCTCAGACAACGCGCCCGAAGCTGATGCATTTGGAAGGGGACTGCGCCATGAAAGAAAAGATAAAAATCGAAAACCTGAATCTCTATTACGGACCCAACCACGCCCTCAAGAACATAAACACCGATATCCCGGAAAAATCGATCACGGCGCTGATCGGGCCTTCCGGGTGCGGAAAGAGCACCTTCCTGAGGTGCATAAACAGGATGAACGACTTCATACACGACTGCCGCATAGATGGGAAAATCTATCTCGACGGCAGGAATATCTACGCGCCCGAAACGGACCCCATCAGCCTGAGGCGTTCCGTGGGCATGGTGTTCCAGCGACCCAACCCGTTCCCCATGTCAATATACGACAACGTCGCCTACGGTCCCAGGCTGCACGGCGTGACAAACAGGAAGAAACTGGATTCCATCGTGGAAGAAAGCCTCCGTGGCGCGGCACTCTGGGAAGAGGTTCGCGAAAAGCTCTCTGGCCCTGCCCTTTCCCTTTCGGGAGGCCAGCAGCAGCGGCTCTGCATCGCAAGGGCCATCGCGGTGGAACCCGAGGTGCTTTTGATGGACGAACCCACCTCCGCCCTGGATCCCATGGCAACCGCCCGGATCGAGGAGCTGGTCCGGGAACTCAGCGAGACCTACACCGTGGTCATCGTGACGCACAACATGCAACAGGCGGCCAGGATATCCGACGTGACCAATTTTTTCCTCATGGGCGAAATGATCGAGGCCGGACCCACTCAGGTCATATTCACTTCGCCGCGGGACAAGCGGACGGAAGACTACATAACGGGCCGTTTCGGATAGGCCGCAAAAAGAAAGGTCCTGCCCGCAGGGGCAGGATAAAAGAAAAGAGGGAAAGATCATGGTTGAAACCCTGTCCGGCCGAAAAGCCTTCGACGAAGAGCTGCAGAAACTCGAACAGAACCTCATGAAGCTGGGAACCCTTGCGGAAGACGCCATCTG
>DMCT01000054.1 GCA_003446665.1 Synergistaceae bacterium
GAAAAACTTTTTATAGGTGGGGTAGCTTGCCCGGGAAGAGATTACCCTTCTCCCTGGGGAAAAGAGGCCGTCGATGATTTCTTCTCCGTCAAGGGCGACGTCGAGGCCCTGGCCGCAAGCCGCGGTCTTGATGTACGCATGGTTTCCCACGAGGAACCCTTCGGACATGCAGGGCAGACGGCGGCAATCCTGCTCGAGGGAGAGTCCATAGGATACCTTTGCAGGATCAAGCCTTCTCTTCAGGAAAAATTGTCCATCCCCGAACCGGTTTACCTTTTCGAAATGGACATGGAACATCTAATCAATGGGGAACCGGCGCGCTTCGGCGAGCCCTTCCGTTATCCAGCGGTCTACAGGGACATTTCCCTGCTGGCCGAAAAAGAAACACCTTCCGAAGCAGTGGCATGCGATATCAGGAAGGAAGCCGCGGAAACACTCAGTGAGCTTCGCCTGTTTGACGTGTACGAGGGCGAAGGCATTCCCGCCGGCAAGCGCAGCCTGGCCTTTTCCCTCGCCTACCGTTCTGCGGAGCGGACCTTGAGGGATGACGAGGTGGACGAAGCGCATGAACGCCTCAGGGAGAACCTTTCCCGAAAGGGTTATGTTTTGAGGTAAAAGGAGGGAAAGCAGCCATGGAGGAGCATCTGGCAGGTATCGAGAGGCTTGTTGACGAGTTGACGGCCAGGATGAGGGCGTTGAAGGAAGAAAACCGCAGCCTGAAGGAAGAACTGGAAACCCACCGGGAACTTTTGCAGGAAAATGAAGAGGCCATGGAGGCTGTGAGGGACGAGCACCAGAGACTCCTGAGAGAGCGGGACAGCGTCATAGAAGGACTGCGTAAAGAACAAGAGGAAACGGCGGAACGACTCAAGTCCCTTTTGGGAAAGCTGAAGAACCTGGCGGGTAGCGAGGAGGGTAAAAACTCAATCGGTGGCGACGATACAGGCCGTCAGGGTGAACTTATCGACAGACCATAGGGAAAGCTGAGGAGGGACCTCGAAATGGCGGAAGAAACCCGACGCGTCATCGTACATGTCGGGAAGAAGACCTATCCGGTCTTGACCCGGCTCGATAATGAAAGGTTTCAGTCCGTGCTTGAAATAGTGAGGGAAAACCTGGGCGAAGTAGACAGCTCGGTCGATCAGGAGGAGCGCCTCTTGCTGGCGTGCTTCAGACTGGCTTATTCCATGGACGCGGCGACTCGGAAACTCTCCCAAGCGCTAAAAGAGTGCTGAGGACCATGGGAGTTGCAGCTGTGGTCGACATCTTCGCAGGACTTGTATTGGTGACCTTTCTCATCAAAGGGGCGTTGCGTGGGCTTTCCGGCGAGGTTATTTCCCTTGTGGCGACGGTTGGAGGATTTATTCTTGCCTGGAAAGTGTCGCTTCCGATTTCGACCGTTATGCTGAAGTATTTCGACCTGGACCCCTCTATCACCAGGATAGTAGCGCTTGTCGTCATATACGCACTTTGTCTCCTTTTGGGCGCATATATGCAAAGAGGAATTAAAGCCTTTCTCCGGTTGACGAACCTGTCCTCGGTGGACAGGTTCCTGGGTGCTGCCGCCGGGGCGGCCAAGACGTTTATACTGGTGCTCCTGGTGTACACGGGAATTATGGCTCTCTCGCCTTTGGTTCCCACCTGGTGGATCAAAGATTCCGTCGCGATGTCGTCGGTAGAAATCGCTTGGCCTTACATTCAGGATTTCCTTGAAAAAGCTCATATGGGTAAAATCGATCTCTCACCCTTCCATGATCCGGAAGGGGCTCAAAAACCCGACAAATCCATCCAGCTTTAAGATATTTCAAAGGGGCTGGAAATGGCCGGAGGGGAAAGAATCATTCTGTGAAAACCGATGCACGAACGCTCAAAGCCATAGAAATGGATAAAATCCTTTTGATCTTCGACAAAGCCTGTCGGAGTGAACTGGGCAGGCAAACTGTCGGGAACCTTTTCCCTCTCGATTCCGTCAGGCAGGTCACAAGAAGGCAGGACCTCCAGAGGGCATACAATCTTTACCGGGACGTCTACGGCGAACTTCCCTGGGACGACAGGATAAAACCGGTTGCACCGATTTTGGAAGAGGCGAAAAGAACCGGCCTTTTGGCCGGAGAGGAAATCCTTCTCTGCAGGATAATCGTCGGAGTATGCCTGCGTCTGAAGTCCGCTGTAACTGAAAAAAAAGACGAATTTCCTCAATTCCTCGATCTGACGAAAAAACTGGGCGATTTCACCGGTCTTTTCCACGATCTCGAGGTCGTGGCAGATGATGGCACGCTCTACGATGGGGCTTCAAAAAACCTGGCTCATCTCAGGGATTCCTTGCGTAAAGAGACGGCAACAGCCAGGCGGAAAGCTCAATCGATGCTGGATAGCCCGTCTTTTTCCGGAATGCTCCAGGACCGGGCGGTTCACTTTCGTGAGGGGCGAATCGTTTTTCTGGTTAAGCTCGAGGATATGTCGCGTTTCGGCGGCATGGCCGTCGACCGCTCCAAAACCGGCAACAGTGTATACATGGAACCCAAGAGTCTCATCGAATACAATAACCGCATAGCGCTGCTTCGGAGGGAAACCGAAAGCGAGGAACGCAGAATCCTCGGGATTTTGACGCAAAAGATCCTCGACCGACAAAATGCGCTCCTTGAGGCGGAACGTGTCCTGGGGGAACTGGATCTTCTGCATGGAACCTGCGCGATTCAGAAAAATCTTTCCTGGGAATTGCCGGTCATGGAAGAAAAGTCGAGGTTCTTCTTGAGGCGGGCGACGCATCCGCTTTTGGGAGCAGATTGTGTACCCATAGACATACACTGTGGTGACCGGTTCAGGCAGCTGGTGATAACCGGGCCCAACACAGGCGGGAAGACGGTGGTCCTGAAAACCACGGCGGTGTCGGTTTACCTCGCCTGGTGCGGGTTGCCTGCTCCTGTGGGAGAAGGGTCTGTCGTCGGGGACATCGACTGGATGTCCGCTGACATCGGCGACGAACAAAGCATAGAACAGAGCCTTTCCACTTTCAGCTCCCACCTTCGTAACATAGTCGAGATGCTGGAGAAAGCAGGCGGAAACAGCCTTCTTCTCATCGACGAACTAGGTGCCGGAACGGACCCGCAGGAAGGGGCGGCTCTCGGCCTGGCTATCCTGGAGAGTCTTCACGAACGGGGCAGCCTGGTTCTGGTTACGACCCACCATAACGCTATAAAGCGTTACGCCTTGACCAAAAGCGGTGTCGAGGCGGCGGGCATGGAATTCGACGCAGAGAAGCTTGTTCCTACTTACAGGCTTAGGATGGGCATCCCTGGCGAAAGCAATGCTCTGCGCATCGCTGTCCGGCTGGGCATTTCTCAGGACATTATCGACAAGGCCTACGAATTCCTGCATGAAGGATATGCCGACGCGGAAAAGCTTCTGGAGGAGCTTTTGAGGAAACAGCAATACCTGGAGGTCGAGGAAGAAAGGCTTTCCAGGGAGCGGAGCGAAGTAAAGCGGCTGAAAGAGATCGTGCGGGAAAACCAACTGGCCATAGAGGAAAAAAGAGAAAGAATGCTTCTGGAAGCCGAAAGAAAAGCCAGAAAGATCCTGGAAGAAGCAGAAGAAAAAGCCAAAGCGTTGCTGCGGACAATAGAACAGACGGCGGAATCTTCCGACAGGGGCAGAACACAAAAAGGTCTTCAGGAGATCTCGGGAATGAAAAGGTCTCTCAAAAAAAACGAAGAAGAACGGGAAGAAAAGCGGTTTCTCAAGGGAAAGGCACAGAAAGGGTGGAAGCCCTCACCCGGTGACGCCGTAGAAATTGCGGGGACCTCCACCAGGGGCATAGTCGAAGCAGTGGACGGGAAAAAAGCACTCCTTTTGAGCGGTCCCATGAAGTTAGAGGTCCCTTTGCGAAAACTGGCTCCGCTTTCCCCAAAAGATCTCCCCGAAGAGTTCTTGCCGACCAGAAAAAATATTTCGCCGACGGGGCACGTTCCTTCGTCGATCATGATACGGGGTATGACCGTAGATGAAGCCATACCCGAAGTTGAAAGGTACCTCGACAGGGCCTTTCGGGCAGGTTACGGAGAAGTGACGGTAATTCACGGAAAGGGCGAAGGTATTTTAAGGCGAGAGGTCCACAGCCTTTGCAGGAATTTGCCCTTCGTAGTGGACTACCGACTAGGCGGGCCGGGCGAAGGCGGCATGGGCGTGACGATCGTAAGGTTCAGGCAGTAACCTGGGGTTGGGAGGATCCCCCTTGACAACCCGATGTGGCAGGGGTACCCTAATCGCCGCATACGAGTGTCCGTAGCTCAGCTGGATAGAGCGTTGGCCTCCGGAGCCAAAGGTCTCGGGTTCAAATCCCGACGGGCACGCCAGCAAATTCGACCCGGCATGAACATTCATGCCGGGTGTTTTACTAATAGGGAGAATCGACGTTTGAACGGTACCGTAAGCTTGCGAAAGCAATATAAAAGGCGGGGAGCCAGAAAATGGTCGTATACAAACTGAAGAGCAAAAGCCGATCATGGGACGGCGAATCCATAGGCATTCTCATTCTCGACGCGGCCTACCCCTGCGTCCCCGGTAACGTCGGCAATGCCAGCACCTTTGATTTCCCCGTCCGCTATAGGGAGGTAAATGGAGCGTCGATAGAAAGACTTTTGAACAGAATGGATCCCGGTTTGCTCGAGCCCTTTATCGAAGCGGCACGTGCGCTCGAAAGGGAAGGTGTAAGGGCAATAACGGGGGCTTGTGGTTTCATGGCCCTTTTTCAAAAAGAAGTAGCCGAAGCCGTGGAGATTCCCGTTTTCCTCTCGAGCCTTTTACAAGTCCCTTTCATATGGAAGACGCTGACGTCAAAGCAAAAGATCGGGATAATAGCCGCTGATTCGAAATGCCTGACGAAAAGGCACTTCGAGTCTGTGGGTATAACACCCGATATTCCGACAGTTATTTGTGGTATGGAAGATAAGGAAGAATTCAGGACGGCCATACTGGAAGAAAAGGGAACACTCGATTCGGACCAGATAGAAAAGGAAGTCGTAGATGTCGCAATGGAAATGATAAAGCAGAACCCCGAGACGGGTGCGATACTGCTTGAATGTAGTGACCTGCCTCCTTATGCGATGGCCGTCCAGGATGCAACGGGAAGGCCCGTTTTCGATTTCATAACCATGATCCGATATGTGCATGGGGCGGTGGTCCAGCGCCGTTACGAGGGTTTTGTTTAACACGGACGCAGTCCGTGTTAAACGTTTTTGTTCTTTGGTTCCTGAAAACACAATTTTTTTGATACTTGCATGGCTTTTATCGACCCGCGAGCCTCTTTTGCAGGAGTTGGCGGGAAAGTAACGTCGCGGGTCGACGTACGGACGCAGTCCGTGTTAGGGGTTTTGGTTTTGTATTTCGGTTCTAGAAACTATTTTGATACTTGCATGGCTTTTATCGACCCGCGTGGAAATA
>DMCT01000142.1:0-1025 GCA_003446665.1 Synergistaceae bacterium
GGTACTCTCAAAAGTTGCACCAGCGGCACGGCGAGAGGCAGGTTGATCAGAACCAGCAGTATGTTCCCCAAAAGCATGGAAGCTATAACTCCCCAGGCTATTTCAGGGTGCATCTGGAAAAGGATGGGTCCGGGACGTACGCCGAGCATCATGAGTGCGCCCAGCATGACAGCCGTCGTGCCGCTGCCGGGGATGCCGAGCGTCAAAAGAGGGACAAGGGCCCCACAGGAGGAAGCGTTGTTAGCCGCTTCGGGAGCGGCGAGCCCTTCGATGGCGCCTTTGCCGAATTTTTCGGGTCTTTTGCTTAACGTTTTTTCAAGCGCATATGAGACGAAGGTAGCTATGGTCCCTCCCATTCCAGGCAGGACCCCGATCAGAAAGCCCAGGGGAGAGCTGCGTATAATGGGCATGATCGTTTTTTTAAAGTCTTCCCAGGGGACCCAGACCTTTCCTATCGATTTGGCATCCACGCTGAAATGGGCCTCGATATTTCTGTAATTTTTGAAGACTTCCGCAACGGCGTATAGTCCGATCATTGCTACGAGAAAGTCGATCCCCTCCTGCAATTCCGTAACGAAGGTGTAGCGCATCATGCCGGAAAGGGGGTCAATGCCTATGGTGCTGAGCATGAACCCCAAAGACATAGCTATGAACCCTTTAAGCATGCTCCCCTGGGACAGAGTGACAGTGGCAGTCAGGGCGAAGAGCATGAGGGAAAACATTTCTGCAGGTCCGAACTTCAAGGCGGTGTTGGCTACGGGAAGGGCGAGAAAGATCAAAAAGACCATTCCTATGATTCCCCCGATGAAGGAGGCTATGGCCGAAATCGCAAGCGCTTTTCCGGCTTCCCCGTTTTTGGTCATGGGATAGCCGTCGAAACAGGATACGATGGCAGAGGCGTCTCCGGGCGTGTTGATCATGATCGAGGCCCTTGAACCGCCGAACATGGCCCCGTAGTATATCGCGGCCATTGTTATCAGCGCCGTGGTAGGGTTCATTCCGTAACTGATGGGGATCAGTATGGC
>DMCT01000142.1:1257-3996 GCA_003446665.1 Synergistaceae bacterium
GTTTCCATCGTGAATGACCTCCTCCGCTAGAAGGGCAGGAAAGAAAGCCAACCTCTCGGCAGGCTCAATCCCAGCATAATGGCAAAGACGACGTAGGTGACTATCGGGAAAAGAAGTGAGATCAACGTGTTCTCTATCCAGTGTTTCCCGTTGATCAGGCGTGTTACGGCGAACATGAACAGAATGGTCGTTATTACGTATCCGGCGATCCTGAGTGTGAATCCGTAGGCGATTCCCAGGATGATGGTGGTGGCTATCTTTGTGTAGACCTGCTTTTCGGCCTTGAAGGCCCAATCAAAGGCTGAGCGTTTCTCTTTGGGGATTTTCGATTCTCTCAAAAAAAGCAAAACCCCGCATAGAAGAGCTATACTCCCTATCAGAATGGGGAACATCTTCGGTCCTATCTTGTCGCCGATTGTCGTCCTGGGTAGCTGCAATGCCATAAACAGGTACACCGAACCTATTATTACCGCAATGAGGCCCGAAATCTGGTTTTTAGTCATGGGCGAGTCCTCCCTGGAAAAGACGGCGGAGCCCAAGGCCCCGCCGCCTCGTAAGCTCTATACCACGCGATTTGATTTATTGCTTGATCAGGCCTACCTGCTGCAGCAGATCCCTGATTTCTTCTTCCTGCTCGGCAAGATAGGCCTGGTACTCCTCATGGGGCTGGTAGAACTGGTCCCATCCGAGGGTTTCGAGAGATTCCTTCCAGGTCTTGCTGGCGACCATCTTGTCTATCGTTTCCTTCCAGAAGGCGATCTGTGCTTCCGACAGTCCCGGAGGAGCCATCAGCCCCCGCCAATGGGGGAAGACCAGGTCGACGCCTTGCTCAATATAGGTTGGGACATCAGGGATGACATCGAGCCGTTCCGGCGAGGATACACCCAGGAGTTTCATGTTTCCCGCCCTCGCCTGTTCGAGTGTTTCCGCAAGGCTGATGGTAATCGCCTTGATGTGGCCGCCGAGAAGAGCGGGTATCTGGCCTGCTGCTGTTTCGGGGTAGACGACGAACCTGACGTCTGCGGGATTCACACCAAAGTGTTTGGCCAGCATCAAAAACTGGATATGGTCGTCGTTGCCCAGGGTCGGCCCGACTCCAACCGGCATGGTTTCAGGTTTTTCCTTCAAAGCGGCGAAGAAGCTTTCAAGATCGTCGTAAGGGGCATCCGCCTTGACTCCCACGGTCTCCCACTCTGCCTGCAGGTTGGCGACAACGGTAAAATCCCTGAAGGTCAGGTCGCTTTTCCCAAGAAGGTTGTTTAGAAGAATGAGGCTTGAGTTGGCTGCAAGGTATTCGCCCTGTCCCTTCTTGCCTTTCAGGTAAGTCCACCCAGTGGCGCCCCCGCCGCCGGGCATGTTGGTGATGATGATCGGTTGATCGACCAGTTTTTCTTCCTCAAGGGCCTTCTTGACGGTTCGGGCGAGAAGGTCCCATCCGCCTCCAGGGCCGGCAGGCGCCACGATTTCGATCGGTTTAGTGGGTTTCCATTCCGCTGCCGTACCCGCGGCGACAAGCCCAAAAACCATCATTACAGCCAAAAGCAATACCAATACCTTTTTCATTTGCACTACCTCCTTTTGTTCCGGCAAAGTTTTGATTCACCTTCGTAAAACCCGTAATTCCCGACGGACCAGCGTCTTTTACTCTCTCTGGTCTATCCCTCCTTGCCCTACCTTGTTAATCCAATGAGGATGCCTCGACAAAGTCTTGTTTCACGAGATTCTTCTCTGTTCTATGTTCTATAAAATTTGCGTTATTTACGGTTTGCCGTTGAAACCGGGGACACTGGTCTTTCCGGTTCTCTTCCAAAGTTTTCCTCGTTTATCTCCTTCATAAGTGCTTCTATGGCCTTTCCGAGGTGCATTTTTACGAGTTTTTCAGCTCTGTCGGCATCTTTTTCAATGACGGCTTCAAGTATCTGCCCGTGTTCTTTCAGGGCTTGCGCCTTGCGTGGGGATTTGCTGAAGGAAACGATACGGAAACGCCGCAAATATTCATGGTAGGTGCCAAGCAGGTTCAGAAGCCGGGGCATTTTTGCGGGAGCAACGATGGCTTCGTTGAATTCCTGGGAAAGTCTGAAAAGACGGGTATCGTCGTTGCGTTCAAAGGCATCGACCATTTTCGCGTAAAGGTCTTTGAGTTCCGCGACTTCATCTTCGGTGATTCGTTGGCAACAGATCCTTATGGCAAGAGCTTCCAGGGCCTGTCGGATGGAATATATCTCCATCACGTCTTCGGCAGTGAAACCTTTGACGAAAAGGCCCTTCCTGGGATTACGCTCGATGAGGCCCTCCGATTCGAGCATCCTCAGGGCTTCGCGAACTGGCGTTCGGCTGACGTCGAGTTTTTCCGCTAGGTCGTTTTCGACAAGCTTGTCCCCAGGCTTGAGTTCCTTCCTGAAGATCGCCTCGCGCAAGGTCTCGTAGACGACCATCCTGACCGGCATATAGCTTTCTTCCGGAAGAGGCTTGAGAATTACGTCCATGGAATCACCTCGCGGATATGGGATACAGGGATCCTGTATCCCAGTATACATAGTCTGACGATTTCGTCAATCTCTGGGACGCCAGATTATTTGCTCCTGGGAAGATCATAAGTTCTGGCTGTCGAGGATTATTTGCTTCTTTCAGGGAAAACTATTAGTGTTTCTTGCATGGCTTTGAAGCGGAGAGAGGCCGGGAATACCAAAGAAGACGTATGTACCCTGAAAAAGGCCCGGGCAAGTAGAGGGACTCCAA
>DMCT01000028.1 GCA_003446665.1 Synergistaceae bacterium
TGTATTCACCTCCTCACAAAAAATCTCCCGAACCCTCCGGGGCCCGGGAGACAGAGTATACATACCGCCCGTGGGCGGACTCTTTATCCCAGACCTCGGCGGGTATCGATTAAGCGCGCGAGGCGCGCCCGCTGTCTCTGGCCTGCTGATCGTGACTATAAGACTTTACCTGTTCCGTTCCCGAAAGGCCTTTTTAAGGCGCTACGGGAAGGACAATCTTATTCTACCAGTTCCTTTTGTGCCGATACCGGGTCTACCCGAACCGACACGCCCATGGTCGGCGCAAGAGCGAGGCTTCTCACGTACTGTCCCTTGGACGCGGCCGGTTTCGCCTTGACTATGGCCCCGAAGAGCGCCTTTGCGTTTTCGACAAGCTGTTCTTCTGTAAAACTGGCCTTTCCGAAAGCCTTGTGGATTATACCAAATTTATCGACACGGAACTCAACTTTGCCGGCTTTTATCTCTTTAACCGCATCGGCTATGTCAAAAGTCACGGTCCCGCCTTTGGCGCTGGGCATGAGACCCCGGGGGCCGAGGATTCTACCAAGTTTGCCGACGGATTTCATCATGTCCGGAGTTGCTATGGCAGCATCGAAGTCGAGCCATCCGCTTTCGATCTTTTGCACTATGTCTTCGCCACCAACAAAATCGGCCCCAGCTTCTTCGGCCTCCTTGATTTTCTCACCCGAAGCTATTACAACTACCCGTTTGGTTACACCCGTACCGTGAGGAAGGACGACTGTTCCCCTGACTTGTTGATCAGCATGACGGGGGTCCACACCCAGTTTGACGTGCATTTCGATACTCTCGTCAAATTTCGCGTTCGCCGTTTCCTTAACAAGCTGTATTGCCTCCTTGATCGAGGTCACCGGTTCGCGGCTGATCTTTTCCCTGTTTGCGAGATAACGCTTGCTCTTTTTGGCCATTTCGATTTCCTCCTTGTGGTGCTTTCGAATTCCCTAAACGGGGAATTCTCCCACGGTTTCAAGCCGGTTCGGACCGGCCTTATGCTAAATCCTAGCCTACAACTTCAATGCCCATCGAGCGGGCTGTTCCCTTGATCATTTCCATTGCTGCTTCGATGTCGTTGGCGTTGAGGTCGGGCTTCTTTAGTTCCGCGATCTCCCTGACCTGATCAAGGGTGACCTTCCCTACTTTCACCTTGTTCGGCTCTCCGGATGCCCTTTCCAGCTTGGCCGCCTTCTTGAGCAGGACGCTCGCCGGTGGGGTCTTGAGGATAAAGCTGAAGCTCCTGTCCCCATAAACGGTAAGAACCACGGGTATTATCATTCCAGGCTGGTCGGCCGTTTTTGCGTTGAACTGCTTGCAGAATTCCATGATGTTGACGCCGTGCTGACCAAGCGCGGGACCCACCGGGGGCGCCGGAGTAGCCTTGCCCGCTGGGAGCTGCAACTTGATCTGTGCGATTATTTTCTTTGCCATTGACTGGTGTCCCTCCTCGCCGGCTTCCTTCGGGAAGCCTGAAGCGGTGCTTTATATTCTTTGTCAGATCTTTTCCAGTTCGGTGTGGTCGGCTTCGACCAGGGTATCCCGCCCAAATACAGTGGCCGAGAATTTGACTTTGCCTTTTTCCTCTAGTACTTCCACCACGGGGCCGACCTGTCCTTCGAAGGGGCCCGACTTGACGCGGATTACATCTCCGGGCTTCAGGTCTATCTCCACCTTGGCCTTCACATGGTCCTTGCCTATCTTGCTCATTATCTCGCTGACTTCCCGTTCAGACAGGGGAATCGGAGAACTGCCGGCTCCGACAAAACCTGTCACCCCGGGCGTATGCCTTACGACATACCACGACTGGTCATCAAGAATCATTTCGACCAGCACATAGCTTGGGAAGACTTTCCTGCGGGTGCGCTTGGTACGACCGTCCTTTACGGTCACACGTTCTTCTACAGGCACAAGGACATGAAAGATCCTGTCTTCCATACCCATGGTGGCAACCCGCTGTTCGAGGTTCATCTTCACCCTGTTTTCGTAACCTGAATAAGTTTGTACTATATACCAGCGTCTTTCTTTCCTGTTATCCTTCATCATTTAAAAGGGGGCCAATACACGGCCCCCTCTCCTCCTCCGTATATACGGATCTGTTCTACGGGGTTAGCCACCTTCACTGGGTTACTGAACGATCCGTGAGAAAACGGCCGTCAGCAGCAGATCGACCAATCCCAGGTATGCCGCAACCATAAAGGTCACCGCGATAACGATGAGAGTCGAGTACCAGACCTGCTGGCGGCTGGGCCAAGTTACCTTTTTGAGCTCGGCTCTCGCCTCGCGGATAAAGTTCATGACTTTCATGGAAGACAGCCTCCAGTACCTTCAAAAAAGTGGCAGGCCCGGCAGGACTTGAACCTGCAACCCCCGGATTTGGAGTCCGGTGCTCTGCCAATTGAGCCACGGACCTGCGCGCGAAAGGTATTCTACACTACTTCGTTTCCTTGTGCAAGGTGTGGGTACCACACCACCGGCAGAATTTCTTCTTCTCGAGTTTCTTCTGCTGTTTCTTCTTGTTAACGGTGGTTACGTAGTTGCGGCGCTTGCACTCGGTACACTGAAGTCCTGCTACATCTGCCATGGCGGTACGCCTTCCTCTCGTATATCTTCTAGTCGTCCAGGATTTCGGTAACGACGCCGGCTCCGACGGTACGGCCGCCCTCGCGAACGGCGAACCGAAGGCCCTGCTCCAGCGCCACCGGTACGATAAGGTTCACTTCAAACGTGGCGTTGTCTCCAGGCATTACCATCTCCACGCCCTCAGGCAGCTTGATGTCGCCCGTCACGTCCGTCGTCCGGAAGTAAAACTGAGGCTTGTATCCAGTGAAAAACGGTGTGTGACGCCCGCCTTCCTCTTTCTTCAATACGTACACTTCCGCCTTGAAATGCTTGTGCGGCGTGATGCTGCCCGGCTTCGCCAATACCTGGCCCCGCTCAACGTCGTCCTTGCCTATGCCGCGAAGCAATACTCCCACGTTGTCGCCCGCTATGGCATCGTCCAGTATCTTGCGGAACATCTCCAGCGACGTGGCTACCGTCTTGCGCGTGTCTTCCTGCATTCCTACTATCTCAACCTCGTCACCTGCGTGTATCTTGCCCCGCTCCACTCGACCCGTCACTACCGTGCCTCGACCAGTTATGGTGAATACGTCCTCTATGGGCATCAAAAACGGCTTGTCAACCTCGCGCTGAGGCTCCGGTATGTAACTGTCGCACGCGTCCATGAGCTC
>DMCT01000111.1:0-5044 GCA_003446665.1 Synergistaceae bacterium
CCTGCCAGAATAAAACGCCATATTGACGCAAAAGAGATTAAGACTCAAAATATTTTAAGCATTTATTTGTTCACTAAAGAACAAATAAATGTGATTGTTGCGTCGCGGCTCCGTTGATGGAAGCTGGTTTGTTCCGTCCTGATGAGGATTCCCCAGTAAGCGAGGATCAGTAAACCAAAGGATACGAGGGGGCTTGGCGTATGAGAGGAAAATTCAGATTCCAAAAGAATTACGTCTACAAGATGCCCGTGCATTTTTCGGGGAATCCTTTCTTTCCGGTAAGGACGACTCATGGTGACATGACGGGCATACAGGTGCAGTTTGAAACGGACGAAGAAACCTTGTTGCAGTACATTCCCGGCGACTTTGAGCTTTTGGAGCCCGCGGTAACCGTCCAGTTTGTCAACTTCCGGGACGTGGAGTGGATGTCAAACGGTGAATACCGCCTCATACAGGTTTCGGTGCCGGTTCGTTACGAGGGCAACGACGAGGGGCTTGCAGGTGTTTACCCCCTTGTCATCTGGGAAAACAAGGCCTGCCCGATCCTCGGGGGGCGCGAGGAAGACGGCATGCCCAAGGTTTTTGCCGACGTGGCCTCGGAGCGTCATATAGGCGACCATTGGTTTACCTCCGCGAGTTACGAATGTTGCACCTTTATCAAAATGCACTTCTGGCGGAAAGAGGAGCTCGACGAAAAAGCCATCTCAAAGATGAACGAAAAGGCAGTCACCAACAACTTCGGGTGGAGATACCTGCCAAACCTTGGAAAGGGCGGCGCGTCATTAAGCCATGCCACTTTGTATCCGCAGGAATCGAGGGTAACAAAGGCATGGAAGGGCGATGGATGCGTCGAATGGAATGAACTTACGGCCGAAGAACACCCTCTTCAATGCCGGGCTATCGCTAGCCTGGCGAACCTGCCCGTTTTGAAGTACTCCTATGCAATGATGCTCAAAGGATACGCCAGGTTGAACGTGGGCGATTCGAGGGTCCTGCCCTGAAGGCAGAGAGAAAGGGATGAGGTAAATGAGCGGATATTACGAGAACAAGGTAGCCGCGATTACGGGAGCCGCGTCGGGTATAGGCCTTGAGACGACAGAGCAGTTTCTAAAGCGCGGAGCTAAGGCTGTTTTTATGGGCGACTTCAACGAGGAAAACCTGAGTCGCGAGTCTCAGCGGCTCGGGAGCGATTACCCGGGCAAGGTTTTCCCCGTAGTGACGGATGTCACCAAGAGGGAACAGGTAGCCGGGCTTATCGAAAGCGCCGCCGATCATTCCGGACACCTCGACTTCGTGTGCAACATCGCCGGGGTAGGTGTTACCATTCCCACGGAACGGGTTACCTTTGAGATATGGGACAAGGCCATCGACCTCAACCTTAAAGGCGTTATCTACGGCACATACTCGGCCATTCCGATCATGAGGGAACAGGGGTTCGGCCACATAGTAAACGCCGGCTCCATTACCGGCCTGCTCCCTGTACCGTACCAGGCCGTTTACGCGGCGACCAAGGCCGCCGTCATCTCCATGACCGAGAGCCTCCAGTACGAGCTGGAGGTCGAAGGTCTCCAGTTTAGCGTCTTCTGCCCGGCCAACGTCAGGACGCCTATCTTCGGCGACATGACGCCGCCGGCCGACTCCATAGGCGTTGACGAGGCGGTGGAGTATATCTTCCAGGAAATGGAGAAGAAATCCGTCGTTATCGTATTGCCCCAAAGCGCACGGGACTTCTACACTTTGTACAGGGAGCGCAAGGAGGAGTTCGACAAGGTGGCCAGACAGCTTGCCGCCGAAAGGCGCGAAAACTACCGTACGAAGGGAACCTACTATTGAAGATTGCCGATGCGGGGACCATGTGGAAAAGTTTTTTGGAAAAGACCGAATTTCTATTCGAAGACGCGGACCTTTACTTTGACGTAGTAGTACTTCTGGTTGCGGGCATGGCCGTGACTCTTACGGGGCTACTGCTTTTTCCCGTTTACTCCGGCCTGATACCGTACTATGAGAACGGAGTATACGGCCTGCTTCTTTTTCTCTTCGGACTCCAGACTGTAAGTTTGGGTCGTACCCCCGCGGGAGACATGCGCAGGACAAAGGCGGTCTTGGTCCTGGGGGTCACCGTAGCGGCGGTGGGCATAGTCGCTTGTTTCGTTCCGGATGTATTTACGCTCGTTCCGAAAGTTGTGCTAATTATCTGTCTTTGCATGGGCGGGTTACTGCAATTGCTGCAGATGCTTGTTTCAAAGGACAAGCTACAGGCCTGGCTGGGCTATGGAGGTATCTTTCTTTACCTTGCTCCTGCATGTGGGGCTGTTTACGTGTTTTCCATGTTGGCAGGACTTCTCGTGTGGGAACAGGGTTTGTTTTCGGCGTCTTTGACTGCGATTTCAGTGCTTGTATACGGATCCTCTATTTTTGTTGTCGCGTTTTTGCTTCAGAAAATTTATCGTGCCTACCCCCAGGCGGCGAAGGCTTCGGGCGATGATTTCGGGCTCGATGCCGACAAGGCCATGCTTCTTCTCACCGGTGTTTTCATGCTGATTCTCGGAGTGCTCCTCGTCCCAGTCAGCTTCGGCAGGTTGCCTTTTTCGGGGAGCGCCCAGCTTGGCCTCCTGATGGTTATTTTCTCCATCCAGATGCTGGCTTCCGGCGGTACGCCCGTAGGACCCTTTCATCGCACGTGGCTTGTAATCCTTTTTGGGTTTGTCTTCGCGGCCCTGGGTATCGTTTCCTGCGTAGTGCCTAACGTGCTTGTCCCCTTTTTGACCCTTCTGGTTGGTTTGCTTAACCTCGTCGGCGGGGCTGCGGGGCTCGTGAAAATCGTGGTATCCGCGGTTAAAAGAATGAAAGAGGCGGACGCAGTGCCCACTGTGCTGGTGCATCTTTCCATCACACAGTTTGTCATGAACCTTGTGTCGATACTCTTTGGAACTTCCATGCTGATTTCCAACCTAATCCCTGGCTGGATAGTGGGCGTCATACTCACAGCCAACGGATGCGTCCTTCTGTATCTCATGCGTCTGTTGATAAGGATCGACAGGCTGCGGTCTGATATCATGGAGGCGGAGTACGGGAAATAACTGGTTGATTTCTCCGTCATCGGCCCGTTTTCAAAAACCACTAATATCCCTAAGAGGTGACGCAAATGGCATCTTCCTTCGACAAGGTCATAAACCGCATGAACACCGACAGCCTGAAGTGGGACGGCATGAAAGAACGATTCGGCCTCATCCCCGATGACACGCTCCCCATGTGGGTGGCCGACATGGACTTTCTCTCGCCGGGACCGGTCATAAAAGCCCTTCGGGAACGGGTCGAGCACGGCGTCTTCGGATACGCCTCGGACCCGCGTTCAGTTTTCGATGCAGTGGCCGATTGGATGGAACGGGTCCACGGCTGGACTGTCGACCCTAGCTGGATATTTACGGCCCCCGGCGTGATGCCCGCCATCGGCATGGCGATTCGGGCCCTTACAAGTACCGGCGATAAGGTTGTCATCATGCCTCCCGTATACCCGCCCTTTTTCAGGATCGTGGAAGACAACGAAAGGATACTCGTGCAGGTTCCGCTCATCGAAGAAAAGGGATATTACAATATGGATTTCGAAGGCCTCGAACGGGCTTGTAGGGATAAAGCAGTGAAAATGGTGCTCCTATGCAGCCCACACAACCCCGTTGGTCGGGTCTGGACCGCCCGTGAGCTGGATAAGCTGGCCGAAATAAGCGAAGAAACCGAAACCGTCATCGTCTCAGACGAGATCCACGCAGACCTAGTTCATTCGGGGAACCGGCACATACCCTATGCCACCAGGTCAAAAGGAAAAAAACGGTGGATAACTTGCGTAAGTCCCAGCAAGACCTTCAACATCCCCGGCCTTAACACGTCTTACACAATCATCGCCGACAAGGCCCTTTGGTCCGCCTACGAAAAGGCCCACAAGGCCACAGCCGCGTCCCACCACAACGTCTTCGGCCTGGCAGCCGCGAAAGCCGCTTACAAACACGGCGACATCTGGCGCCGAGAGATGCTTTCATACGTCGAAAAGAACCTGGAACAGGCCATAGCCTTTTTTCGGATCTCCATGCCCTGGGTCGGCGTTACCCGTCCCGAAGGCACCTACCTGGTATGGCTCGACTTTAGAAAAAGCGGGCTTGATTCCGAAAAAATCACCGAACTGCTTCTTCAAAAAGGCCGAGTCGCCCTCGACCCCGGCCACTGGTTCGGCAGGGAAGGCGAAGGCTACCAGCGCCTCAACATCGCTTGCCCCGCGGAACTTCTCGAGGACGGGCTCCGGCGGATCCACTCAGCCTTCGAAGGCATCCGCAAAGAAGTGGAATGAGGCACAACCGCTTCCGAACCGCCTTCCTCCTCGGCATGAGTGAGGTGGCGGAGAATGTCCGTCAAAGTTTCCCGTTCGATCAAAAGGGCCGGCATGTCCAGTCCGGTGTTATTCACGCATTTCGTCCCCCTCGCGTAAATCGGGCAAACTGCCTCATATTTCTTTTTCTGCGTCAGACATCGCATTTGCACGGTCACGCGCCGAAGAGTAGGATAAAGCCGTAAGCGGGAGGGATGATGCCAATCAGCTACAAGGAGGAAACCCTCTATTACCCCAGGATGAGATGCACACCTGTCTGCTGCCCGTCACATCGGGCTGCTTATGTAACAGGTGCGCCTTCTGCTCCATGTACAAAAACGTTGCCTACCGGCAGATTTCTTTTGCGGATATCGAAGCGGAACTCAGAAGCGGAAACCTCCATACCGAAAAGGTTTTCCTCACTGGCGCCGATCCCATGTCCATCGGATTTGACAGGATGAAGCGCCTGCTCGAAATGATCCGTCACTACCTGCCATATTGCCACCGCGTCGGGGCTTACGCCTCCGTCAAGAACATCGCCGGCTATTCTGTGGACGAGCTGGCCGTTTTGCACGACGCGGGGCTGCGGATGCTGTACATCGGGTTCGAGACTGGACGGGACGATGTCCTCAAGCTGATGAACAAGGGGCACACCGTCCAGGAGGCTGTCGAACAGGCACAAAAGCT
>DMCT01000111.1:5159-11393 GCA_003446665.1 Synergistaceae bacterium
CCCTGCTGGAAAATCTCGAGCCCGAGAAGCCGACGGTCTTCGACACCACCCACCCGTCAAACATCATCAAGATCAGCGGCACCCTGCCCTGGGACCGCCAGAAGCTGATAAAGGACGTCGAGCGGCACGTGGAGATCTCCTGAGGGCATCGGGATGGTTTCTTTACGATGGACGTCGAAAATTAAAATAATTGATGCACAACACACGATGCGGAGGCGGTCAGGCTTATGCCCCAGAAGATGGATCCCACACGCGGCAATCTCGTCCAGGCCAAAAAATCCTTTTCAGCCGCCCGAAACGGCAAGGACCTCCTTGAACAGAAGCGCCAGGTCCTGATGATGGAACTCGTTCGCCAGATCCAGTCCGCCCGCCGGATCCAGCAGGAACTGAGCCGTGTCTTCGAAACGGCCTACCGGGCGCTCCAGAGGGCCAATATTTCCATCGGGATCGACATGGTGGAGGAAATCTCCATGGCCGTCCCGGAAGAAGATGGCTTCATGATCCGCCTGCGATCCGTCATGGGCGTGGAGATCCCGGAAATAGATCCCCTCCCTCGGGAAATCAGCCCCTGCTACTCCTTCTGGCAGACCTCGGCATCCATGGATGACGCATACAAGGAATTCAGGAACGTTCTGGTCCTTCTGGCCAGGCTGGCGGAAGTGGAAACCAGCGTGTACCGCCTGGCCGTTGCGGTCAGGCGGACCCACCGGAGGGTCAATGCCCTTGAAAAGGTGGTCATCCCCTTTTATGAACAAACCATGGCCTTCATCGATTCCGTGCTCGAGGAGCAGGAACGGGAGGACTTCAGCCGCATGAAGATCGCGAAAAAAATATCAGGGAAGGTGACCTAGGATGCCCTTTCTCGAGGAAGCCCTCACGGTCCTGCTGAACGCCGAGAAAGAAGCCCTGCGGAAAAAGGGGGAAGCCCGCGCCGAGGCGGAAGAAATTCTGGAGCGTGCGAGGCGGGACTTCCAGAAGGAACGGGAGGCCAGGCTCAGGGCGGTTCGCGAACAGGCCCAGGCGGTGGTCGAGGCGGCCGAACAGGCGGCGGGGACGGAAGTCCGCCAGATTGTTCGGCTCGCTCAACAGGAGACGGACGAAATGACCAGGCGGTTTCAGACCCATGCCCAGGAGGTCGTCGAGGCTGTCGTCGAAGAAACAGCGGAGGAATACGTCAGGAGGGGCGTCAGGTGAGAGCCCCCTGCGTCGCCCTTGGCGAAAAAACAGCGGCCGGGACCCGGGGGAGGGCCCTGTCGGGACGCTTCCTTTCCGAACGTGAATACTGGGAGCTCCTTGAATGCGACTCCGTGGACGAGATCCTGGCGAAACTCCAAAAGACCCCGGGGTACGCCGGGCTAGAAGTGCCGCCTCCGGGACACCGGGCGGAGCTCGAATCCTCCCTCGAAGGGATTCCCTTTGCGGAAGGGGCGGAGCTGACCGTTTCCGTCACCGGCTCCAGGCGCCTCTGGCTCGAGGCCTGGATCGGCCTTTACGACGCGGAGACGGTCAAGCGTGTCCTCCGCAAGATCTACTCCGGGCAAGAAGGCCCCTCAGACATCAAGTACCGTTTTCAAAGCGTGCCGGGCAAGCGTCTTCCGCAAGCGCCGCTGACGGAGGCACGGAGTTTCCAGCACGTACTCGAGGCCCTCCGGGGAACTCCATGGGGGCCGGTCCTCCAGGAACCTCTCAAGGCTCTCGCGCATAGCGGAGGCACCCTTTTTGCCGCCGACATGGCTGTGGACTCCCTTGCCCTGGCCAGCCTTGTGCGCGTCTCAAGGCTGGTTTCAGGGACCAAAAACGGAACGCTGGCCGACCTTTTCGGTACCCTCGCGGATCTCCAGAACCTCCTGTGGACCATCCGCGGGCTCAGCTACTTCGGCCTGGGGTTCGAGGACATGGTCAACAGGCTCCTTCCCGTGCGGCACCGGCTGCGTTTCGACACCCTCCGGAAGCTCGGCCGCTCCCGGGACCTGGAAGAGCTGTGGGGGCATCTGGGCGGAACCGTTTATGGAGTGATTTTTGGTGACCGGCCCGTGACGGACAGCCTGGAACTGGAGCGGAGAGTCAAGACCCACCTCTGGGAGAAGGCCCGAAAGATCCTGCGGAAGGGGTTTCCCTCCTTCGACGCGCTCGGGGCCTACCTGTACCTGCGCTGGCAGGAGGTCGCCGACATCAAGATGATCATCGAGGATATCCGGTACGACTACAACCGGCGCGAGGCGGCCTTTTTCCTCGGCAGGCCTCTTCTGAGGGGAGGCGCAGCACCGTGGCGGTCGTGAAAATGCTCAACCTGACGGCCCTGGGACCCAGGGAGGAGGTCGAGCGCCTGGCCCTGTGGCTCGTTTTGAGGGAGGATTTCCAGCCCATCCCGGTGGATGCCCTGGTCACCGACCGCGCCATCAGGGAGCAGATCGACACCTCCGGGGAAAATCCCTGCGACAGCCTTCTCGAGCGTCTTGCCGCCGTCTGGGAGGCCGCTGGCGAGCCGCTGCCCGAACCGGCCCCGGTGCCCCTTTGCGGGGGACTGGCCCTTGAAAGCATCAAAGAAGAGGCCGAAGAGGTCCTTCAAAAGCTCGAGCGGTGGGGCAAAAGGCGCGAGATCCTCAGGGACCGGGGCCGGACCCTGGAAGCCGCCCGGATTCTTCAGGAAGCCCTGCAGGGACTTGACTGGACGGCGTCGGACCTGGTGTCTCTGGAACGCTTCAAGGCCTTTTTCGGCCATATCCGGGAAGAGGACCTGTCCAGGCTCGAGGAATCGGCAAGGGACGTTCCGCTTTTGATCGTGCCCCTGACGACCGCAGGAGGCAGAAGCTGGATCATGACTTTCTCCCTTCCTGATTACGCCGAGAGTGCGGGAAAGCTGTTGGGGTCCCTCAATTTCAGGCCCTTCGACCTCGCCAGGCTCGGCGAGCGTTTCGCCGCAGGCGGAATGAAAGAAATCCAAAGGCGGATCAAGGCGCAGGAAAGAGCCCTCGAAAGGCTCAGGACCGCGGCGAAAGTCTTTGTCCACGAAAAGGCCGAAACACTGGGCCTTCTTTACAGTCGCCTGTTCACGCTCCAGCGGGTTTATGAACTCTGCCGGGGGCGGGGCGAGGTGGGCGGGCTCTATGTCCTGTCCGGCTGGGTCCCGGCCTATGCAAGAAGCGGGATCCTCGATGCGGCGGCCAAGGAGGCGCCCGAAACGGCGGTTCACATCGAAGAACCTCCGCCGGGGACGCGGAAGGTCCCGACCTTTCTGAAGAACCTCCCCTTCGTGAGGGCCTTTCAGGACATCGTGGCCCTCTACAGCCTGCCCGGCTACGGGGGCGCCGACCCGTCGCTTTTGGTGGCCGCAAGCTTCTGTCTCATGTTCGGCTTTATGTTCGGCGACGTGGGGCACGGCCTTCTGCTCGTGTCGGCTGCACATTTGCTGGTTCGCACCGGCCGGATGCGCCGGTCCATGGGCCTTGTCGTCGAGTCGGCCGGGGTTTTTTCCGTTGTCTTCGGCTTCCTCTACGGCAGTGTCTTCGGCATGGAAGGCCTGATAGAACCCGTGTGGTTTTCCCCCATGGAAAACATGGACTTCCTCCTCAGGTTTTCTCTCGGGGCGGGGGCGTTTTTCATTACCCTGGGCATGGTGCTCAACATCTACCAGAGCTGGAAAGAAGGGGATTACGGAAGGATGCTCTTCGACGGGCAGGGTCTTGCAGGCGTGGTTTTCTACTGGACCGCGGGCCTTGCCATCTTCGCCTGGTTGACGGACCGCAAGCTTCCCGTTCCCGGATGGAGTATAGCGGCCATACTGGTCCTTTTCCTTACGGCCATGCTTCTCAAGGGGTTCCTTGCCCAAAAGCTCCTGAAAGCCCCTTTCGAAGGAGAAAGCGCCGTGGTGCAGGTCTTCGAGGTCCTGCACGTTCTCTTTTCATTCATGAGCAACACGGCGTCCTTTATCCGCCTGGCGGCCTTCACGGTAAACCACGTGGGGCTCTCCCTGGCGGTCTTCATGCTGGCCGACCTGGTCCGGGAGATCCCCGGCGGACCCCTTTTCAGGCTGGTCATTATCGCCGTCGGGACCCTTCTCATCGTGGGTCTCGAGGGTCTTATCGTCTTTATCCAGACTTTGCGTCTCGAGTATTATGAATTTTTCAGCAAGTTTTACCGCGGCGGGGGCGACCCTTTCCGGCCCGTGCGCTGGCGCGAGGGGGCTCCCGCAGGAAGCAGGAGTTGGGGGGAATGGCAATGACAGGGATGATTTTCATGTTCGCGGCGGTTTTGACCTGCCTGGGTGCCGGATGGACCCTGAAAAAACGGAGAGTGCCCTCCGCGCGCGCGGTGCTGGCCGCCTTAGCCCTGGGAAGCCTGGTGCTGCTTTACTCCGGGGCGGGAATGGCTTTTGCCCAGGGGGTCCAGGAGGCGGGGACAGCGGCGGGATGGGCCTTTCTCGGCGCCAGCCTCGCGGCCGGCCTTGCCTGCATAGGTGCCGGGATCGCCGTGGCCGTGGTGGGCGCGGCGGCGCTGGGCGTGGTGGGGGAGAAGCCGGAACTGCTGGGTTCCACCCTGATCTACCTTGGTCTGGCCGAGGGGATCGCCATCTACGGCCTCATCACGGCCCTGCTCATCCTGGGGAAGGTGTAGGCCTTGAAGGCATTCCTGGTGAGCGATAACCACGATTCGGTGGTTGGCATGGGCTTGGCCGGAATCCACGGTGTCATCGCCCACGGCCGGGAAGAGATCCTCGAAGCCGTTCAGCGGGCCCTTGAGCAGCCGGACCTGGGTATCCTGGTGTTGACGGAAAAGGTCGCCCTGGAGGTTCCGGACGTCGTCAGGGACCTCCGGCAGTCGGGGGAGCTTCCCCTGGTGGTGGAGATCCCGGACCGCCACGGGACAAGGCGCCCTGCGGATTTTCTCACCCGATATCTCCAGGAGGCGATCGGGGTGAAGGTCGAATGAGCGACGCCGAGACCCGCCGAAAGCTCGAGGCCATGAGGGAGTATATCCTGGACACCGCCGGCTACGAGGCGCGCTCCATCGTGGAGGATGCCCGCAAGAAAGCAGAAGAGTGGCGCAGCGAAGAGGCGGAAAGGCTCGAACGGGAGGCGGACCTCATCCTCCGCAACGCCCGCGTGCGCGCCGAGGAGATCCGCCTTCGCCAGACCAGCGCCGCGGAGCGGGAACGGAACCGGCAGGCCATGAGGTACCGGAACAAGCTCATTCACGACGCGGCCAGGATGCTTGGCGACCGGCTCAGGGACCTCAGGAACAGGGAGGATTACCCTGCTGTCCTTCGGGGCCTTCTGGCCGAATCCATGGACGCCATGGGCGGGATCGACGAGGTCCGGATCCTGCTTGCGGACAAAGATATCCATCTTGGCAACGAGCTGGCGGAATACGCCCAAAAGGCCTGGCCCGGCGTCAGCTTCACCGTGGAACACGAGCCCGCGCCCATTTCGGGTGGACTCTGGCTGATCTCCGGTGACGGGTCCCGGCGGGTCAATGCCGACTGGGACGCCAGGGTCCAGGATCTGCTTCCTGTGTTGGCCGAACGCCTCGGCCAGATACTTTGAGGGGGGAGTTCATGGAAAACCAGGGCAGGGTCATCGCCGTCAACGGCCCCGTGGTTCGTGCTTCGGGCATGAAACACTTCGGCATGCGCGAGATGGTGCATACAGGTGACGAAGGCCTTGTGGGCGAGATCATCCGCATGGAAGGCGACGAGGCCGTCATCCAGGTGTACGAGGAGACGGAGGGGCTTCGTCCCGGCGAGTCCGTCACGGGAACGGGCGAACCTCTTTCAATCTCCCTCGGACCGGGACTTTTGGGTGCCATCTTCGACGGCATCGGCAGACCCCTGGGCACCCTGCTCGAGCGGGAAGGGCCTTTCCTCGGCCGCGGGCTTCAGGTTGACCAGATCGACCTGTCAAAAAACTGGGAGATCGCCCCGAAAGTTTTCGAGGGCGACACCCTGTCGCCGGGGATGCTCCTGGCGGTGGTCCAGGAGACGTCCTTGTTCCAGCACCGCATACTCGTCCCGCCGGAATGTTTCGGGGAGCTCACCTTCCTGGCGCCGCCGGGCCCCGTCGCCGGCGGAACGGAGATCGCGCGCCTTCGTGACGAACACGGCAGGGAACACTCCCTGACCATGATTCACCGGTGGCCCGTCAGGACGCCCCGTCCGTCCCGCAGGCGGCTTCCGCTTCACAGTCCCCTTCTGACGGGACAGCGCGTGATCGACGGCCTCTTTCCCATCGCCAAGGG
>DMCT01000111.1:11673-11828 GCA_003446665.1 Synergistaceae bacterium
GGCAACGAGATGACCGAGGTCCTGGAGGAATTCCCCCGGCTGGAGGACCCCCGTTCAGGCCGTCCCCTCATGGAGCGGACGGTCCTCATCGCAAACACATCTAACATGCCCGTGGCCGCCAGGGAAGCCTCGATCTACACGGGCATCACCATCGC
>DMCT01000026.1 GCA_003446665.1 Synergistaceae bacterium
GTATCCGGGTCCAGTTTGCCGATAAGAGTCCTTTTTGCTCGGGACTGTTGCTTCTCCTTATCCCAGTAGGGTTCGTTCCGGTAAGCATACGTGATTCCGGTCTTCTTGTTTTTCTGGTAGACGATTCCCATCAGCCCCACCTCGTTATATACTATAATATACAACGAGGTGAAAGTCCATTAAAAAGTGCTGTTTTTGTTGTCGTTTCAACGCCTTGTCAAGATTCCATCGTTAGAAATTCCGGGAACTTAGGTTTTCAAGCTGCCGACGACGGCAGCACCCTGGAGATCGGCGCATGTTTTGGTGTGAAGAACATCGGAAAGCCGTGTAAGGGAAGCCGTATGCACGGTTTGATGAGGGGGAACAGGCTTTCCTGATCATGCATCGGCTAGTGAGGCACCGCCAGACGAAAGGGGCTGTAACAGATAGGCTGGCGCTAAGGTCAAAAGGCCTGTTCTCTACTCTACCTTATCCTTCTTCGATGCCTTGCGGTACTCATCCGCCGACTTGACGATAACTTCCCTTCTCGAAACCATCAAGAGCCTCACCCGTCCTTCCCCCTTCCCTCCGGGTCATGCCCTTCGGGAAGATGCTATACCTTTCGCATAGATTCTTAGGTGAGGCAACTCGCCATTTTGCCCATTCGGACAACTTCCATTACTATAGTTAGCATTGAGATAAAGAATAAAAGAATAACTGACAGAAAAATCTGCCCGGATTTCTGATCAGGCCGACTGTTTTTGTTCTGACCTTCAAGCTATGGAACAAGCGACACTGCGTCGATCGGAGATACCGCTTGGCACAGGAGGAAAATCATGGGAATTACCGAACACGACGTGAACATCGAAAGCGGGACTTTTGAAGCGGTTCTGTTCGATCTGGATGGTGTTGTCACACGGACGGCGAAAGTGCACGCTGCGTCCTGGAAACGGCTCTTCGATGAATACCTTCAGCGGAGCAGCGGAGGCAGTGAATGGGAACCCTTTGTAATAGAAAGGGATTACAGGCGTTTCGTGGACGGTAAACCCAGGTACGAAGGCGTGAAAAGCTTCCTTTCCTCCAGGGGTATCGAGCTCCCATACGGCACTCCTGAGGACTCACCCGAAGAGAATACCGTTTGCGGGCTCGGGAACAGAAAGAACCTTTATTTCAATGAGATGCTCAACAATAATGGCGTCTCGGTCTATCTCCCTTCTATTGCGCTTATTGAACTCCTTCGGAAAAAAGGGTTCAAAACAGCGGTGGTCACATCAAGCAAAAACTGTGTCCCGGTTTTGAAAGCCGCGAATATCGAAACCCTTTTCGACATAAGGGTGGACGGGACCCATATCCAGAACGAAGGTCTGAAAGGGAAACCCGAGCCTGACATGTTCCTGAAGGCCGCGAAGGAACTGGGCGTAGAACCGGAGAAGACTGTAGTTTTTGAAGATGCCGAATCGGGGGTCGCGGCCGCAAAAAAGGGCGGGTTCGGCCTGGTGATCGGTGTGGACAGGACAGGCAACAAAGTCCGTCTTTTGGAAGAGGGAGCTCACAAGGTTGTCACTGAACTGACGCAGGTCAGCGTTGACGGGGATAGTCCTTTTGTTCTTCGGCCCATCGCGGAACTTCCGTCGGCCCTGGATGCATTTCATGAAATATCAGCCCTTCTCAAGCAGAGGGATATCCTCGTTGCCCTCGATTATGACGGAACACTTACCCCGATCGTTGACAGACCGGAAGATGCGGTGATCTCTTCGAGTATGCGTCAGAACGTCAGGGAACTTGCTGCAGCCTGTACACTTGTGATCATCAGCGGCCGGGACCTCCAGGACGTCAGGGAACTCGTCGGCATCGACAGCCTTATCTACGCAGGCAGTCACGGTTTCGATATTTCCGGCCCGGAGGGAGTGAACATATCCTTCCGACAGGGAGATGATTTCCTCCCTGTCCTCGATGCGGCGGAAAAACAGCTGAGAGCCTCCCTGGATCTGATATCAGGGTCCGCCGTGGAACGGAAGAAATACTCCATAGCCGTCCATTACCGGCTTGTTGCAGAGGAAGATATCGCCCGTGTGGAAACGATCGTCGATGCAGTACTTGCGGATAACGAGAGGCTTGTCAAAGGTTCAGGGAAAAAAGTCTTTGAACTTCGGCCTGGCATTGACTGGAACAAGGGCAAGGCTCTTCTCTGGATAATAGATGCCCTGGGCTTCGATCGGAATAAAACCGCACCAGTCTATATAGGGGACGACACCACAGACGAGGATGCTTTCGCGGTAATAGGCGATAACGGCATCGGTATTGTTGTGAGCGAAGGCAAGGCCAATGACATGACGTCCGCCTGCTACACTCTGGCTGATACGGAAGAGGCCGGATCTTTTCTCGAAAAATTGGCCCGGTGGATAAGCGAAGGAGGAGAAAGATGAGTTCATGGAGATTTGTCTATGACACCTTCAACCCGGAGAAAGAAGGGCTGCGTGAGGCCCTCTGCACCCTGGGCAACGGATATTTCGCCACCAGGGGGGCATTCGAGGGTTCCGGCGCGGACGACATCCACTATCCGGGGACATATCTTGCCGGAGGCTACAACCGTCTCAAGACGGAGATAGCAGGTCGTGTGATAGAGAACGAGGACCTGGTCAATATCCCGAACTGGATTGCTCTGAAATTCAGGTTACCGGGAGAAGAATGGTTCGACCTTTCTGAGGTCAAAATACATCACTACCGGCAGGAACTCGATATGCGGAAAGGCATACTTTCCAGGGACATTCGTTTTGAAGACAAACAGGGCCGGATCTCCAAACTTGAAAACCGGCGGATCGTCCATATGAACAATTCCCATCTGGCAGCCCAGCAAACATCTATCACCGCCGAGAACTGGTCCGGAACAGTCGAATTTCTGTCGGTTCTTGACGGTACTGTGATCAACTTCGGGGTAGCTCGCTACAGGGACCTTGCCATGGTGCATCTTGAGCCTCTGGAGGAAAAGGAAGTCGATGAAGAAAGGATCCTTCTGAAGGTCCGGACGAACCAGTCCCGTCTCGAGATCGCCGAAGCGGCGCGATCCGCCATATTCCTGAATGGCACTCCGATCAGACCGGAAAGGAAGGTCATCCGGAAAGCCGGGTACATCGGCCATCTTTTCTGCGTCGCTATGGAAAAAGGCAGCAGCATACGCATAGAAAAGACGATAAGCCTCTTTACCTCCAGGGATCATGCCATCTCGGAATGCTCCCTCGAAGCAGTCGAAGCCATATCCGGCGAGGCATCCTTCGAAGACCTTCTCGAAAGCCACATAATGGCATGGGAGCACCTCTGGCGCCGTTTCGAGATCGACTATTTCCCTTCCGACAAGGAAC
This sequence comes from Synergistaceae bacterium, assembly GCA_003446665.1. GTDB lineage: Bacteria > Synergistota > Synergistia > Synergistales > Thermovirgaceae > UBA1876. The sequence goes on from DMCT01000026.1 coordinate 3,339, forward strand.
GGGGAGACCGCAC
>DMCT01000001.1 GCA_003446665.1 Synergistaceae bacterium
GCCTTTGAGATTATAAAGTTTTTCATTATTAATTTCGGCTGCTCTTTAAGGCAATTTAGAACTCATTGTAAAATCTTTCTGCACCTGGGTGAAAAGGTATAAGGATGTGCTTCAGGTTTTCAGGCGTCATCGATTCCATAGCTCGACGAACGTTCACCAGCATTTCCTTTTTTTCGTAGAGAATCTTGACCATTTCAAACACCGTGTCCTCTGGAAAATTTACGTGGACTGCGAGTACGTTCCAGCTGGCGTATGTTTCTATGTCTTTGTTTTGACCCCTGTACGTGCCGGCAGGAATTACGCAGGGAACCCAATAAGGGGTTTCTTCCATGACGATCTTACGTATATTCTCTGGAATACTCAGGAATTCAACAGCGTCAATTGCTGTGGCTTCCTTGATCCCGGCCATGCCGGTGGAACCTGCCACGATCGCCGCATCTATCCTGTGTTCTGCGAAAGCTTTTGCGGTTTCGCTGACGCCCAGGTTGAAGGGTATTATGTCGTTGACCGGGTCCAGGCCCGCGGCTTCGAGGAGCTCTCGTGCAGTGATCTCGGTCCCGCTGCCGATATCGCCTACAGACACCCTTTGCTTTCTTAAATCAGTCAGGTTACGAATACCACTGCCTTTTGCGGTGAGGAGATATATAGGCTCCGGGTATAAAGGCACAAGGGCCTTGATGAATTCGTGGGGGTTTCCCTCGTATATTCCTTTTCCATTGTAGGCATAATAATATAGCCCATCAAGAAAGGCCACGTCAGCCTTGTTTTCTTTCATCAACTGTATGTTTTGGGCTGTTCCAGCGGTCTTTATTGCTTTGGCTCTGATTCCGTCAATATTTTCGCCCCATATTTTTGCAATAGCCGTTCCCAGGGGATAATAAGACCCGCCAACAGTACCCGTGGCGATTGTGATATCCATTTCCGCTAAAGCCGTATTAGTCGTGGTGCTTGCTAACAGTAAAGTATACAATAGGAGAAGCATAAATTTTCTCACTCTGGCTCTCTCCCTTCATCTCATTTCTTGCTCATTATAGAATAGAAAATACGAAAGGAATTCAAAAAAACGGATTTACGGGTAATTTCGCGATAAAGCTGTAAAATAATCACTATAACCATCAAGCCTTAAAAATTAGAAAAATGAGTGTGGGCCCGGGGATAATGCAGGACGGGAGGTGTCCCATGATCGGCGAGCCGGGGAAAGATCCGATAATGTCACAATTGTTGAATCCGGAGGCTATGACGGGGGCCAGGGATATCTATTCGAGGAAGATAAAACCGCCCGACAGACGGGGCGTGTATGCCTGGTTTTTTGAACCCCACAAGCTTGGTATAAGAAGCGGGCATTACGAGCACCTCATTGACGGGAAAGCTTTGCTTTACGTGGGGGTAGTGCCAAGCGTCTGGTACAGCAAGCGAAAGCTCCCGAAGCGAATAAAGACTCATATCAGTGGAACTGCTCGGCAATCCACCCTTCGATACAGCCTTGGAGCATGCCTCGCCGAGGAACTGGGGCTTATGGTCGTTCATCTTCCGGGATTCAAACTCAATTTTGGCGAAAGCGAAGAAAGGTTGACGGAGTGGATATGTGAAAATGGTTACGTTACCTGGGTTTGCCATGAAGAACCCTGGACGATGGAAAAAGAATTAACGAGTCTTCTCAAACCTGCCCTGAACCTCAAAAACAACGAGGTTCACCCTTTTTACCCTATCCTGGCCAGGCGTAGGGAGGACTTGCGAAAACGATAAAGCCAAATTTTTTTGACCCTAATGCCCGACAGGGATTTTACCCATAATGCCACTTTCTTTCCAGGTGAAAGAATACATTTCCCTTGAATGGCCTGCAAAAGTAAATTTATTTGTATGTCATCAGGGGACGCCTGAGTTTGATAAGCCTTGTGAAAAAAGAAAGAATCATATTTAGTGCTCGAAGTTCCCGGTCCGCCAAATCACATTGGTCTTTTTTGGGGTCAATAAAACGTGCAAACATGTAAAAAGGAGGTTCTGTTATGGAGGAGAAGGCGCGGCAGAGGTTAGAGACAATCGCCCTAACGATCCGCCGTCATATCATCAGCATGCTGGCGGCGGCAGGTTCCGGCCACCCGGGAGGATCCCTTTCTGCGGTGGAAATACTGGTGTCACTATATTTCGAGGTTATGCGCCACGATCCGGGAAACCCGGCCTGGGAGGAGCGCGACCGTTTTATCCTCTCGAAAGGCCATGCCTGCCCCGTGGTTTACGCGACCCTTGCGGAGGCAGGATATTTCCCTGTGGAAGAACTTCAGACTTTAAGGGCTTTTGGCTCCAGATTACAAGGTCACCCGGACCGCAAAAAACTGCCATGCCTCGAAGCATCTACTGGAAGCCTCGGGCAAGGGCTTTCCATAGCCTCCGGCATGGCGCTGGGTTTTAAGATGGACTCTAAGCCTAACCGCGTCTATTGCCTGATGGGAGATGGCGAGCTTGATGAGGGGCAGATCTGGGAAGCGGCAATGACGGCAGCTCATTACAAGCTCGACAATCTCTGTGGAATAGTGGACAGAAATGGCTTACAAATAGATGGCTGGACTTGCGATGTGAAATCACTCGAACCCTTGGCCGACAAGTGGAGGGCCTTCGGTTGGAATGTGATCGAGGTAGACGGTCATAATGTATGCGATCTGGTTAGCGCCTTCGGGAGGTTCCGGCACAGCCATTTCAAACCCACTGTCATTATTGCGCATACTGTAAAAGGCAAGGGAGTAAAACCCATGGAAAACGAAGCCGGTTGGCATGGAAAGGCGCCCGACGCTGATCTGGCAGAGCGAATCCTGGAAGAGCTTGACGGGGGTGGAACAAGATGACCGCCGTGCCTCTTGACAAAAATTTATGGACGGAAGTCGAGAAGATCCCGACACGTTTCGGGTATGGTGACGGGTTGGTAGAACTGGGCGAGACGAATCCAAACGTAGTGGTGCTCGGCGCGGACCTGACTTCCTCTCTCAGAGTGGACCGTTTTCGGGACACCTTTCCTGAAAGGTTCATTCAAACGGGCATTGCCGAACAGGACATGATGAACCTGGCGGCAGGGCTCTCCCTGGTCGGCAAGATACCTTTCGTCAGTACCTATGGGTTTTTTTGCACCGGCCGTGCCTGGGACCAGCTCAGAACGACCGTAGCGTATGGAGGTCTCAACGTTAAGGTCGGCTCCGGTCATGGCGGCATATCCGTCGGCCCCGACGGGGCTACGCACCAGGCGCTCGAAGACATAGCCATCACACGGACGATTCCAGGCATGACCGTCATAGTACCCTGCGATTATCATGAGACGATAAAGGCCGTAAAAGCGGCGGCGGAAATCGTTGGTCCCGTCGTGGTCCGCTTCGGTCGCGAGAAAGTTCCTGTCATTACTACACCTGATACCCCTTTCGAGGTAGGGAAGGCGCAAGTTTTCCGGGATGGCTTTGATGTAACAATAATGGCCTGCGGAGTGATGGTGTACGAATCTCTCAAAGCCGCGCGGATGCTTGAGGAAGAGGGTGTTTCAGCCAGAGTACTGAATTGCCCCACGGTTAAGCCCATGGATATCAAGGCCGTTGTGGAGTCGGCACTGGAAACAGGCGCCGTCGTGACCGCCGAGGAACACCAGGTTATGGGAGGTTTTGGAAGTGCCGTTGCAGAGGTGCTATGCCGACACGCTCCGGTCCCTGTTCGCATGGTGGGCATACAGGACGTTTTTGGGCAATCGGGCTCCCCGGAGGAATTGATGGAATCCTACGGGCTAACGGCGCAAGCGGTGGCTGGCGCCGTGCGGGATGTTTTAGAAATGAAAAAGAGGTGACGGAAAGTGACACCAGCTTTCGCGAAGCGGATGAGTCTTCTCGGAACGGAAACGGCCTTCGCCGTAGGTGCGGAGGCAGCGGAATTGGCATCAAGGGGCGTCAAGGTCTATCCTTTTCATTTAGGTGATTTGGACTTTCAAACGCCTGAGCATATTCGTCAAGCCGCATGCAAGGCGATTGAAGAAGGCAAGACCGGCTATTGCCCCAATGCAGGCATAAAGCCCTTGAGGGAAGCTCTTGCCAGAGATGTGGGATGGGCTAGAGGATTGTCCCTGAACGTCGGAAATGTCAGCGTCCAGCCAGGAGGCAAACCCGTAATAGGCAAATTTGTAATGGCGTTTATGGACCCGGGCGACGAAGTTCTTTATCCGAACCCCGGTTATCCTATTTACGAGTCGATGATCCGTTTTCACGGAGGGGTGGCAAAACCCTACCGATTTCTGGAAACGGAAACCGGCTTCGCCCTTGATTTCGAGTCAATAGAAAGGCAGATAACGCCGGCGACTAAACTTCTTATTTACAACAACTACCATAATCCTACCAGCGCTGCTTCTGACGAGGCCGAGATGGAAAGACTGGCTAAACTTTGCGTGGAACATGACCTGATCGTTTTGAGCGACGAAGCTTATTTCGACATACTTTATGAAGGAGAGGGCAAAAGCATTTCCTCTCTGCCTGGAATGTTCGAACGAACGGTAATATTGTACACTTTCTCAAAGAAATTTGCCATGACAGGGTGGCGCCTGGGAGCTGCGATTGGCCCCGAAAACCTGGTGGCAAAAATTTCGCAGTTCAACGTGAATGACGAATCTTGTACGACCCAGTTCGTCCAGTGGGCAGGGGTCGCGGCTCTTGAAGGACCGTTGGATGAATACTTGAAGATGATGGAAATTCTAAAGGAGCGCCGTGACGCCGCAGTGGACCTTCTGAACTCAATGAAAGGCGTACACGTAAGCAGACCAGAAAGCACTTTTTATTTGTATCCGAACGTAACTGGTGCAATGGATAAACTTGGAACGAAGACGGTGGAAGAATTCAGGAAAAAAGTCCTTGAAGAGACTGGCGTTTCATTCACGACCAGAAACCACTTCGGGTCGCCCCTTGAAGGAGAGAAGCAATCCTATATCAGACTTGCGTACTCCGGTATTGGAGTGGATGACATTCGGGAAGGCTTAGGTCGCATGAAAGAGATGCTTGACCGGTAGGAAGCATTTCGATTGTAGCGAAGTGCAGATTACAATAAAGGGGCTGGATTTAGCACAGCCCCTTTATGTTAAATTTGGTACGGTGATTGAACACTTGATTTCCTGGTGAAATGGTAGATAATAAAAACTGCAATAGGCTATCTGGATAAAAGGCAAACAAATATCTGTCAGAAGACCCTTTGTGAAAAGGAGCAGGGCTTGTGACTGCCGGTGAAAACCATCGTAGCGTAAGGCAAAAGAAAAAACTGTATATCGTTGCGATGGCCATCTTTGTGGTAGTCGCTCTTTTTTGCTGGTGGTTTATCGTTCTCAAGAGTGAATTGGAGAAAGAAGAACTGGTCAGGAAGGCACTGCGGGTGGCGGAAACCTTTAATACCCCCAATAGCGAAATGATGTTTTCAGATCGGACCGGCCCCTTACAGACCCGCCAAAAGACCTATCTGGAAAACACCATGAGAATTTTTCCGGATATTATGGGAATTAGAATTTACGATACAAGCCGGGCTGATCCGGTGATTGCCGTCGAAAGGGCAAGACTACCAAATCCCTCATCAAACGAAGGCCTGCGAAAAAGGGTCCTCGAATCAAAAGAATACAGGATTGATGAAGTCGCGGACAGCGAAAACGATAGCCCTTTCCTTCATGTTTTCGTTCCTTTGCGAAGTACACTGGAAGATCCCGTTACGAGTGTCATTGAAGTGGTTTACTCCAAGCAACTCCCCGATTCTTTCCTAATAGCCGAGTTGACGGCAAGCGGGCTATTCGTTTTTGTCCTTGTTACCATTTTGTTCGTTACGAGCATTCTCATTGAACGCCGTAAAAAAGATTCGGATAGTAATATCCGCATAAAGTGGATCGAACGTAACGTAGAGGCCTTTCTTATTCTGTCGGTGGGCCTTGCCGTTACGTTTTATGTTTCATTTCATGCCTATCAATTAAACTTGCATTCAACGGAAAGAGCCTTTCAAAGACTGGCTGCAGCCGAAACAGACAATGTATTCGAAATAATGCGCGAGGTGGAGGACAGTCAGCTCGAGGCTTTGGCCCGTTTTTTTGAAAGCAGCGTACATGTTGATGCCGAAGAGTTTCATAGATTTGCCGGTTTCCTTCAGAGAAAAAAGACTGTCTGGGGATGGAGCTGGGCACCGGTTGTCGCGGTGAGCAGGAAATCCGCATTCGAAGCAAAAGCCAGAATGGACGGTTTGGAAAACTTCTCTGTCAGGAATTACCAAACTTCGCAGGGTACCTTTTCTTCCGATGCCGACGGCTGGATGTACCCGTTGCTTTTCGTGGAACCTCAAATTAAAGGCCCTTCCGTTCTGGGGCTTGACCTGGGTTCGATCCCAAAACTACGGGATGCCTTAGAAGAATCCCTTGATACGGCGCTTGTCACATCCTCGGTTCCCCTGAGTTTTTCCCTGGGAGGTGAGCCCTTTTCAGGAGCCCTGGTGTTCAGACCGGTATTCCAAAGAAACGGCGAACCCCGGGGGGTTATCGCCGCCTTTTTGGATATAAAAACGCTTCTGCAGGCATATTCGGGGGAGAATGGCAAATCCATTTCAGAGATTAAAATTTTTCAGATGGAGCCCAATGGCAGCATCAAACTTCTGGGTCTTTACGGTGAGACGGAAGAAGAAACGGAAAGCGGTTCGTTGTCCGGCGCGTCCTCTGTTATATCTGTCCTGCACGCCTATGGCAAAACCTATATAGTTGAAACGCCTAAAGATCCAGCTTTTTGGGGCCACTATTCGCCAAGGTGGTGGCTGGTGACTTCCCTGGGTGGTTTCTTTGTCTCCGGTTCACTTGCCACCTTTGCGGGCGCGCAAACGTGGAAGCGCCGTTATCTAAGACGGCAGGTTGCGGAAAAAACCGCCGCCTTGCAGGAAAGCGAAGAGCGATACAGAAGCGTTTTCGAAAATTCCCACGCTTCCATGCTCATTATCGACCCACAAGATGGGACCATATATGACGCCAATCCTGCGGCGGAGAAATTTTATGGCTGGGACCGTCAGACCCTGAAGGCGATGAAAATCACGGATATCAACACCATGTCGCCAGAAGATGTTAGAGAAGAAATGGACAAGGCGAAAAAGACGTTCCAAACCGTTTTTGCCTTCCGTCACCGCAGAGCCGATGGTTCAATTGCGGATGTCGAAGTATTTAGCGGTCCTTTTTTGATAAAAGGTGACACGTACCTTTTTTCGGTAATCCACGATGTTACATCAAGGCGGAAGGCCGAGGAAGCGTTAAGAGATAGCGAAGAGCGACAAAAGGCGTTTATCAACACCAGTTCGGAAATAATGTTCATAAAAGACGAACAATTACGTTATGTAGTAGTGAACGACTCGGCATGCGAATTTTTAGGAAGACCCAAAGAGGAAATCCTGGGAAAAACTGATTTTGACCTTATGGGCGGGAAAAAAGCCGAATTGTTATATCGGTCGGATATTGGTGCTCTTCAATCCGGAAATTCTTGCGTGACCGAAGAAACAATAGGTGAAAGGATATATGAAACCACAAAGTTTCCGGTCCCTCTGAAAAGAGGCAATAAAGGACTGGGAGGCATAATCAGGGACGTCACGGATCAAAAATATCATGAAAGCCGGCTGCGCCACGTTGCTACCCATGATGGATTGACGGGACTTGCTAATCGTTCTCTTTCTCAAGACAGGCTCGAACAGGCGATCCTCCACGCGAAAAGGAATGGTGGAAGTGTCGGTGTCCTGTTGCTTGACCTTGACAGGTTCAAGGTGCTTAACGATAGTCTTGGGCACAGTTTTGGCGATGAATTGTTGTGTGCGGTGGCAAGACGCCTTGAAGGGATAGTCCGAGAAAGCGATACCGTGGCCAGGCTTGGGGGTGACGAATTTGTTTTGCTTCTTTCCGACGTGGCACGGGGAAAAGATATTCACTCAGTCGCTTTGAAAGTGGTGCAGGAAATATCAAAGCCTTACGTGATAGCCAATAGAGAAGTTACGGTAACTGCCAGTCTGGGATTCAGTATTTTCCCGCAAGATGGATATGATGCCGAGACGCTGGTCCGGCTGGCGGACGTGGCTATGTATGAAGCCAAGCGAAAAGGCAGGAACAAAGTTCAGCAATATGCCGAGGGAATGGACAGACAGGTCATGGTGGTCCACGAAATGGAGATGGAATTGAGGAAAGCAGTAGAGCTTGGGAAACTTATGCTGGAATTCCAGCCTGTAGCAAATACCCTCAAAGGACGTGTTGAAAGCATCGAAGTTTTGACCAGGTGGAATCATCCGACTTACGGAATTATATCGCCAGCAGACTTTATCCCCCTTGCGGAAGAAACGGAATTGATCTTTCCCATAGGCGAATGGGTCATTGAAGAAACCTGCCGTTCGATGAAAGATATGTTCCGATCGGGAGTGAATCCGGTCCAGTTTTCAATTAACCTTTCCGCGGTTCAATTTCGCTCTAAAAACCTGGTGGGAACCTTGGAACACTGCCTGGAAAAATATTCCATAAACCCAGGTCATGTGATGTTCGAACTGACGGAGACCCAGATAATGCATGACCCGGAAGGTGCGTCGGAGATAATGAAACGCTTATCACGACTGGGGTTCAGGATAGCCCTGGACGATTTCGGCACAGGCTATTCGAGCCTCAACCATCTTAGAAGGTTTCCCGTAAGCATAATTAAAATCGACAAATCCTTCGTGCACGACGCGGTGATAGACCCCAGCGCCGCTGCGATCGCGGTCAGCATAGTGGCCATTGCACATAATCTGGGCCTTTCTACTGTGGCAGAAGGTGTAGAAACTTTCGAACAGCTGGATCTGGTGAAAGGTTGGGAGTGTGATGCCTACCAGGGCTACCTTCTCAGCAAGCCTCTGAATCTCGAAATGATGAGGAAATTCCTCCTGGACAGGTCGGATTCGGAGATGACATAACAAGAGGGAAAAAAGAAGAGCGGACCTCTTGTAAATGACTACAAATAGTAGTAATATAGTTTTACTGACAACTTGGTGTAGTCATACAGGAGGTCTTCAATGGCGGTTTGCTTCAATCGCGGAGCCGTAGTGACGGCTTTTCATGACTGGACCGTTCCCCCGGGAAACGTTCCGGGTCGCAATCCCAGAATAATAGCTGTAGCGGACTGCAATAACTTCTTCGTTTCCTGCGAACGCCTGTTAAGGCCCGAACTCGAAGGGAAACCGGTAGTGGTCCTTTCGTCCAACGACGGCGTCGTCATTTCCCGTAGTGCAGAAGCCAAAGCGCTGGGCATCGCCATGGGAGAGCCTTTTTTCAAGGTAGAGGGGTTCTGCAAGGCTCATGGTGTGACGGTCTTTTCATCCAACTTTGGCCTTTACGAAGAGGTTTCACGCAAGGTGGCTGCAGCCCTTGGGAAGTATACCGATCGCCTCGAGGTATATTCGATCGATGAAGCCTTCCTCTCCCTCGACATCGCTTCCATTGGCGACCCCCTGAAATACGCCGGACAAATTCGTGATGGTGTGCAAAAAGGGACTGGTGTTCCGGTTTCAGTAGGCTTGGGTCCGACAAAGACCCTTGCCAAGCTCATGCTGAACAGGGCCAAAAAATCTTCCGAAGGAGTTTTTGCCTGGGAAGACTCGGTCTCGCCGGATGCTTTCCTGGAAACCGTTCCGGTCGGGGAAATCTGGGGCATCGGGCACCGTATGGGGGCTTTACTCGAAAAACGGGGCATCAAAACGGCAAGACAGTTCAGGGACTTGCCTGATGACTGGATACGTAAGAACCTCACGGTCCGGGGGCTTCACACGGCCTGGGAACTTCGAGGACTGCCTTGCATCCACCTTCGAGAGGTCGAAGCTCCCCAGAAATCGATTCAGGTTTCAAGATCCTTCGGCCAGGCAGTAACGACTTTCGAGGAGTTGCGAAGCGCCGTTGTCCGCTTCGTGACGACCGGAGCGAGGAGGCTTAGGGCCCAGCGCTCTCTTGCCTCCAGGATCGTGGTTTGCCTAGCGACTAGCCATTTCAGGCCGGGCTTTTTGGTCGCCGAGGGCGCCAGGGGCTTTCTCCCTACCTCCTATACGCCTTTTCTTATAGAGAGGGCTTCCGATGCGTTAAAAGAAGCCTTCAGGCCCGGCCCGCTTTACGCCAGGGCGGGTATATTACTTGCCGGGTTTGTCCCGGAAGGGATGGTTCAGCGAGGTCTTTTCCGGAGCCTCGAAGAAGACCTGGGACTAAGGGAGTCGGTCCTTATGAAGACGGTGGACAGCCTCAACGCCGAAATGGGAAAAGAAGTGGTTGCCCCGGCTTCTTTATGGAAAACCGAAGGAGCGTCCTGGTGGCCGAGAAGAGAAAGGTTGTCGAGGCTGCCCGAAGATATTTTCTGATCACTATATACGGTTCATGTGGAAAATATTCGTGATGGCCCTTTCAAGTATTGCGATGGATTTGATGTAGTCAGCCGTTTCGATCTGCTCCTCGCTGGTGTGTTCTAGTTCTGACCTTCCGGGACCATACACGGCCATGGGACATCCCCAGGAGGCCACGGTGTTGAAGTCGGAGGTACCGCTTTTTCTGAGAAGCCTGGGTCTGGTCCCCGAACGGCACAGTGCGTTTCTTATCGCTCCCACGACGGGATCCGAGGTATTTACGCCATGGTAAGGCACCGAGTCGAGAATTTCCGCACT
>DMCT01000062.1:0-227 GCA_003446665.1 Synergistaceae bacterium
CCTGCCATAGAATACGCGGAATCTGGATATCCTATTTCCCCCGTTTTGGGTAAGCATTGGGAAGAAGCCTTCCGTCGTTACGAAAAGGAACTTGACGGTGAAGCTTTTTCGCAATGGTGCAGTGTTTTTGCGCCCGAAGGTAAGGTGCCCGGGATAGGTGAGATATGGAGCTCGCCCGACCATGCGGAAACACTTAAAAAAATAGCAGAATCAACAGGTGAGGCCTT
>DMCT01000062.1:337-1262 GCA_003446665.1 Synergistaceae bacterium
ATACACATTAATTACAAGGGCTACGATGTCTGGGAAATCCCGCCCAATGGGCAAGGCCTGGTAGCATTGATGGCTCTTAATATCCTTAAAGGAATCGAACCAGGTCCAAAAGATGACGAAGCCAGTTTCCACAAGCAGATAGAAGCAATCAAACTGGCCTTTGTCGATGGAAAGTCGCATATTACTGAAGCTTCGAAAATGACGGCGAGCGTGGAGGATCTTCTGTCTGAAGAATACGCTTCCGAAAGAAGAAGTTTGATCGGAGAACAGGTAATCGAACCGCGGCCTGGACGTCCAGGATCCGGAGGGACCGTCTATCTGGCTACCGCAGATGGCGAAGGTAACATGGTTTCCTTTATCCAGAGTAACTACATGGGCTTCGGTTCCGGTCTTGTCGTGCCCGGTACAGGTATTGCCTTGCAAAACAGGGGGCACAATTTCTCCATGGATCCGGGCCATCCCAACGCGCTGGAACCGGGCAAACGGACCTATCACACGATAATACCCGGCTTTTTGACGAAAGACGGCAAACCAATCGGCCCTTTTGGCGTAATGGGAGGCTTCATGCAGCCCCAGGGTCACGTGCAGGTGATTGTAAACACTATAGACTACAATCTCAACCCGCAGGCGGCTTTAGATGCCCCGCGGTGGCAGTGGACGGAAGGCAAGACGGTTTTTTTGGAATATGGTGTACCCGGGCACATCGTGCAGGCTCTTTCAAGAAGGGGGCACGATATACGGATTGCGGTAAGCAACAAGCAGTTCGGAAGAGGGCAGATAATCTGGCGAGAAGAAAAAACGGGAGTACTATGTGGAGGCACCGAGAAAAGAACCGACGGTGCCGTGGCTGCCTGGTAAGAGCGTAACTAAATGCGGGGCGCGAAATCGTTTGCGCCCCGCAAAGAATTCCTGAACCAGTCAAGTT
>DMCT01000062.1:1493-5960 GCA_003446665.1 Synergistaceae bacterium
TAGTGCAGGAGCGAAGAGCTTCTTCTCTGGTAAGGCATTCTTCAGGATACCAGCCTCCCTTTGGTTCGCCCTCGCGATCCATTCTTGTTACAGCCGCGTAAAGGTTGTGATATGGGTTTACTAGTTCGACGGGAGCATCGGTTCCATTTGGTATCACACAGCCTGCTTCAATGAATTTGCGCCATGCATAGGCTCCCTTAATCCGATCCGGACCGACTCTATCCTCGGCCATGTTCTTGTCGGAAGTAGCATGGACCGTCTGCATGGATGGAACCACTCCAAGCGTTGCAAACCTCGAAATATCCTCAAGGGCGACGATCTGTGCATGTTCTATGCGGTACCTGTGGTCCGGATGGGGCAGCTCTTTTAGTACCTTTTCGTAAACGTTCAATGCCTGGCGATTGGCGGCGTCACCTATGGCGTGGCTGTTTACCTGAAAGCCGGCAAGTCTGGCTTCTTTAACTATCTGGTAAAGTTCTTCATCCGTCAGTTTCCCATTTCCCAAGTGGCCAGGGCGGTCGCTGTATTCTTCTAACATCCAGGCGCTTCGGGCGCCCAGAGAGCCGTCGAGGGAAAGCTTGATGCTGCGGACGGTCAAACGGTCGCCGAACACTCCTATTTGTGGCCCTTTATCGTAGAATGATCTCAATCCTTCGACCAGTTCTTGCGGTGAAGGCCTTCCCGTTACTCTTGCCATAACATACAGGCGGACCTTCAGGTCCCCTTCCTGGTATAGTTTTTTCAACCGTTGTATGTCTTCGTCGTTTGACCCGGCATCATGGGCAGATGTTATCCCCTGTGAGAAAAGTTCCTCTTGAGCCAGCAAAAGAGCCTTTTCCAGTTGTTTTTCGGTGAAATCCGGCACGTTGGTCGAAACAAGCTGTTGTGCCTGGTCCGTTAGGATTCCTGTTGGTTCCCCGTTTTCATCACGCAGGATTTCTCCTCCTACCGGATCAGGGGTGTTTTTGTCGATTCCGGCAATTTCAAGCGCTTTTGAATTAACCCATGTAGCATGTCCGCAAACGCGTGTCAGGACTACCGGTACATCGGGAGAGACAGCGTCCAGATCCTCTTTAGTCGGAAAAACCGGCGGGTCCCAAACTTCCTGGTTCCAACCGCGGCCCAGGATCCATTCGCCTGGTTCGATCTTCTTGTATTTTTCAGCGACGGCTTCCAGAATTTCCTCCTTGGGTTTCCAAAAAGCGTCTATTTGTAGCAAGCGAGTGCCCAAACTCAGATAGTGAAGGTGCGAATCGATCAACCCCGGGATAACCGTTTGCCCTTTCAGGTCGATTAACTTTGTGTCTTTGCCGGCATATTTCCTGGCTCCTTTGTCGTCGCCCACATAAATAAACCTGTCACCCTTGATTGCCATTGCCGTTGCCTTGCTGAAATCTTTGTCTACCGTGTAAATGTTTCCGTTGATATATACCACGTCTGCTTTGTTCTCTTCAGGATCGAAATACGAGAGGGAATTTCCACCTGCAGCATTTACCTCATTTCCGACAGCAAGAAACAAGGCGGGAAAAAGAAGGATAAATAAAAATTTTTGAACCTTAAGCATTTTATCTGAACCCCCCTGTGTGTTTGTTTTGCATACTAACTGGATAAAACAATAGCTTCTCCAATTCCGAGTGTCAACATTTTTGATATCAAAAAACAACAGGTGTTACAAAGCTATTTGCGCAAGCAATTTAGTCTATATATGTTTTTGCAAGCGTCGTCTTATAAACTTCAACATAAGTTGGTCTTTCTATCAAAGGTATGCCTATTTATTTTTAATAAGAAATGGTGCCGTTTCTGTTGGCAGAGAAAGGGGATAAAGATCTCTGAAATTCAAAAGACATGGCAAAAACCGCCTGAAATACAAATAGCTACTGATTAAATGCGCCGTCATCGTTGCATAAAAAAACATGAGTAAAAATCGAAAATTTATGTCAACAGATCGAGGAGGCAGTTTGCTATGAAATCCATACGCGCCAAGATTTTGGTTTTTGTTCTGTCGGTTATAGTTGCGGCTTTCGTTGTGATTGGTGTAATTACATACCTTCAGGTTTCAAAAAATGTGAATGCCGTTACCGTCGATCTGTCGGGGCAAATCAGTGGAGCAATAGCAGGCCAGATTGACGAGGTTGTTCATGGACTTATGAACCGGGTTGAATCTGCCGCTTCTACAAATAGGGCAAGGTCGATGGATTGGGAACAAGCCCGAACAGTCCTGCTTGACATGTCACGTTCGGAAGGGGCTTTTGAAAGCGGTATCCTGGCTTGGCCTGACGGTAGGGCTGAGACGACCGATGGAGTATCGACTGATGTTTCCGACAGGAGCTATTTTAAAGCCATATTTGAACAAGGGGCACAATATGCTGTAAGTGAAGCCCTGGTTTCCAGGGCCACTAAAAGACCGGTTTTTGTTATAGCTTTCCCTGTCGTTGATAAGGGTCAAACAGTCGGTTTGATCGGCTATACTGTCTCCATCGACAAAATTGCGGAAATAACAGGAAGATTTAAGCCCCTTGGCCAGGGATACGTCTCTCTTGTCGACAATACCGGAACAATAGTGACTCACCCCAAGGCCAATTATGTCATGAAGCTTAAGTTGTCCGAAGCGGATTCGCAAGGTTTTACCGGGTTGTCTACCGTTGGCGCAAATGTTCTTTCGGGCAAAAGCGGTTTTATGGATATCACGGACCCAAACCGCGCGAAGCTGAAAGTTTTTTATGCTCCACTTGAATATGCAAGAGGCTGGAGCGCAATGCTATATATACCGGCAAGTGTTCTGGAAACCATGGCTTCAAAAAGCGTAATTCCCGTGATCATAACTATACTTGCCGCATTGGTCCTTGTCAGTGCCGTTATCTTTTACATCACTTCGAAGACAACCAGACCGCTTTCGGCAATAACAGATTCCGTCGAGCAGTTCGGCGAGGGTAACCTGAACGTGACTTTTGAAGCCAAAACAGAGGACGAGGTAGGGAGGATAGCTTCAGCCTGCAAGGGTGCGGTGGACAGAATCAAGCAGGTGGTTGCCGAAACTTTTAATATAAGTAAAAAGAACAAAGACACATCTGCAAACATGGCTTCTGCTACCAGACAAATTGCTGCTTCATTGCAGAGTATCAATAAATCCATGGAGGATGTATACGCTTCGGCTGAAAATAATTCGGCGGCCACGGAAGAAGCAAGCGCAAGTATAGAAGAAATTTCAAGCGGAGCGCAATCGTCAGCCCAAAGCGCCACGGAAGCCGCGGAAGCCGCGGATGCTGCCATGAATGCCGTCGAAAAGGCAAATGAGCAGATGGCAAACTGCACCAGTCAGCTTAACGTCGTGCAGAATATGTCAAACGACAGTGTTAAAAAAACAGACTACCTGGTGTCGTCCTTGCATTCCATTACCGACTTCGTCAATGTCATAACAGGGATTGCAGATCAGACCAATCTTCTTGCCTTGAATGCCGCCATCGAGGCGGCGAGGGCGGGAGAAGAAGGGCGTGGATTTGCCGTCGTAGCTGAAGAAGTGCGTAAGCTGGCGGAACAATCCTCGAGGGCCGCTCAGGAAATACGGGGTCTCATGGCCGAATTGGATTCCAATGCGTCTTCCACCGCTTCTACGATAAAAGAGACCGTCGATACGACGATGAAAGTAATACGGGCGGTTGAGGAAACCCAAAAAACCCTGGAAGGCACCACCGCCCAAGTCAACAAGATCAACGAATCCATACAATCGCTGGCTTCTATCGCGCAAGAGCAGTCCGCGTCGACCGAAGAAATGGCTTCAGCCACCAGTCAAATAGCCAAAGATTCTACTCGGATGGTCGAACTCCTGGAGAATATGCGGACGACGCTCGAGGAAATCGAAAAAACGGCGGAATCTATCGCCGGTGACGCAGTCGGTATGGATGAAGGGGCAAAAAGACTTGAGAATGTCCTGTCCTTCTTCAAGTCGTAAAAAGTGCGGAATTCTTGAAAGTGAAGCCTTTTCAGGAAAACATGTTTTATAAACTTTAAACAGCCGAAAAAGCGTATAAAAAGAGGAACGGTGGGGCCAGGGAATATTGGCTTCCACCGTTCCTGTGTTTTGGGGGCAAGCGAGTCTTGGTGATTGTGTTTCGGGCCTGCCGGCCCAGACAATCGATAAGCGCGTTTTTTTGAATACCTGCCACAAGTAGTGACTTGTCATCAGATTGATAACCTTTCTTTCCGGTTCACTTAGAAGCCGAGTCGAGACTCAAAGTCGTTGTCACACTGTCACCATGTGTTTAACCACCTTCTGTCTATTAAACTTCATTTTGGTGAAGCTTGTTACCGGGAGGGGTTCCTATGTTCGGCTCCAGAAACCTGCTCATCTTTGCAATTCTTGCCGTCGTGCTAGGTGTTTTCATAGTGGTGGTCAGGGAAAACATGATTTTATCCTCCCTGTTAGTGTTGCTACTTGTGGGGACGATGATGTTACTTTTGTATCGGGTC
>DMCT01000083.1:0-2091 GCA_003446665.1 Synergistaceae bacterium
CAATTGCGATAATGGCCAGTACCTCAAGCACCGCGCAAACCCTTCTCATGGCTGTCAATCCTCTCTCGGGAACCGGTTTGTGCGTTTCAGGTTGAAAACAGTCATTTCATTTTTTCATTATATCAGTCTGATAGTTGATGTGTTGAAGGGTTCAGCGGTTCAAATTTTCAAGGCAGCGCCGGGCGATTCGTCGCCTTCCTCCCGGGACCGTGTATATACGAAACCACCGATAACGGCTGTCAGCGGGGCCACGGCGACGAGGCCAAAACTTCCCACCAGGGTATGAAGTATTTCGGCGGCGACGTAATTCAGGTTAAGAATGTTGACCAACGGGGTCCCCTGACCTATGAAAACCATGAGCATCCTGCTGTAGCCTCCAAAATAAGCCAGAAGCAGCGTCGTAGCCATCGTCCCGATCACCGCCCGGCCGACCTGAAACCCGGACCGGATGCCATTTCTTCTGTCCAGCCCTGGGCGGTGCAGGTAAAGCTCGTTCATTGAAGCCGACACATCCATGGCAAGGTCCATTACCGCGCCCGAGGAGGCGATAAAAATACCGGAAAGGAAGATCTTTCCCAGGTCGAGGTGAGGATAACCGGAGTAAAGGAGCGTTTCCGCGAAAGGCTTTTTACGTCACGCATGCCGCTGCTTCACCTCCGGGTGATATAGCCTTTTCGTAAAATACAGGGGGCGGAAAGGTCGGAACTTTCCGCCCCGCATGAAGAGGTGGAGAAAAAGGACAGGAGGTATCTATCGGCTGGCCGTCAAGGCCCTGGCCCCTACGGCACTGATCAGCATTTTCCCGATATCGGTGTTGTCGTAATACCCGGTAAATTGGTCGGCTCCAACTCCCTGGGCGAAGGTGGGGACGGGAACTCCCGTGTGAGCGTAGGTAGTCCAGGCAAAACCGGCCTTGTTGTTAAGGGTGTGGGTCAAAGTCACAGTAAGCGGTTCGTAACCACCGTAAATGAGATAGGTTTCCTTGTCGCCGGCTTTCTCTTCTTCTTTGTTCATGGAGCGGACAAAGGCCTTCTCCACTTCCCGGAGTTCCTCTTCGGTCAATGAGAAATAGAGCCTTTCTTCAGCCTTCGTGTCGCCGTTTGCGGCAAGGAGGTCGAGACGCTTGCGTTCGTCGTCGCCGAGGATTACCAGTCCAAAGGCTTTCTCTATTTCTTCTTTCAAGTCTTCGAGCCGTGCGTCGCCCAAAGACGTGTTCTTGCGGTATTCGTCCAAAACCTTGTCGAAAGCGATGAAGGACATGGTCTGTCCACCAAGATAGTCGAGGTAGGTGGAATATTCCGTTCCCGCGAAACCAATGGTAAGTCCGCCGGTTTCATGGTCTCCCGTCACTACCACGAGGGTTTCTTCGGGGTGCCTTGCGGCAAACTCGAGTCCCGCGGCGACGGCTTCGTCAAAGGCCAACGTGTCTTTTATGGTCGTAACGGCGTCGTTGGCGTGGCAGGACCAGTCGATTTTTCCGCCTTCTATCATCATGAAAAAGCCCTGGGGTCCGTCGAGCAATTCTATCCCCTTGCGGGTAAACTCCCCGAGGGTTAAGGTTTGTCCATCGATGGCGTAATTAAGGGCCTTGTCGGCGTCGAGCTCGGGACTTACCGCAAAGACTTTGCCGACTCCGGGTTTTAAGGCAAGAAAGTCTTCCCTTGTCCGGGTGACGGTAAAGCCGTTTTCCTCGGCCACCTTGTAGGCATCGGTCTTTCCGTCAGGACTTACGGGCTTTTTCAGACCGCCCCCGGCGAAGTAGTCGAAATCGCTAACCGCAAGCTGCATCCCTATTTCGTGGTAGTTTTTTCTGCTGGGCTCGTGGGCGTAAAAGCAGGCCGGCGTGGCGTGGTCGATGGAAACACTGGAGACGATTCCCACCTTCATGCCGCTTTTTTTCGCGATCTCGGCGACGGTCTCGTAGGGTTTCGTCTTGGAAGGATCCATGGCTATTACTCCCGAATTGGTCTTGTAGCCCGAAGAAAGCGCCGTTCCGGCGGCGGCGGAGTCGGTGATGAAAGAATCCGCCGCGTAGGTGGTGGTAAGGCCCTGGTAAGCCATTTGGGTGATATTCAGCTTCTTGTGGCCGGG
>DMCT01000083.1:2399-4316 GCA_003446665.1 Synergistaceae bacterium
TCTTCAGGTTAGAGGGTACGAAAAATACGTTACGGCAACTTGAAAAGCACGTAACAATTGTGTTTCACCCTCGGGGGCGTCGGTCAGCAGGAGCAGGTCGACGTGCATTCCACAACGGATAAGCGTAAAATCAGGATACAGCCTTGCAATTTACCCTGTTAGCGGAGGTTATTCACATGAAACCGGGCAACATCTCTTTCAGTAAAAAAGCAAGGGAAGTCATGGAATCCATGGGCAAAAGAGGTTACCTGGTTGCCGGAGCCATAAAAATCGGCTGATGCATGATCCCCGTAGCCCTCGTCGAGGGCGGAGAACCTAAAGACACCTCGGGTTACACCGCCGCCGAAAGCGACGGTTTCACTCTTTGGGTCCCGAAGAGCATGACCTTCGCGCATAACACCATTAACATCCAGGCCGAAAAGAACATTGACGGGTGGACACTATTCGCCATGAGGGGCCTTTTCTGAAGGCCTTCGGGCTTCCGTAACTCAATCGGCGGGTGATAACCATATTTTCGATTATTAAATATGAAAGCGCCCAGGATATAGGCAAAAGACATGAACAACAGGATTCCTTTGCCTTTTCCCTCACCCGCTGGGAAGGGGCAGAAGAACCGGGGATCCTGGCCGTCGTATGCGACGGCATGGGAGGTATGGCGCTCGGGAGAGAATCTTCCCTGCTGGCTACGGAGACCTTCACTCACGTTTTCGAGAATGCCCCACCCCGTTTAAGCGTACCTGAAGCGCTTTTCAGGTCTCTTTTGGCCGCCAACGAAGCGGTGCGGGAGATGGCTTCAAAAGCGGGTTTTTCGGGCATTGCGGGGACTACCCTTACGGCCGCCGTCATCGAAAGAGGATTACTTTACTGGACCTCCGTGGGGGACAGCCGGGTTTATCTTTTCAGGGGCGGTTCCCTGAAACCACTTACCGAAGATCACAACGTGGCGACCCGTCTTGAAAAACTCATTGAAAAAGGCGAGATGGACCCGGCTGAAGCGTCGGCCTACTGGCGGCCGGACGCTCTGACCAGCTTCATAGGCATCGAAGTCCTTGAGGAGTACAACCTTTCCAAAAAACCCCTTCCATTTGAAGAAGGCGACATGGTCCTCTTGTGCACCGACGGCCTGTACAATTTTATGGCCGAAGACGAGATCTGTGAGTTCCTTTCATCCGCCCGGCGTGGTCCCTTCAACGGTACGGCCCAAAGGATAGTAAACTGCCTTCGCCAAAGAGGCCTCCCCTACCAGGACAACGTGACAGTCCTCCTGTTAAACCCCCAACCCTGAGGGTCAGATCTTTATTTTTAGTATTTTCTCTCTTCCAGTCCGTCCACCGACCGCTGACTTAAAGCAGCCCCTTTTTTGCCTGGCTCCTCCGCCACCTTCCTGGCGATCACGCTGATCGTCGTGTAATGCAACCCCAGATGATCGGCCACTTCTTTCAATGTGTATTCATATTTCCTGACAGCCTCGCGGATCTTTCTGTTTCGGGTTACTTTGTCGTCATCTGCCGAAAAGAGCCTTTCAAGCGTTGGACACGTAACCGCCTTTTCTCGCCTGGCATATTCCTGGCTTTGGTTTTTCTCTTTCAAAAGAGGCTCCATATTTTCGACAAACCGCTCGCTCCCGAGGATCGGCCCGCGCAGGTTTTGCCACGGGTTCGCCTCGTAGCCGGCAGCGACAAACGCCCTATACTCATCTACAGCCTGCTTCGGATCGTCAGCAAACTGCGACAACAGCCAACGTATCTCAAGGAATTCCGGTACTGCCTCGAGCCCGGCAGTGGCCTTGTAGCTGCTCCAGGGCCACAAATCAGGGGATCTGACGAAGCCCGCACGGATGGGGTTAAGCACGACATACCTGGTCAGTTCGAGGAGATGTCGGTCCCGCTCGACAAGTATCGACTTGAAGCGGCCCTG
>DMCT01000125.1 GCA_003446665.1 Synergistaceae bacterium
AAGGCATTCATCTTCGCAGGGCGGTTTAGCGTGATATAAGCCACCAGGTCTTTTCTTTTTTCCAGGACTACCTTTTCGTAAACCATTTAAACCCCTCCGATCGTTGGTATTAAAAAACGCACATATTACGACTTTGTCGGGATTTCAGCAAACGCCGGACTCCAGTACCGTCAGGCTGGAGGACTTTCCGTCAATCCTTGCCATGGCCCCCAGGGGAAGGGTCACCTTGTAGTCTCCATGGCCGAAACAGCCGTTGAACAACGTCGGAGTCCCCACTGGAGCTACTACGGCTTCAAATATTTCCTCAAGCGTAAAAGTCCGTTTCGGGTTTTTGGGACGAAGATTTGTAAACTGGCCCAGGACGATCCCCGCAGCCTCTTTCAGTTTCCCCGCTAGGCGAAGCTGGGTCAACATTCTGTCTATCCGGTAGGGTGGTTCGTCGGTATCCTCCAGGATAAGTATTTTCTCCCTTGCATCAATCTCCCATGGAGTCCCTAACAGAGAGCAGACGAGAGCAAGGTTACCGCCGGCAAGCCTTCCTTCCGCGGTGCCGGGAATCAGCGTTCCCATGGCGGGATCTGACTTATGAGGCCGTATTTCGCCCAGGGGCATTGTTTCGCAAATCGCTTTCAGTAGGTTTTCCTTGTTATAGCCCTGAAAGGTTTCTTTCGTAAAATCGCTCGCCGGCATTGGCCCATGAAAGGTGCAAAGTCCTGCCTGCTGGTTAAAAACAGCGTGCAGTACGGTTATATCGCTGTAACCTAAAAACACTTTCGGATTCTTCGAAACTACACCGACGTCGATCTTGTCAATTATCCGAGTCGCTCCGTCACCCCCCCGCAGACAAAAAATCCCCTTTACAGTCTGGTCGGCGAACATGACGTTGATATCCCGTGCTCTGACATCGTCGGGACCTGCCAGATACCCCAGTGACTCGAGGCACCCCGAGGCGAGCTTGACCCGGAACCCGAGATCCTCCACAGCAGCGACGGCCCTGTCTATGGACTCAGGTGAAGAGGGGCTGGAAGGAGACACGATCGCAACAGTATTGCCCGGTACCAGCGCTTTGGGTTTCATCATGGGATTTCACTCCTTTTTAAAAGGATACCACGCATCGACGTCATCCTGCGTAGAGGAAGAAAAGTCGTGCCGGGAAAGCTCCATCAGGAGACGCGGGTCTGCCCGTTGCCATAGATGATGAATTTTGTCGATGTCAGCTGCTCAGCCCCCATAGGCCCACGAGCATGAAGCTTCTGGGTGCTGATGCCCATCTCAGCGCCATAACCGTAGACCCCCCCATCAGTAAAGCGTGTCGAGGCATTCACATAAACAGCCGCGGCGTCAACCTCTCGGAGGAAGCGTTCGGCAGAGCTGTAGCTTTCGGTACAAATGGCCTCGCTGTGTCCCGTGCCGTGAATGGCTATATGCTCCAGAGCGTCGTCAATTGAGTCCACCACACGTACAGCAAGGATGAGATCAAGGTATTCCCTGTCCCAATCGTCCTCGTTTGCGGGTATCGCGGCGGGAAAGAGCGCCCTAGTACGCTCGTCTCCCCTGATTTCCACCTCTTTGCCAGCCAATAACGAAAGACAGCGCGGGAGGAATTCCCTGGCTATGTCGGCGTGGACCAACAAGGTTTCCGCGGCATTACACACGGAGGGGCGGGATGTCTTGGCGTTGTCAGTAACCGCTATGGCCTTGCCTATGTCCGCCACGGCGTCTACGTAGACATGACAGTTGCCCATGCCGGTCATGATGACCGGGACGGTGGCATTGGCGCGAACAGCGTCCTTGAGAGATTTGCCTCCGCGAGGAATGAGCACATCCAGGTCTTCGAGAGACATAAGGCGCGTGGTGGCATCCCGACTCGGCGAAGTTATCATCTGTATGCTTCCTTTAGGGATACCCGCTCTCTCGGCAGACCGGGCGAGGAGTTCCACCAGCACCGAGTTCGTGCCCAGGGATTCCCTACCACCTCTAAGCAGCACCGCGTTACCGGACTTAACGCATAGCCCCGCTGCGTCTGCTGTAACATTTGGGCGTGATTCGTAGATGATCCCCACAACCCCCAAAGGCACCCGGACGCGCCCTATACGCAGACCCTCTTTGGTAGTCCACATTCCAGTCACCTCTCCGATGGGGTCCCTTAGGGCGGCAATGTCATCAAGCTCTCTAGCCATGCTCTCCACCTGGGCAGGTGTGAGGGTCAGCCGTTCAAGCAGCGGCGCGGAAAGCCCCTTTCGTTTACCCTGTTTTACATCCCTTTCGTTGGCATTACATATTACGTCAATGTTGCGGCGCAACTCTTCAGCCATAGCGCGCAGGGCTTCATTTCGTACGGAGGCAGGAAGAACCCCCAGCCTTCGGGCCGCTTTCCGGGCGGCGGCGCCAAGTGCCGCAAACTCCTCCTCCAGGACTACTTGATCGTTGCGGGCTTTATCGGTGACAGACGTACCACGAGTTTCTCCCCTGCCGTTACCGGGTTTCGATTCGTTTGTCATTCCTCTGCTCCTCCTTTATCATCCTTCTCCGCCGCCCTTCTGCGAGACTGCTGCCTGGTTACATCACAAGCTGGAAGCAAAAGACGGCAGAGTTTTCTGTAATGGCCTGGTTCGTTTACTTCCGTATCTTTTTTATACAAGGACAAGATTGTTGCGGGAGATCACTTCGTCGTAACCACGGCGGCCAAGCAGCAACTCTATCTCGTGGGTGTGCCGCCCAGCTATACGGGCCACTTCCCAATCTGAAAAATTGACAATGCCCCGGACAACTTCCTTCCCCTCGGGGGCCACCACCGCCACCACGTCGCCTCGCTCGAAACGCCCTTCCACGGTCACCACGCCGGAAGGAAGCAAGCTCCTTCCCCCGCGACTCAAGACTCGCGCCGCTCCGCTATCCACCCGTATCTTTCCCGCAGGTGCGCTTCCAGCTGCCAACCAGCGTCGCTTTGAGCGGTACCCACCGCCTCGGGGGACGAAGAGCGTGCCCAACCTTTCTCCGGAGAGTAGCCGCCTCAGTGGATCCGTCTCGTTTCCCGAAGCGACTACCATCGGTATACCGCAAGACATGGCTATTCGTGCCGCGAGGAGTTTGGTCCACATACCACCGCTGGCAACAGGGCTCCCCTTGCTCTGGGAGCCGGCAAGCATTTCTTCCGTGATCTCCCTCACCAACGGGATAATACGGGCTTTCGGGTTCTGCCTGGGGTCCGCATCATAGAGACCGTCGATGTCAGAAAGAATCACCAGGAGGTCGGCGTCGGCTGCTACCGCCACTGACGCCGCAAGGGTATCGTTATCACCAAAGCGGAGTTCTTCCGCCGCTACGGGATCATTTTCGTTTATGATGGGTACGGTCCCGAAATCAAGCAACGCCGCCAGAGTATTCCTCACGTTAAGGTAGCGCTGGGGATCGGCAAAGACATCCCGGGTGAGTAGAAGTTGCGCCACATGCCTGTCGTACTCGGCAAAGAGCTTCTCGTAAATATGCATCAGCCCTCCCTGCCCTACCGCTGCAAGTGCCTGTTTTTCCGGAAGCGTTTTGGGCGGTTTGCCATAGTTCAGCTTGCCCATGCCTACCCCTACGGCTCCAGAGCTGACGAGTATCATCTCTCGGCCGCCATTGGAAAGGTCCGCTATCTGACGGACAAGCAACTCCATGCGTCTCAGCTCGATCTTGCCCGTACTGTGCGTGAGAGAACTGGTACCTACCTTGACCACGATGCGTTGGCATTTCCCGAGCCTGATCATACCTGTCGTCACAACCTTTCCTCTTAAGAATTGCCAAGGGGAAAACCCCGACATTACGTTTTTTCGGACGATCATGGAGAGGGATTTTACCAGTGTTTATTTTTTTTGTAAAGATAAACTACTATTCTGTTTTACCTGATATCCGTAAAGATGCGGGCCTTGCTTTTTTCGGCAGACCATGTAATGATATGTTCATGTTGTTTCCGCGAAAATTCCTTGTCAGAGAATCTTCCCGAGGAACTATTGCTATGACATTACTTTTGCAAGAAGGAGACTGGAAAGGTTAATGATCGAACAAAAGATATACATCACTGATTTTGACCTCAAGCGCCTGAAGAAACTGCTTCAGACGTCCAGTAAAACGGGGGAACGTAAAAACTCTTACCTCGAACAGTTGCGGAAGGAAGTCGAAAAGGCTGTGGTGGTGCCTTCCGAGGACATACCGGAAGACGTGATAACCATGAACTCTACGGTGGTTTTGATAGACCTCGACTCAATGAAGGAGCTGGTGTACACTCTCGTCTTTCCAGAGGAAGCCGACGGTTCCTCCGGGAAGATTTCCGTTCTTGCCCCGGTGGGAACCGCACTGTTGGGCTATAAAGTCGGCGATATAATCGAATGGGACGTCCCGGCGGGAAAAAGAAGACTGAAAGTCAAGAGAATTCTTTACCAGCCAGAAGCCTCTGAAGACTACAGTCTCTAGACACTCCTCAAAGCGGCATGACAACGGGCTGCCCGCGAACCTTTTCAATGATCACGGGCAGCCCGTAAACTGCTTCGACGACCTCGGGCGTTACCTCCGATCTCTCCGACGCAGAATAGATTTCCCCGTTTTTCATAAACAGCACCTTGTCGGCAAACCGCAGCGCCGAATTGAGGTCATGCATGGTCATGATTCCTGCCATGCCGTGGCCTGTCACAATATGGCGGATCGTTTCCAGGATTTCCTGCTGGTTTTTCAGATCCAGACTGCTCGTCGGTTCGTCCAGAAGAAGAACCTCGGGTTCCTGGACCAGGGCTCGGGCGATACTGACTTTCTGCAGCTCTCCTCCACTCATTTCATCGAGAAACCGAAGCGACAGGTCTTCCAGCCCAAAGGTCCTGATGATGGCATCAACTTTCTTCAGGTCCTCCCTGCCCACCTTCCAGCGAATGTGGGGTCTGCGTCCAAGAAGTATGGCATCAAATACCGTTAAACGGCCTGTTTCAGTCCTTTGGGCCACGTAGGCAATGTCTTTTGCAATCTCCATTCTCGACAGGGATAAAAGGTCCCTGTCTCCTACGAGGACGCTCCCTCCCTGGGGCCTTAATATGGCGTTGATACATTTGAGAAGCGTGGTCTTGCCGACACCGTTTGGCCCAAGGATAGCCAAAAGTTCGTTCTTTTTGAGTGAAAAACTCACGCTGTTCAGAACCGGCCTGCTCTTGTAGCTGAAACGGACATTGTTCACGGAAAGAATCATTTTCTGTACCCCTTGATAATCAGGTACAGGAAAACCGGCGCGCCCACGAAGGATGTGAGCACGGCCACAGGAAGCACCTTCGGCGCCATGGCGAGCCGTGCTGCGGTATCGGCGGCAAGAAGAAGGATTCCTCCCATAATGCATGAACCAGGAATAAGGAAACGGTTATCGTCGCCTATGACCCGCCTGACCATGTGAGGGCAAACCAGTCCCACGAAGCCTATGATACCCACGAAGGAGATGATGACCGACGTCACGAGTGACGCCGTGAACATCCCCGAAAACCTCACCCGCCGGACATGGACTCCCAGGCTGAGGGCCGTCTCGTCACCGGCGTCGACAGCATTGTAGTTCCAAGCATTGAACATGAAAAAGAGAGCGGCAACGCCGGTTACTGTTGTCATGACGCCCAATTCTCTCCAGTCCGCTCTCGCCACGTCTCCAAAAGTCCAGAAAACCATGGCGGCCAACTGTACGTCATCGGCGAAATACTGGAGGAACATTGTCCCAGCCGTAAAAAGGGATCCCAGCGCCACTCCGGCGAGAACCATTACTTCCGGGGCACCTCTTTTGAGATGCGCTACCAAAATGATCACCCCGGTGGCAACAATGCTGGCGACAAAAGCTGTCGTTGCCGTTATCCCCGGCTGCGCCACGTTGATGGCATCAGTGGCGGAGCTGAGCATGACTCCAGACCCCATGACCATGACGGAAAAGGCAGTACCGAAGGCCGCGGCCTGAGAAATACCGAGAGTATAAGGAGAACCTAAGGGATTTCCCAAAACGGACTGCATGACCGCTCCCGCAACGGAAAGGCCTGCTCCGGCAATAACGGCGGCCATAACCTGCGGCAACCTTATATTGAAGACCACCACATCCAGCCTTTCGGAGACATGCCGGAACATCAGGGTCTTCAGAACGTCAACGGTGGGAATGCGGACCGAACCGACCGAGATCGAGATTAAGATCAACACGCAAAGCAGAGCCAGACCTGCCAGCAGAAACGCAATTTTCCCGTTGATATATTTCACATATCCAACAGGGACAGAACTATCTTCAAGATGCATGTTTTCACCCCGTGCCTGAAACCGGCCCTTCGGGCCGTCCCTCATCCAAATCTCTGCTCAGTTGCTTTCGTTACAGGTGTCAAGATCGATTCTCGTGAAGGCCAGGTTTTCAAAGAAACCATTCAGTTCCTCGAAAACCCTTCCCCCCACAAGAAACTCGTAGATCTCGTCAGCTTTTCCGACAGCGTCCACATCTTCAAACCGCTCTGGGTACAGGACTTTCCCCACGAAATAGGCATTGGCGAGAACGGAGCCGTAATTCGTCGTGTACCAGTTGAAGGGAAGGACACCGTATACCTTCCCTTCCCGCACCGCCGAAAGGACCTGATAGTATGTTTCGTTCTTCAACTGGTCCAGTGCTCCCGCTTCTTTTCCCGCCTGCAGGGTGGAAAGGTCGACAAAAATATATTCGGGGTCCCATTCCAGGATCTTCTCCCGCGAGACGGTGACCTGCTGGAGGCGATTCTCTCCCTTTTTCCCATCCAGCACCACATGTCTCGCATTGGTGAAAACGAAAGGGGGGTATGACGGTTCCGTCGAGGGAAAACCGTGAGGTCCCTTGTGGGCGATCCCTCCGACGTAACAGGTCGGACGCTTTTCAACGGGAACAGTCGCTGTCCGCTGGCGAAGGTCTTCTATGGTCCTGTCAAAAAATCCGATGACCTCCCGCGCCCTATCGCTCCTTCCAGCGACCCGGCCCATAAGCGAGATTGCCTCGTACATTTCTTTTCTTCTGTAAGTGAGATTGCCATAGTTCAAAACAACGACAGGTATCCCGGTTTTCGCCTGGAGCTCTTCAGGATCGTATCCCATTTCCCCGTACGTCTTGAAAATAACGTCGGGCCGTGGCTCGAGATTAACGATAAGCTCAGGATTGTCATGCCCCCTGAATTCACCGAAAAGGGGTTTATTCTGAAGTTTCGGATGGGCAAGGAAGTAAGGTCTTGCGTCAAATTGTGAGCGGGATTTTTCCATATCGTCTACACCAACGACAAGGTCAACGCCCTGCAGGTACACCAGATACCTCAAACAGCCGGGCCCCGAACAGATGACGTGGTTCACTTCCGCCGGGACGGAGACCTGGCGTCCCCATGCGTCGATGATATTGACCACTGTACTTTCCGCTCGGGTGCTGCCTGTAAAAACCAGTAAACTGAAGACTGCCGCGACAAAAAAAGCTGGAACAGACCGAAAAGATCTGCCACTGGACAAGGGAACCCCTCCCGACTCAAACGTGTTACCAATAAAATAAACCGTAACACTGTTTTCGGCAAGCACATTTCCGCCTTTTGTCCGATCGGTAGGGCCGATGCCTCGTCCAGTCAAGGTTATAATGCACCTGGAAACTTATATCACCTGCACATCCTACACAAAGACAAGGAGGGACAAGCATGCTCTTGTACAAGGAATTCACCTTCGACGCCGCCCACAGGCTCGAACAGTACCACGGAAAATGCGAAACGCTTCATGGGCATACCTACAGGCTCCGGGTAACCGTTAAAGGGAAACCTGACGAGGAAGGAATGGTCATGGACTTCCTGGAGCTTAAAAAACTCGTTAACGAAAACATCCTGTCGCAACTGGACCACGCCTACCTTAACGACGTCATCCCACAGCCGACAGCCGAACGCATCGCGCTTTGGATATGGAAGGAACTGGACAAAAGGCTTTTGCGTCCCAATTGCTCTCTCTACGCGGTCCAGGTTTGGGAAACGGCCACTTCTTCCGTGATCATTCAACGAGAAGATCTGGACCTTCTTTCAAATATATGAAACCTAAAATCTTTGCTATACTCCCGATTCGAGCCATTCCTCCAGCGAGGGCTGGCGCCCTTGAGGTCTCCCGCCTGTGAGCTCCAGGCGGATAGCCCCCAATGTCCCCGACCGTTCGGCAAAGGCGTTGTGCTGGTGAATGCTTTCGAGGTTTTCCTGTCTTGCCAATACGAACGTGTTATCCGGTAGATCAGGATACATGTCTACCAGGTTACCGAGGATTTCCCGGACAACATCCTCGGCGAACTTGGGGTTTCTGTGAGCCTTGTTCACGACATAAAACTCGTCCGGCCGTTTAAGCAGTTCATAGGTCTCTGAACTCATTGAGGCCTCGAGCAGGTGGACCAGCTGTTCCGCCGACACGGACCGGTCTGTCCCTAGAAGCAGGGTCCCCTTTCCCCGCTGGTTGTGGGAAGCGATGGGCAAAAGATCAACGATTCTGGCAGCTTCCTTTGCATCGTACCCCTCTTCCGCCAGGAGCTTCATGGAATGACTTTTCACCATCTCCTGTGCGCAGGGACAGACGGTCATTCCCTCGACTTCCACGCCTGTCACGGTCCTTACTACGTCTGCATTACACGCCGAGATGCCGATGAAAGTATAAAGTTCCTCGACTCTTTTCCTGGAAAGGGGCGTAAACTTTCTCAAGGGGAATTTCGCCCTCACGTTTACACGGGATCGCGTAACACGCTGGCTCTGGACTATCCGTTTCGCAAGACGTTCAGCAATGGCTTCTATGCTGCTTGACGCCTCAAGGGTTATTTCCTCCACAAGTCTTTCTATTTCGTCATTGAACCGAGACATGTGTACTCCCGCACGCCGTCGATCCAGCCAGGCGAAAAGGTCCATCTGGGCGTAAAACAATGATCTGTGTCCGTTTC
This sequence comes from Synergistaceae bacterium, assembly GCA_003446665.1. Taxonomy (GTDB): domain Bacteria; phylum Synergistota; class Synergistia; order Synergistales; family Thermovirgaceae; genus UBA1876. The sequence goes on from DMCT01000125.1 coordinate 8,933, forward strand.
TGACAAGACGTATTATCCTCTCCAGGTTGGTCACGCCGACACGGCTCAAATCCAGCGAAACCCTTGGTTTACCTTGTTGGACATCGCGCTCTATAGGAAAGCCGGGATCGTCATGCCGGATTTTCCTGATCTTGCCTTTATCAACGGTTGTGGCCAGATCCATTACAGACCTGCCAGAAAAACCCGGCGGAACGGATCGGCCTGTGATCTCTTCAAGGGGAATCCATAAAGGGGACCCTGCTTCAAGTTTTATGCTCTTTTTAAAAGCGCCTGAAATATCTCCGTCCGGGTTTTCGTGAAACAAAATGTTTACCTGAACAGGCCCGAAATTACCTCTTGACGCACTTTCTATGCGCATGCGTTCTTCTACGGAATTGATGAATTTCTCAAAATCGCCCGCCGGCAGATCACTTTGAAGACAACAAACAAGGAGCAGGGCACCGCTTTCCCCTTCGCTGGTATCAACCGTAATCTCGTAAAAAGAAGACACTGCTGCAAGCAGCGCCCTCACCTGCAGGTACTGAAGGGCCAAGAGGAGGCCGTCTCTCCCTCCCGTCGGGCTCGTCTTCAAAAGGACAAATAAGGAGTTTTGGTGTCGATTGTCGCTGGCCATTTAAGTGCCTCCCGGGCAAACCTTCGTTATCGAATCTATATCTTTTTTAAAGGCCTTGCTTCTGCCAGGTAAAACTTATTACTGCATCTTCTTTACAATTTTGTAGATCTCCCTGGCATCAAGGACCAAATCGTTCGTTTCGAACAAGCGGCCAACACAGGTTCTTTGAGCCTTGAGCTTGAGCCTTCCTATCCCAAGCGGGCCGAAGATAATTTGGCCGCCTACGTTTTCACCATCCCATCGGGCTCCAATGTTTTCAATCCCGTATGGCGGTACGGCATTCAAATCGGCCAGCACCTCAAGAGTTTCATGGCCTTTCCAGATTGCTTCGGGAAGCAGCATGGTCCCCGCCGCTCCAGTGCAGAGCACAACCGAGGCTCCTTCAAGGATTTTTCGCGTGGAATTCTCGTCATGGACTTCGCCTGCTTCCGCTTTTACGCCAAAACGCGTTTCCAGGTACCCACAGGCTTTCTTTGCTTTTTCCAGCCTTCTCGAAGTTACCGTTACCGATGCGCCCTCATCTGACAAAAACAACGCGGCTCGAAGTCCGACCGGGCCTGTACCGGCGAGGACTACGGCTTTTTTCCCCTTGAGGTCAATTGCACTAGACAATTTCGCCACCGCGGCCGCCGCCGTCGTGTTGCACCCGTTTGAATCGTGCATTACGGAATTTCTGCTTTTACCGAAGAAGTTAGATTTGACGGTATCTAGAAGGATCTCCCCTTTTGTCACATCGGACCCGCCGATAAAAACGGCGCTGTTTTTAATGCCCTCGCCCCCCCTCGTAAACATGACGCCGTGAAGCAGGGGAATGGCGTTTTCCGGAGTGATGGAACCGTACTGTAAAACTACGTCCGCGCCACCGTCGTAGGCTGTTACGGCGTCAAAAACGCTGGGATGGACATCCGTATCAAGTTGGAGAAGTATTTTTTTCATAACTGTTCCTCCTCTTCATTCGCAAGTTGTTTACCATTGCTCCCAAGAGAAAACCCGGATAGCGGCATTTTGGGAAGTTATTTCCCCCTTAAAAGGACGGCCTGCAAAAGATTAGGCAGGTCGGAATCACGGTCACCCAGGCCATATCCCACACGTTCGATTATACCTGAAGGCATTTCTTCAAATTCCACGTGAAAGGCTCTCAACAGGGTGATACCCGTGGGTGTTGCACGCTCGAAGGGTTCGCCTTTAACAAAGACTGGTACACCTTCAAGCAGTTTAAGCGTAGCTGGAGCGGGAACCGGCAATTCTCCGTGAGCGCACCGTAGAATTCCCGATCCAACGTTGACGGCTGAAGAAACGACCCTGTCGGGATTTATAGCCTCTATTAGAGCGCAGGTACCTACTATGTCTATTATCGAATCTACGGCACCTACTTCATGGAAATGCACTTCTTCAGGCTCTTTACCGTGGACTGCGGCTTCTGCGGTCGCGAGCAGCCGGAAGGCTTCGAGCGATTTTTCCCTGACGAATGGACTCAAGGCGCTACTTTCAATTATTTTTTCTATTTCTCCGAGCCCCCTGTGGCTGTGACCTTCATGGGCTCTCACTTTTACGTCCAGCCCGGAGATTCCCTTTTTAGAGGACCTTCGCACCATCACCTCGAAATTTCCCAGCGCCAGGCCTTTTATGAAAGGATTCAAATCCTCTTCCCGCAGAAGATCGAGCAAGGCACCGAGCAACATGTCCCCGCTGATGCCGGAAAAACAATTCAGGTACAGGATCCGTTTCATGGTTTCCCCTTTTCTTCAGGACCTTCGGTTTTTTTCCGTCCAGTCATCACAGCGGCGGCATAACCAGCGCCGATACCATTGTCCACATTTACCACGGTAACCCCCAGAGCACACGAGTTGAGCATCGTCAAAAGAGGGCCAAAACCGGCAAGGGCTGCACCATATCCTACGCTGGTCGGCAATCCTATGACCGGGCAATCGGTCATACCGGCCACCACCCCCGGCAAGGCCCCGTCCATGCCGGCCACCGCGATTATGGCTTCGGCTTTGCGAAGTTCGTCGAAACTTGCCAAAAGACGGTGAAGCCCTGCTATACCTACATCGAACAACCTTTTTACGATACACCCCATTGTCTCTGCCGTCACCGCCGCTTCTTCCGCAACAGGGACGTCGCTGCTTCCTCCGGTTACTACGAGAACCTTTCCGCGCCTGAGGGAATCCCTGTCCCGCCATAGCCTGCCAAGCCTCGGGGTCTCGAGATATTCAAGATCGGGAAGAATCTTTGCCGCTCTGGTGAATTGTTTTTCCGTCATCCTGGAAAACAAGGCGTTTCCCTTCATTTCTGAAAGCATACAGGCAATGGCATCCAGCTGTTCATCTCTTTTCCCTGGGCAATATACAATTTCCGGGAAACCTCTTCTGAGTGCCCTGTGGGTATCGAACTTGACTTCACCAAGATCCCTGAAGGGCAGGCTTTTCATTGAATCCACAAAACTTTCAACGGAGATCTCTCGGTTCACGAGTTTTTCTACAAGAAGCCGTAGTTCCCGTTCGTCCACCCTGATAGTCACCCCTTTTTAGGTACAGTTCTTCAAAATCACAAACTATAATTTTTCGCATTGCGCCTGTGCTGGATGAGAGTCTAACATACAGGAAGCTGTTTTTTCAGGTAAAGCCGCACCCGAAAAATCAGAATATCATTCCCGCCTGAAGGTCCTATTGTGTTATTGTTTCCCTTGAAAACACTTTTACCCGGAAAGGAAAGATATTCTGGTGATCGAAAAAGCAAATGCCGTGAGAAGTTTTTTTAATAAAAATAGAAATTCTGTACTTCTGCTCTCCGGGGGCGTAGACAGCTCCGTTTTGGCGCTTCTTGCCGCACAGGGGTCAGACGGTTCGGTACGCACCTTAACCTTCAGGACACTCCTGGTAAACGAGGAGGAAATAGAGGCGGCTGAAAAGCTTTCGGCACACCTCGGATTACGACACACTGTCATGGATGTGGACATATCGGACTGCGGCGAGGTTAAAGACAACGGTCCCGACCGTTGCTATTGGTGCAGAAAAACCCTCCAGAGGCACGCGCTTTCCTGGGCGCGTAAAAACGGTTGTTCCATCGTAGCCGATGGAGTGCAGGCAGACGAGACCTCGGAAAGGCGCCCGGGGCTGCGTGCGGCAGACGAAGACGGCATCAGGCACCCTCTGGCGGAAGCGGGCCTTTCGAAGGATGAAATCCGGACAATAGCCCGGGAGGCACAGCTTCCCTGTGCGGAAAAACCGCCGGCTCCATGCATGGCTACACGATTTCCCACAGGCATTCCACTACAATTCAAATGGATAGGTCGGCTCCAGGAGGCGGAAACTATATTGGCTTCCATGGGTTTCTCCAATTTCCGGGTCCGCTTTTTTCCTCCCGGCATGGCTATGCTTGAAATAGACCCTTCGCAAATGGGAAAAGCATGGGAAAGGCGTGAGGAGCTTGTCAGGCTCGTCAGCAAAGTGGGCTTTCCGGTCGTCTCTCTGGACATTGAAGGCCTGAAAAGAGGCAAAATGGACCGTTTTCTGGAGGTGAACTCAAGTGATCCTGATTGATCCCCAGTGCGGTATTTCCTCCCTGGCTTTGGCCGGGCTTCTGGAAGCACTTTCAGAAAAAAGAGAAAGAACCGAAGCAGATGAGATATCCCTTCCGTCTGGAGGCAGGGTTCGCTTTGTCTACGAAAGATTTCAGGGAGGCTTGTTCGACACCTCCATAGAGGTCCGGGCTGAAAGGGATCCTTTTACTCCGGAATTTATCGACAGGGAAGAGATAGAAGGCATTCTTGCAAGCTTTGGGGACCTTTCACAGGAATGGATAAACAGGGTGAGGGAACTGATCCTGGAATTTATGGACTACCGTCTTGCCGCGGGGAAAAAACCTGAAGCAGCTCCCGAAACGGTCCTCGCTACCATTGCTTTATTCTCGAAAGCCGAAAAACTGAAACAGAAAATTCTTTCCCTTCCCATCGGCACCGGAACAGGGACGAAATATTCCGATGCCGGAGCAGAGCCGCTTCCCACCCATGAGACACTCGCCATGGCAAGAAAATACGAAATACCCCTGAAGGGGCTCGAAACCGAAACCTCGACCTGCGACGAGGCGGCAATACT
>DMCT01000098.1 GCA_003446665.1 Synergistaceae bacterium
GAACGCTCCAGGCTGCCCGGGGGCAGCAGGTGGAGCTCCGAACGTATTCCCAACAGGCTGTGGATTTCGCCTGCTGCTTTGTCTCGGATCCTGTCAAAAGCTTCGTCAGTAAGGTCCTGCAGGCTTTCGACGACGACGTGAAGATCCTGACGGCCTTCCTCACCCGAAACTTCCAGGTAGTAATGATGCGAAAGGCCCGTAACGCGTCCCAGGGCAGTTTCAACCTGGGAGGGGAATACGTTGACACCCCTTATTATGAGCATCTCGTCGGAACGCCCGCGGATCCTGGCGATCCTGGTGCGAGAAGAGCCGCAGCCGCAATCCCCGGGTATGATCCGGGTCACGTCGCGAGTCCTGTAACGTATCAGCGGAAGGGCTTCTTTCCTGAGCGTGGTGATTACCAGCTCGCCTTCTTCCCCTTCGGGTAGGGGCTTCCCTGTTTCCGGGTCTACGATTTCCGCAAGAAAAAGGTCGTCAACGAGATGAAGGCCGTCTTTACGCGGGCATTCCATTGCGACGCCGGGTCCCATGATTTCAGACAGGCCGTAGATGTCCAGAGCGGTTATGCCAAGACGCTCCTCCAGGGTCCGACGGAGCGCCTCTGACCAGGGTTCGGCACCGAATATTCCGATTTTTAGCCGGAGTTTTTCGCCGTCTTCAGGAAGCATTTCGGAAAGTTTCAAGGCGTATGAAGGCGTACATGCCAGTACGGTGGTCCCGAGGTCTTTCATTAAAAGTATTTGCCTTTGAGAGAATCCGCCCGACGTGGGAACAACGGCCGCGCCGAGTGCCTCTGCCCCGGCATGTAACCCGAGCCCTCCAGTGAAGAGGCCGTACCCGTACGCATTCTGGACGACGTCACTGGACGTGACCCCCGCCATCTCAAGACAGGACGCAAGAGCCTGGCTCCAGAGGCGCAGATCTTCTTTCGTATAGGCCACTACTGTGGGTTTGCCTGTGGTTCCTGAAGAGGCGTGGTACCGTACGACATCTTCGTGGTCGCAGGCCAGAAGCCCGGTGGGGTAGGTGTCTCTCAGATCGTCCTTGGTGGTAAAAGGAAGCAGATGAACGTCATCCAGAGTACGGATACCTTCCGGGGTTACCCCAAGGTCTTCCATCTTTGCCCTGTAATACGAAACCCTTGTCCAGACTCGCCTCACGAGCGTCTTTAAAAGCTCCTCCTGCGTTTTCCGAGTGTCTTTTCTCATCTTCTTCTCCTCCTTTTGGGGGCTTTTGGCCCATAAAAAAAGCCCCCACAGCTTTCTGTGGGGGCCCTGTTCCCGCTTACGGTCCAGCGCGTATCAACGCCGGCCCGTAGGGGGAGGACCCGCGTTGGTAAAAAAGAAGCAGTTTACGTTGGAGCGCAATACGCGCCGGAGTTCAGTATCCATTGATTTCTACCGTCCTGTCTTTCCCGTTTCCGGGAGATTGGTGTATTTATAGCGTGCATTGAAGGAGCTGTCAAGGAAAAAATTGGCTCCTGAGACGAGATAAACGACTGGGGTCTCGAAGAGCTCGAACGCGATACGGCGTTCTGATAAAACGATGAGAGGAGAGGACTCCTGTATAAGAATTGTAAAAATGCTATGGGCAAAAGGGTTTTCGGATGTTACTCTGAATTATGGCAAATATAATGAAGAGGCTTCGTGGAAAGGCGAGGTTTGAAAGGATGGCGTTAAGCCGCTGGAAGAATTAAACAACAAGGGGAAATGATAATATTTCCCAAAAAGGAGGATAAGGATAAATGCCTTACATAGCAAACCGCGTACGCGAGGGAGAAGAAGGGGTCTTCAGCCTCCTGCAGGGTTGGATAGCCGAGGCGCAAAAGGCAGGCAAGGAAATCATCAACCTGGGAATAGGAAGCCCGAACAGATGCCCCGAGGGACCCATACTGGAGGCCGCACTCGAATCGGCGAAGGAGCATTGCTCCTATGAATATCCTTTCATAGACCCTGAGCTTCCCAAAGCTATAGCGAAATGGTATGGGGAACGTTTTGGAGTTTCCCTGGACCCTAAGTGCGAGGTCGTTCCGCTTTGGGGGTCCCAGGAAGGTTTTGCTCATTTCCCCCTGGTTGCCATGGAAAGCGGCGACCTGTGCATTCTCCCCGACCCGGGATATCCCATCTATCATTACATGCCTACCATGGTGGATGGTTCTGCATGGTACCTGCCACTGGAGGAGGATAACGGGTTCTTGCCGGATTTTGCCCGGATACCCGAAGACGTGGCAGCCAAGGCGCGGTTTATGGTGCTTAATTACCCCAACAACCCCCTTGGTGTGGCAGCGGAGAAGGATGTCCTTGAAAAGGCCGTGACCTTCTGCAGGGAAAACGACATATGGCTCCTCTATGACAACGCTTACTGCGAACTGGCTTACGACGGCTTCAGGCCGCCGAGCGTTCTCGAGATCGAAGGCGCCCGTGAGGTAGCGGTAGAGGTCAACTCTTTCTCGAAGACCTTCAACATGGCCGGGATGCGTATCGGTTTTGCCGTAGGGAACAAAGTTTTTCTGGAGGCCCTGGGAAGGCTGAAAAGCAACATCGATTACGGTCTTTACAAACCCGTACAGAAGGCCGCCATATGTGCGCTGACCCACCCCGACAGGGACGAGATGATAGCCAGGACCAGGGCCATGTACCAGGCCAGGCGGGACGCCTTTTTAGGTGCGGCGGCGGAAAAGGGCTGGGTCGTCACTCCTCCCCGGGGCAGCATGTTCATTTGGGCCAAGGTGCCCGGCTGCACGGATGATATGGCTTTTGCCGAATTCTGCATCAAGGAGGCAGGCGTAGTGGTGACCCCGGGCCGTTCCTTTGGAAGGAAGGGGACCGGGTTCGTGCGGATTGGACTGGTAAAAGAGCCTGAGGTACTTGCTGAAGGCGCGTCTCGCATTGCCGAAAC
>DMCT01000102.1 GCA_003446665.1 Synergistaceae bacterium
TCTTCCTTGGACTGGAAAGTCACCCTGTCGGGGAAGGTTTTTATCTCCATATTCGAAGGATCAATGCCAGGCGCATCGACTTGTACCACTATTTCGTCATTTTCCTCGTACATCTCCACGGGTGCGAAGCGGCGAGCCATAGGCCTGAGCGCATCGGTGAACCCCCTGAACATCTCGTCCATGTCGTCAAAAATTGTCCTGCCGGTATTACCAAAAGGCATCAACGTACGTCCATTCATGACATCCCGCCTCCCTTACGGAAAATTTCAATAAGTCTTCTTTTATTGTTTCTGTCCAGATTATAGGAATAAGGTTAGGGTTGGTCAAACTGTATAGTCAGCAATAGTCAGTTTTATGCCTTGTTTTTGACTTTTTTCGTGTTATTATTCCTTTTTTTACAATTTTTTCTCTTTCTTACTGCCGAATATTCCCATTTACTCCTGTTTACCCGCGATGGGCTTGCGTATTGGGCATAGAGCCACAAGTTTATCCCGATTTTATAGCCTTTCGGCTTGTAATATCGGACAATAGAAATCACGGGAGCAAAAATCGGCCGTTTTATCGTTACCCCGACGATGTATCCAGGTATTGCCCGGCGTGGGATTTTTTCTCAAACCGTGAAAGCCGAAAAGGATTTATCTTTTTTGCGGCAAGGAGGCGGCGAACTTCATGCAGAAATCCAGGAAACGTTTTTACACCACGCACTGTTTGGCTGCAACCGTAAAGATTACACTAAACAATTTCACTCAAGGTCCAAAAATAAAGGCAAAACCACTCGTTGCGGCATTTTTCTTTTTTTGTCTTTATGCCTTGGCCGGAAGCTCCATTGCCCAGGAGACGAAACCCCTGACACAGGGATCCGACTCCATACGTGCGGTGGCACTAACCTTCGACGACGGGCCTCACAAGTGGCACACGCCAGACCTCCTCGAAACACTCCGCGAATGGAACATCAAGGCCAGTTTTTTTGTGGTGGGGCGCTGCGTAGCGGAAAACCCCCTTCTTCTTCAGAAAATTCATAAAGAGGGGCACTGTATCGCCAATCACTCCTGGTCTCATCCGGACATGACTTCCCTTTCCCGGGAGGAACAATCAGAAGAAATAAAATTCTGCAATCAGGTTGTGGAAGCTCTGACAGGACAGCGTCCACGTTTTTTCCGACCGCCCGGGGGAAGATGGAACCCTGACGTGGTGGAGACCGCCGCGGATCAGGATCTTTTGGCCGTCCTGTGGACGATAAACGGCTACGACGTACCTCCGAAAGAACCCGGCCAGTTGGCCGAGCTTATCCTGCGGCGCGTAACCCCCGGCGCCATAGTGCTACTTCACGATGGAGGCGCCGTCACCCTGGAAGCTCTTCCAATAATCATCGAAAGACTCCTTTCGGAAGGCTATATATTTGTCACCCTGGACCAGATGTTTCCACCGCGTATTACTCCTGTCCCTTTTGTCCGGGCAGGGGCGTCGGTACCCTAGGAGGGACTTGAGCCGCGGGCTTTTCGCAATTTGAAAAAATACGTTCCCAATCCGGCGGCCTCTCCTGCAATGAGCCCCGTCCTTCTGTATCTCATGGAACTAAGGGCACTGGCTAATTCTTCTTTCGAGAGGCCTTCCGGCTTGTAATATGTGGCAAGATAGGTGAAAAGAACGAGTACAACCAGACTCAGGCCGACCGAAAGGACGGGGTTCAGCGCTGTCCGACCGTGCAACCGGGTCAAAATAAAATTAGCCACGATATACCCCACGATGAACATTAACATTGTCATAACCACGTCCAGATTAATCACCCCATTTCAGGACCCAGTCTACTGAATGTAACCTCAGAAAACAACGAGGCTTACCGCTACAATACCTAAACTGTGATAGAGTTGCCACAAAGGGGCATGTTCCCCCAGGAGGAGGCGATCACTACGGTCCAGGTTGGGTTGGCCCTGGGGGGCGGAGGAGCAAGAGGCCTTGCGCACCTTGGAGTGCTAAAGGTACTGGAGGAAGAAGACATTCCCGTCAACATGATCGCAGGGACATCCATTGGAGCCATGATAGGCGCCGTCTACGCCCAGACTCCCGATATCGAAGCGATAACGGAGCGCATAAGGTCTTACCTGCGTTCCCTGGATTACGAGATACCAGGGCTTAAAAACATCTCTGGCGCCGAAGAAGACGATCTCCCCACTCTGCAGCGCTTTGCCAGGACTATCGCAAGAAGAATCTACATAAGCTCGATAGGGTCAAGGTCGTCCATTTTGAAACCCGACGCCCTGGATAGTGCAATTCGCTATCTTTTGGACGACGGCCTCATAGAAGATACTCAAATTTCCTTTGGAGCCGTGGCCACAGACCTCAACTCGGGAGAGGCCCTGTTAATCCGCGAGGGCAGCATCAGGCGTGCCGTTCGTAGGAGCGCCCTGATTCCGGCCTTCTTCCCGCCCGAAGTGGACGGGAAGCGACTCGTTGCCGACGGAGCAGTAACAAGGCCGGTCCCTGTCGAGTTCGTGCGTTCCATGGGCGCTGACATCGTCATAGCCGTTTCGGCGGATCCAACCATCCTGTCTCCACTGGAGGACAGAAGCATCATCAGTATCATGCAAAGGTGCGATCTTATACGTGGGCTGCAACTGTCCCGCCTGGAACTGGAGAAGGCCGACGTGATAATTCACCCCGACGTAGCTGACTGTCACTGGAGCTGTTTCACGGAGTGCGACCGCTTCGTGGAAGAAGGCGTGAAGGAAGCAAAACACCAGCTTTCAAAGATCAGAAACGCCATCAAGGTCCGCCGAGGGTGGCTGCCCCGCCTCATGAAAATCCTGAGTAAAGGAGAGAGATAAAATGGACCTGCCCCGTTCTTCGGGCACACTGCTGCCGATAACGTCCCTTCCCGGCGCCTGGCCTGCAGGCGACCTTGGCGAAGAGGCGTTGAAATTCGCGGACTTTTTGAAAAAATCCGGACAGACCTGGTGGCAAATACTTCCTGTCGGACCTACCGACCCGGCCATGGATAATTCCCCCTACAGCAGCCCTTCCGCTTTCGCAGGGAATCCGCTCCTCGTAAACCCGGAAAAGCTCGCCGAAAGGGGTTATCTAAAAAAAGAGGAACTCGCCCATTTTAAAAGCGAAAAACAATACACATTGTGCGATTACTCTGCGGCAAGGCAAGTGAAAGAAAATATATTCAAGCTTTCGTGGGATAATTTTCCCCCATGCAGGGAGGAAGAAGAGGCCTTCGAGTCCTTCCGCCTGGAACACGCTGTCTGGCTAGAAGATTACGCCCTCTTTTCTGCGCTGAGACAACGGCTCGGGCACACCGGCTGGCGCCACTGGCCAAAAGAGTTAAGGGACAGGGACGAAGGGGCATTAAAGAGTGCCAGAGCAGAACTTTCCGAGGAAACTACTTTTCAGGAATTTCTTCAGTTCCTTTTTTTCCGCCAATGGGATAAACTGCGTGAACACTGCACCGATGCAGGCATCGGGCTCATTGGCGACATGCCATTTTACGTGTCGGAAGACTCGTCCGATGTATGGGCTAACAGGTCTTTTTTTCACCTCGACGCAGAGGGTTCACCCCTTGAAAGCGCCGGAGTCCCGCCGGATTACTTCAGCGCAACAGGCCAATTATGGGGCAACCCCGTCTACCGGTGGAACGAACTGAAGGACAGGGACTACTCTTGGTGGGTTGAACGTATCAGTCATAACCTGAGACTTTATGATTTGGTGAGAATCGACCATTTCAGAGGATTCATCGATTATTGGGCCGTACCCGCAGGGTCGAAGACCGCGGCATATGGACATTGGGAAAAGGGACCGGGCAGGGATTTCTTCCATGCGCTGGAAAAATATTTCCCCGGTCTCCCCCTCCTGGCGGAAAACCTCGGTACCATAACGCCCGAAGTGACGGAAATAATGCGTGAATTCAACTTGCCTGGCATGCTCGTTCTACTTTTCGCCTTCGGGGACAATTTCGCCGAAAACCCCTATGCTCCTCACAATCACAACCGGGAGGACTTCGTCTACACCGGCACCCACGACAACAACACAGCCCGGGGCTGGTTCGAAAATGAACTCGACTTAAAGGGGAAATTACTCCTGGAGCGCTACCTGGGGCACAAGCCAACGAGCGAAAGGGTCCACCGTGACCTAGTCAGGATGGCTTTCCAGTCCGTCGCCAGAGTGTCGATCATCCCGCTTCAAGACCTTCTGGGACTTGGTGCCGAAGCCAGGATCAACACCCCATCGACGACAAGGGGAAACTGGAGGTGGAGGGTGCCTTCCGGGAGCCTGTCAGACAACCTCGCTTCTTTAATACTGGACCTTGCGGAACTGACTGGCAGAAAAGCGCCCGGCTTATGAGATAATCGGTTTCGAAAGAAACAGCGAATCGGAGAAAAGGAGAATAACATATGGCAAATATGATTTACGGAAATGACATTTCCAGATCCCTGCGATACATGATGGAACAGGACCCCGCCTTCAGGACTGTTGCATACTTTTCAATGGAAGTAGGCATCAAGCAGAGCATCCCCACCTATGCGGGAGGCTTGGGCGTGCTTGCCGGCGACATACTCAAGAGCGCGGCGGACCTGGGGGTGCCCATGGCAGGGGTCACTTTGCTTTACAGGAAGGGTTATTTCAGGCAGACCTTTTCCGACTGCCGTCAAAAAGAAGAACCGGTCGACTGGAATCCGGCGGACGAACTCACGCTTCTGCCGAACGAGGTTACGGTCATCATTGAGGGACGAGAAGTAAAAGTCAGGGCCTGGAGCCTTGAGATCGAGGGAAAGGACGAGTTCGTGGTGCCCGTTTATTTCCTCGACACAGACGTGGAGACCAATGCTCCGCAGGACAGGCAGCTTTCGTGGTACCTCTACGGCGGTGACATTCGATACCGCCTTTGCCAGGAAATCGTCCTCGGCTCCGGCGGCTTGCGTATGCTGAGGGATCTCGGGTACGCCAACATCGAAAAGTTTCACCTCAACGAGGGCCATGCGGCGTTTCTGCTCCTGGAGCTGTTGAGGGAACAGGGATACGAGAGTTATGAACGCATACGCGAACAGGGCGTTTTTACCACCCACACTCCCGTGTCAGCGGGACACGACTATTTCAGCTGGGATCTCATCAATAGCACCATGAACCCCTCAATGGCAAGACGCCTGAGACGAATGATGCCCACCGACAGCGTTTCCATGACCGACATCGCCTTGAGATACAGCCGTTATGTCAACGGCGTCTCGAAAAAACACGCAGAAGTGAGCCGCGGAATGTACCTCCGAAACGATGTGGACTGCATAACCAACGGCATTCACACCGACACCTGGGTAAGCCCCGAAATGGCCGACCTTTTCGACAGACACATAACCGGATGGCGAAACGCCCCGGAGCGCCTGGTTTATGCGATGAATATCCCTCCCAAAGATATCTGGCAAGCGCACCAGAAGGCTAAACGCCGCCTCCTGGACGAGGTCCGCGGACGGACAGGACGAATTCTGGACCCCGACAGGCTTACCATAGGCTTTGCTCGGAGGGCTGCCCAGTATAAAAGGGCCGACCTGATACTGAAAGACGTGAAAAGACTGGTCGAAATCGGGTCAGGCAAGGTGCAGTTCGTCTTCTCTGGCAAGGCCCACCCTCAAGACGAAGGAGGAAAGGCCATGGTCTCGCGACTGTTATGCGAGGCCCAGAACATGGTCGGAACGGACCTCCCTATCGTCTTTTTGGAAGATTACGGAATGGAACTTGGCGCGTTGCTTGTCCAGGGCGTCGACCTGTGGCTGAATAACCCCATCCGGCCTATGGAAGCCTCCGGCACAAGCGGCATGAAATGCGCGGCCAACGGCGTTCCCAGCTTTTCGGTTTTGGATGGCTGGTGGATAGAAGGCTGGGTCGAAGGCGTCACGGGCTGGTCCATCGGAGCTTTGTCCGACGAAAACGGGCAGGATGATCCCGATAGTGATGCCGACGATCTTTATAACAAGCTCGAAAACGTTGTCATCCCTGCCTACTATCAAAATCGCGAACAATGGATGTTCATGATGCGCTACGCCATAGCCTTAAACGGAAGCTATTTCAACACCCACAGGGTTGTTCGCGAATATTGCGAGAGGGCTTACGGAATTTCGTTTCGCGGGCTCTAGGGCATCG
>DMCT01000137.1:0-5527 GCA_003446665.1 Synergistaceae bacterium
GCATACATGCGGCGGCACAGCTTTATTTCAACAAGGAGCCGGCCGATTTGACCATCTCGGAAGCGACCCTTCTGGCGGGCATTATAAAGGCCCCGGAGTATTACACCCCGAAACGCCATACCGACCGTGCGGCGTCACGCCAACAGTACGTGCTTGCCCGCATGCGTGAGGACGGTTACATCTCAGCTGAAGAAGCGGAGAAGGCGTCCAGAATCGAGCTCGATTTCCAGAATCTCGAAAAACCCGCTCTCATGTTTGACAGAGCGCCCTATTTCATCTCCTACCTTCTGTTCGACCATCTTCTCCCGAAATACGGCAGCGACATGGTCTACCGCGGAGGCCTGAGAGTCTATACCACCATAGACATCGACGTCCAGACCTTCGCCGAGGAGGCCATTCAAAATCTGAAAAGCGAGGGCGCCATCGTCGCCCTGGAACCTTCTACGGGAGAAATACTCGCCCTGGTGGGAGGCAAGGATTTCGAAAAGAGCAAATTCAACAGGGCGACCCAGGCTTTCAGGCAACCGGGGTCTGCTTTCAAACCCTTCGTATACACCACCGCGCTTCGCGAGAAAATAAGGCCAGTGGATCACGTGTTCGACGCGCCCGTTTCATACGATAACGGAGTGGACGAAAGCGGCAACAGGGACATGTGGGAACCCGGCAACTACGGCGACAAGTACCATGGCGAAGTAACCATTCTCGAGGCACTGACGCATTCCTACAATACCGTCGCAGTCAGGGTCGGGCACATGACAGGTATAGACAAGATACTCAACCTGGCAAGAGACGTGGGGTTCACTTCACCTCACCTGCCGGCTGATCTCTCCCTGTCACTGGGTTCGGCGAGCGTTACTCCACTTGAAATGGCGGCAGCCTATAGCGTTTTCGCCAATGGCGGGTATCGCATTCGCCCCTACGGGATCAAACGGGTAACCACGGCAGCCGGAGAGATACTGGAGCAGAGAGGACCGGAACCTGTCCCTGCCGTAGAGCCTGAACTCGTGACGTCCATACGGTCGGTGCTCGAAAACGTGGTAAGGGCCGGGACGGGAAGAAGAGCGGCCATACAAGGTTATGAAACTTTTGGAAAAACGGGAACGACCAACGAATACACCGATGCGTGGTTCGCAGGAGGATTGCCCGGGCTCGTAGCGGTTGTTTATGCAGGAAACGACGATAACAAGAGCCTGGGGCACCCGGGAACGGGCGGGGTCGTTGCGGCGCCGGTCTGGAAGGACTTTGTGGAAAAGGCCATAACCAGGCTGCCTGTACGTCAGCAGTTTGCCCCCACGAGCGTGATTATGGATAAAGTGGCAGTATGTTCTGAATCAGGTTTTCTGTCGACGTCCAATTGCCCTTCAGTGGAAATATACCTTCCCGACGGAACTGCCCCACGGGCTTTTTGCCCCCTTCACGGAGGCAACTGGGCGATGGCCTTTTCCGATGAGAGGGCGCCGTTGCTTCGTCTTTCGCCCAGGGACCAGGAGGTGCTGGCGGTGGCTTCGGCTCGACTTCCTGTATACAGCATGACTCTCCCGGAAGATTTCGGGATAGCTCGGAAAGAAGTGGTTCCGCCCGTTTACACGCAAGTGCAAAAACCGGAGCCGGAAAGAACTCCGGCTCCGGTCGAAAGCCCGAAAAAAGCGGCGGTTCCTCTCCCCAAGGCTTCAGGTGCGTCTTCAAAACCGAAGGAACGCACTCCCGAAGAGGTGGAACAGCGTTTCCAGGAACTACTGAAGCAGTACGGGTTAAGCAACTGAGGCGAGACCAGGGCCGGTCTATCAGCCTATCAGGCCCAGTTTCGCCTGTGCCGCCGCGAGCCTGGCCACGGGCACACGGTAGGGGGAGCAGCTGACGTATTTAAGGCCCAGCTTGTGACAAAAGGCAATGCTGGGCGGGTTGCCCCCGTGTTCCCCGCAGATGCCGATCTGTATGTCCTTTCTTGTGGCTCTACCGTCCGAGACCGCTATCTTCATGAGCCGTCCAACACCCTCCCTGTCAAGGACGTGGAATGGGTTGTCGGCGAGGATCCCGTCCGTTACGTATTGGGCGAGAAATTTGCCCTCCGCGTCGTCTCGTGAATACCCAAATGTCGTCTGGGTAAGGTCGTTGGTGCCGAAGCTGAAAAACTCGGCGTACTCGGCAATCGGCCCCGCCACCAGTGCGGCCCGCGGGAGCTCTATCATGGTTCCTACAAGGTATTCGACGGAGGTGCCGCATTCCTTGAACACTTTTTCCGCAACCCTGTCCACCATGGTCTTGAGTCGCCTCATCTCTTCCTGAGTCCCGACCAGGGGCATCATGATATCGGGTATGACCTTTTTGCCCTCTGCGGCCAGCTCGCAGGCCGCTTCCAGAATCGCCGCTATCTGCATTTCGTAGATTTCAGGATAAATCATCCCGAGGCGGCATCCCCTGAAACCCAGCATGGGATTGTTCTCCCGCAGCGAGAGGGCCCTCTTCAGTGTGGCTTTTGACTTTTCGTATTCGGGAGTGTCCTTCTTGCCTTCCCGTTCTAGTCTGGCTATTTTTTCCCGCAGCTCTTCCTCGTTGGGCAAGAATTCGTGAAGCGGCGGGTCCAGCAGGCGTATTGTCACGGGAAGCCCTTCCATGGCCTTGAAAATGCCACGAAAATCCTCTTTCTGCATGACCTTGAGCTTATCAAGCGCCTCGATGCGCGCGTTTTTGCTGTCGGCCATGATCATTTCCTGCATGACGGGAAGCCTGCCGGCTTCCATGAACATGTGCTCGGTCCTGCAAAGGCCTATACCCTTCGCGCCGAAACCGCGAGCCTTCCTGGCGTCCTCCGGAGTGTCGGCGTTCGTCCAGACCTCGAGGTCGGAAATCGTATCCGCCAGGTCCAGAAGTTCCCTGAACTCTTGCGAAAACGAAGGCTGCACGAGCGGGACTTCGCCCTCGATGACCTCGCCCCTGGTTCCGTCGATGGTCAGGATCTCGCCCTTTCGTATAACCTTTTCGCCGACGCGCATCAACTGGCCGTCAAGGTCTATCTGGACGGCCTCGCACCCTGAAACACAGGGTTTGCCTATGCCACGCGCGACGACAGCCGCGTGGCTCGTCATGCCTCCCCGGCTGGTCAAGACCCCCTGGGCCGCGAAGAGGCCGTGGATGTCGTCGGGAGTCGTCTCCGGACGGACCAGGATGACTGCTTTACCGGACTGGCCGAGCTTCTCCGCCTCGTCGGCGTCGAAGACCACTTCCCCCACTGCCGCACCGGGAGACGCGGGAAGCCCCTTTGCAAGCACTTCATAGGTTGCCTCAGGGTCTACCTGCTTGTGAAGAAGCTGCTCCACCTGGTCGGGCGTCACTCTCGATACGGCGACAGCAGCGTCGATCAGCCCTTCCTCGTACATGTCGACGGCCACGTTTACGGCGGCTTTCGCCGTGCGCTTTGCGCTTCTGGTCTGCAGGATGTAGAGCTTGCCCTTTTCGATGGTGAACTCGATATCCTGCATGTCCTTGTAGTGCTTTTCCAGGAGAGAGGCCACTTCCTCGAGTTCGCGGTAGACTTCGGGCATCTGTTTTTCAAGATCGGCTATGGGCTCGGGGTTCCTGATCCCGGCCACAACATCCTCACCCTGGGCGTTGGTGAGAAACTCGCCGTAGAGGACCTTCTCGCCCGTGGCCGGGTTTCTGGTGAAACAAACTCCGGTACCGCAATCGTCGCCCAGGTTCCCGAACACCATGGTCACCACGTTGACGGCCGTTCCGAGGTTGTCCGGGATGCGGTTGATTTTCCTGTAGGTCTTGGCCCTGGGTGTGTTCCAGCTGTCGAATACGGCGACAACGGCCTTTTTGAGCTGTTCCCATGGGTCTGTAGGGAAAGCTGATTCCTTCTCTTTTGAGACCACGCGCTTGAATTTGTCTATTACCTCTTTCCAGGCTTCGGCCGTAACCTCGTAGTCGTACTTGACGCCGAGGCTGCGCTTGGTCTGGGTTATAACGTTGTCCAGCAGGCTGCCGTCGATCCCCAAAACCACGTCGGCGTACATCTGTATAAAACGACGGTAGCTGTCGTAGGCGAACCGCTCATCGCCCGAGGCTTCAGCCAGGACCTTGACTGTCTCGTCGTTGAGCCCGAGGTTTAAGATTGTGTCCATCATGCCGGGCATGGAAACAGCGGCACCCGACCGGACCGAAACGAGCAACGGGTTCTTGTCACCCCCGAAGGTCTTCCCCGTTTCCCTTTCCATTTCGGCGACGGCCTCTTTCACATGGGGCCACAATTTTTCGAGGAAAGTTTCACGCTTTTCAAGAAACTCGAGACACGCTTCCGTGGTGATGGTAAAACCGGGCGGGACCGGAAGGCCTATTCTAAGCATCTCGGCCAGGTTGGCCCCTTTGCCTCCCAGAAGGTCCTTCATGTCGGCCCTTCCTTCGCGGAAATTGTAGATGTATTTTTTGTTTCCGGCCTTTTCGCTCATGTTTTCACCCCCGTTAAAGGTCATGTCATGCCCGCAGGTAGTCCAGTATCTCCTGGGCGGTTTCCTCGATAGCCCTGTTTGTCACGTTGAGCACCCTGCAGCCTATCTTGCGCATGAGGTTTCTGGCAAACTGCAGCTCTTCCTCGACGCGTTCCCACTGTGCGTAATTCGACACCTCCGCATCGAGCCCGAGAAGACGAAGCCTCTCCCGCCTGATTTGAACCAGCTTCTCGGGCTGTATCATGAGCCCGAAAATCCTCTCGGGAGGCACGCTGAAAAGCTGTTTGGGCGGCTCCGTCTCGGGGATGAGTGGTATGTTTGCCACCATGAAACCCCTGTGAGCCAGGTACATGGAAAGAGGCGTCTTGCTGGTCCTCGAAACCCCTGTGATAACCACATCCGCACCGGGCAGTTCTTCGGGGCAGCGTCCGTCATCGCATTTTATGGCGAACTCGATGGCCTTTACCCTGCGGAAGTACTCCTCGTCCATCCGCCTCAAAAGCCCCGGCGTCTCAAGCGGTGGGTGACCCAGCCTCTTTTCAAGTATATCAAGGATTGGGCCCAGTATGTCCACTATTTCGGTCCCCTGCGCCGCGGCCTTTTCCACGAACCAGCGCCGCAGGTCGTGGTCGACGAGAGTGCATATGACGAGGGCCTTGTCTTCGGCGGCCTGCTCGAGCACCTCCTGGGCGCGCTCCTTGTTGTTGATGTAGCGAAAGCGCTGCAGGTCGATAACGTCGGAGGCGAACTGGCTGAAAGCCGCCCGGGCGACGTGCTCCGCCGTTTCTCCGGTAAAGTCGGACACCACGTAAATGGTCATCTCCATGGGGCTTCCTCCTGTCTTTTTCTGTCTGGTCCCGCGCTTCGCCGCCTCATCTTTTTAGAAGTCCCAAATCGCCCACGGAGACGAAGAGTTTTTCCGTCTCCTGCAACAAAGCGAGCCGGTTTTGCCTGAGCTTTTCGTCGTCGGTCATGACCAGCACGTCGTCGAAAAAGGCAGTCACGTGAGGCTCGAGACGGGCCAGAAGGCGTGTCAGTTCTTCCCAGTCGCAGTTTCTCACAGCCCCTTCGACGGGTTC
>DMCT01000137.1:5821-8565 GCA_003446665.1 Synergistaceae bacterium
TGAACCACTCGTCCTCCCGTACCGCGGCGAAACTTTCCAAAAATTTCAGAACTTGCAGGGGCCTGCGCCAGGTCACGGAAAGGGCGAGGGACGTAAGGTCGTGGGGATAGCCTTTTTCCCTTGCCTGATGATGAAGGCGCTGTTTAAGAAAATCGAGCATTTCCTCCACGCCTGTTTTGTCGATTTGGTAAACGCCGGCCGCGGTTCGTGCGGCCTCTTCCAGGTCAAGATCCATCCCGGTCGCCCAGATGATCTCGTTTATCGTTCTGGCCGCCCTTCTGATTCCGTAAGGGTCCTGCGATCCGGTGGGCTGAAGGCCCGCCTTGAAGCCGCCCGCGATGGTGTCCAGTCTGTCGGCGACACCCAGCACGGCCCCGACCAGATCGGACGGCGTGGCGTCACCGGCGGCGGCCGGCAGGTACTGTTCGTAAAGCGCAAGGGCCACGCGTTCGTCTTCACCGTTTCTTCTGGCGTATTCTCGCCCCATGACGCCCCGAAGTTCGGGAAACTCGTAAACCATGGCCGTCGCCAGGTCCGCCTTGGAGAGGTACGCCGCACGTTCCGCCAGGGACCTTATGTCAGCCCAGCCGTTTTGGTCGCACAAAGCCACGGCAATGGTCTGGATGTTGATCGTTCTGTCGTAAACAGAGCCGAGCTGCTCCTGGTGCACGATGTTCTTTAGTTTCTCGACGCGATTGTGCAGCGGTACCTGCAGGTCTTCCTTCCAGAAAAAGGCCGCGTCTGAAAGACGCGCCTTCAGCACACGCTCGTTACCCTCTCGCACTACAGCCATGTTTGCGGCCCTGTTGTTGCTGACGCCGATAAAGTAGGGCTTGAGGGCGCCGCTTTTTTCGTCCCGCACCGGGAAGTACCTCTGGTGGTGTTTCATGGTGGTGGTCAGGACTTCCTCGGGCATCTCCAGGAAGGATTCATCGAACTTCCCGGCAAAAGGTACCGGAAATTCCACCAGATAGAGGTTTTCTTCCACCAGGTCGCTGTCCAGCTGGGCCTTCGCAGCTATCTCCTTTTCTATGGAAGAAATCCCCGCTATCATTTTTTCGCGCCTTTTGCCCGGGTCGATGATGACGAAGTTGTCGAAGAGCTTTCCGAAATATTCTTCGGCATTTTCGACCTCCACGGCACGGGAGCCCATGAAACGGTGTCCCCTCGTCACGCGGCCGGCTTGTATGTTGCCGTATGTAAAGGGTACAATTTCGCTCCCGAAAAGGGAAAGTATCCAACGGATGGGCCGGGCGAACCGTATGAAGGTGTCGTCCCAGTACATGTTCTTGGGAAACACCAGCCTGCGTATGACAGCAGGCGCGATTTCCCGGAGCACACTGGCGGTTGGTTCTCCTTCCTTGCGCAGCACGGCGACGGCAAAGTCCGTTCCGCCTATGTTCCTCTTTTCGAGGTCGTCGACAGAGACATTCTTGCTTTTCGCGAAGCCCTTGGCGGCCTTGGTTGGATGGTCGTTGGCGTCGAAGGCCTGCTGCCAGGTGGGACCTTTGAGTTCTTCCGTGAGGTCTTCCTGTTTTTCGGCGAGGCCGCGTACATAAAGGGCTATACGTCTGGGTGTAGCATAGCTTTTCATGGAATCGCAGGTCAACCTGGCGGCGCGAAATTCCTCCCCGGCTATGCGAAGCACCTCGTCGACTGCCCAGGAGGCGAAAGCTGCCGGTATCTCCTCGGTGCCTATTTCCAGTATGTAATCGCGCATAGTCATCGGGTCTGCCTCCCCGTCTTATCGTCAAACTTGTGCATGAGGGGATAGCCCAGGTCCTTGCGCTGCATGCAGTAGGCCTTGCAGCATTTGCCGGCTATGTTGCGCACCCTCGATATGTACCCCGTCCTTTCCGTCACGCTTATGGCGTTTCTGGCGTCCAGGAGGTTGAAAGTGTGGGAACATTTCAGGACGTAATCGTACGCCGGAAGCACGAGCCCGGCCTCGAGGGAGCGCATGGCTTCGGCTTCATATCTGGAGAAAAGGTCAAACAGCATATCCGTATCTGCCACTTCGAAGTTATAGGTGGAAAACTCCACTTCGCTTCTGTGGTGCACGTCGCCATAGGTGACATTGCCCACCCAGGTCAGGTCGTAGACGTTGTCCACTTTCTGGACGAACATGGCGATTCTCTCGATGCCGTAGGTGAGTTCCACCGGTACGGGGGCCATATCTATGCCTCCTACCTGCTGGAAATAGGTGAACTGGGTGATTTCCATCCCGTCCAGCCAGACTTCCCAACCGAGTCCCCAGGCGCCTATGGTCGGAGACTCCCAATCGTCCTCGACAAACCGGATATCGTGCTCTTCCGGCTCTATCCCCAGCGCCTTGAGGCTGGCCAGGTAGATGTCCTGGATATCGTCAGGTGAAGGCTGGATGATGACCTGGTACTGGTAATAATGCTGGAGCCTGTTGGGGTTTTCCCCATAACGGCCGTCGGTGGGCCTTCTCGACGGTTCGACATAGGCCACCCTCCAGGGTTCGGGGCCCAGTACGCGAAGGGTAGTAGCCGGGTTCATGGTTCCCGCCCCCACCTCGATATCGTAAGGCTGCTGGATGACGCAGTTTTGCTCGGCCCAGAACTTCTCCAGCCGAATGATGATGTCCTGAAAGTTCAATGGTATCCCTCCCTGTGGAAAAGAGCGTTTTTCGGCTTTGATCCGGTTACATACCGGACAGAATACTCCTTTTAAGCCTTTCGTTGCAAAGATTCCACGTTTTTTCGTCGAATGCGGCCGTC
>DMCT01000137.1:8788-9831 GCA_003446665.1 Synergistaceae bacterium
GACAGGATCCAGGATTGGGCTTCCTGAACGCCGCAAAAACCGCACCTCGCCAGGTCGGGGGCAAGACCCCATACTCGCAGCCATTTCCAAAAGAAACGCCATTCGGCGACGACACCTGGAACGGCCTCGTCCTCGAGAGAGCACAGCGACCAATATAAAATCGGCAACAATTCGTCACAGGGATGCATGGGCAAAAGGGCAAGCGACACTGTCCGTATCCACTCCACGGCCCTTCTCATCGCACCCGGTCGTGCCCTCAGGGACCAGAAATCTTTCCTGACGTCAACGTCCCTCAGGTAGTACCTGTTGGGCCCCCTGTACAGATGCATGATACCCCATACCATGGGCTCGGTGGAGCCACCGAAGCGGACCTTGCCCCTGGCGGCTCCGGGAGCCGAAGCCCACAAGGGACCCTGATGGGCAAGAAACAGGTACACACGCCTGTTTCCCTCCGGCGTGTCAACGCGCCTTAAGACTACGCCGCGTTCTTTCAGCAGCCCCTGTCTGCGAGCGCCTTCCACGGGGTTTCACCGCTCACTGGATAAGGCCCATCCGCTTGAGGATGGTTTCGTTTTCCCGCCACCGGGGCCGCACCTTAACCCAAAGGTCCAGATAGACCTTGTGGCCGAATTGCCTTTCGAGATCCATTCTCGCGGCTTTCCCTATGGTTTTCAGTTTGCCGCCGCCCTTTCCGATGAGAATGGCCTTCTGGCCGGGTCGTTCGACGTAAATATCGGCCCGTATGAAGAGGGTGTCCCTCCCGGGGTACTCGTCGGGACTTTTGAATTCTTCAACGACTACAGCTACCGAATGAGGCACTTCCTCTTCCGTCTGTTCGAGGACCTTCTCTCTTATTATCTCCTCGGCCAGGAATCGTTCGCTGAAATCGCCGACCTCGTCCTGCGGATACAGAGGCGGGCCGGGAGGCAACATGGCAATGAGCTTGCCGGCAAACTCCTCCACACCAATTCCCTTTTCCGCCGAAACGAGAACTTCCTCACGGATATCCAGGACGCCCTCGTAAAGCTTCCTGAGACGTTCCG
>DMCT01000137.1:9972-16096 GCA_003446665.1 Synergistaceae bacterium
TCGGTGGCCTCGGTAACGAGGCATACCAGATCCACCTGGGAAAGCGTCGTCAATAGGTTGTTTTCCATTGCCCGGCCCATAAGGTGAAGAGGCCGATGCAAGCCCGGAGTGTCCACCAAAACAACCTGGCCGCCCTCTCTGGACAGTATGTAGCGGGTACACCTTCTCGTCGTCTGGGGCTTTGAGGAAACTATGGAATATTTCCAGCCCATCAGGGCGTTGATCAGGGTGGACTTGCCCACGTTCGGCCTGCCGGCGACGGCCGCTACGCCGCTTCGGTAGGGGGCGTTCCCGTTATCGAGGTCTTTCATCGGAGCCGCTTCGCCATTCTTTCTGGAAAGGGTGGGGGAAAAGTTCCGACAAGCAGAGAAGAACCACTTCCTGATCTTTTTCGAGAACCACCGCCATGGTCGGGTTGAATTCGGCGAGGACCTGCCTGCAGGCCCCGCAGGGGTAACAAGGTTTGCCCGAAGCGGACACCACGGCAACGGCTACGGGAAAATCCATATCATCCCGCACGCCACTGGCGAGGGCGTTTCGCTCGGCACAGACGGTCAAGCCCAAACTTGCGTTTTCCACGTTGCACCCGGTGTGTATCGTCCCATCACGGCAAAGAAGGGCCGCCCCGACTGAAAAACCGGAATAGGGGGCATAGGCGTGCCGCGAGGCTTCCCTGGCTTTTTCCAGAAGCTCCGTAGGGGACTTCCCGGTTTCCGAAGGCCATTGCATTAACATCCCCACCTTCCGTCCTTTTACCCGTTTCCGCCTCTATCGGTCCGGGCCGTTTTAACCCCGGCTTCTCTCGGCGTAAGACGGACCAGCTTGATCCTGTGGTCCTGGACTTCCAGGACCTCGATATCCCAGCTGCCGTAATGCAGCTTCTGCCCCTTGTCCGGGAACCGCCCCGCAAGGGACAGTATGAGCCCTCCTATGGTATCCACGTCGGGAGACTCGAAAGGATAGCCCGTCTCCTCGCTCAGGTCCTCCAGGTCCATAAAGCCTTTAACCAGGTAGCTTCCGCCCGTTTCCCTCTGGATCGGGGGCGCCTCCTCGTCGTATTCGTCCTGGATTTCGCCGACTATTTCCTCGATCAGGTCCTCAAGGGTCACCAGCCCGGCCGTCCCCCCGTATTCGTCCACCACGATGGCCATGTGCACCCGCTTACCCTTCATGACGTCGAGCAGGTCCGCTATGCGCATCATCTCGGGGACGAAGAGGGCCTCTCTTTTCAGCCGGGATACGCTCTCGTCCAGGTGCCGTTCGTGAAGAAATCCTATGATGTCCTTGACGTAGAGTATGCCCACTATGTGGTCGGGGCTTTTTTCGTAAACAGGAACGCGAGAGTGGCCGCATTCCCTGAAGACTGCAACGGACTCCTCCACGGTCGTATCCGCCGATATGGCCACCATGTCCGTCCTCGGCACCATTATCTCGTACACCCTGGTTTCCTCGAAGGAGATTATCCCGTGTATCATCTTGCGCTCTTCCTCTTCGATAACGCCGGAGGCTTCCCCGATGTTGACCATCTGTTCGATTTCCTCGCGAGTCACGAAGGTATGCCTGGCGGAAAGGTCTACCCGAAAGAGCGCCCCTATGAAGCGCACGGTAGCTGTGGTAGCGAAAATCAGGGGACTTGCTACGACGTGAATTATGCGCAAGAGGGGCAGCGCGGCCACTACCATTTTTTCGTGCTGGACGATGGCGATGCTTTTGGGAAGAATTTCGCCAAAAATGACTATTACCACAGTCATGAACACTACCGCAACCAAAACGCCCTTGCCTCCCAGAAGAGCAATGGCAAGTGACGTCGCCACGGCGCTGGCGGCTATGTTGACGAGGTTGTTCCCTATGAGGATAACCGTAAGGGCACGCTGCATGTCCTCAAGCAGCCAGTCTATGTTTTTTTTCTTTCTGGGGTACTTCTCCTGCAGGGCGAGAAGCTTTCCCCTTCCGATGGTAGTAACGGCCGTCTCGGAACCGCTGAAAAAAGCGGACGCCACCAAAAGAACGGCAAGAACCAGCATTTCTCGAGCTACATCCTCGCTCACCGCCTGATCATTCCTCCTCTTTTCGCGCCCCGGCACTTCTTTTGGTGTAGGTTTCGATTATGTCTTCCTGGACCTTCCACATCCCCGCCCTGTCCTTTTCACAAGCGTGGTCGAAGGCAAAAAGGTGCAGGACGCCGTGGACCAGTACCAAAAGAAGCTCCTCTTCAAAGCTTTTCCCGTATCTTTGGGCGTTACGGGCAATTTCTTCGAGACAGATCACGACGTCGCCCAGATCCAGTTCCGGCCATCCACCAGGGGGTGAAAAAACACCCTTTTCCGTTTCCCACAGTGGAAAGGCCAAAACATCCGTCGGGCCTTTTACACCGCGGAACGTCTCGTTAAGCTCACTCATCCTCCGAGGATCGGCCACTGACAAGTCGATCCTGGCAACTGAGGGCTTTAGGCGCCCAGGAGCCAACGTATCCCACAGGCTTTCGATGGTCTCCTCCAGCAGCGGAATCCGAATCGCGTCGAGGACATTGCTTTCGCTTTCGTCCACTTCGATTCTAAGTGGCATCGGCCCGCCTCCCGTCCAGGGGTTGCAAGCTCCCCTTTTTCTCTTCCACCGGAGCGACCTTTCTGGTGTGGTACATGTGCCTGAGCGACTCTATAAAACTCTCCCGTATCAATGATATCTCTTTCAAGGTAAGGTCCACGTTGTCGATCTGCCCTTCCTGGATCTTGGTTTCTATCACGTCGGTAACTATTTCCCTTATGTCCCGCGTATCCAGCACGGCGCTGCCGGCCGACCGGATCGCGGCTTCTACTGAATCGGCGAGCATGACCAGAGCCGTTTCCCGGCTTGACGGCTTGGGGCCCGGGTAGCAGAACTGCTCCATTGGAATATCCTTTTCGCTTGAACGGGCCTTTTTGAAAAAATAATGCAGGCACGTGGTGCCATGGTGTTCCTGAATAAAGTCGCAAATCCTTTGGGGCAACTTGTACTTTCCAGCCAGCTCCAGTCCGTCTCTTACGTGAGAAACGATAACCAGGGCGGACATGGTTGGAGCAAGGGCGTCATGCACGTTTTCGCCGGGCTGTTGGTTTTCGACAAAAAACTGCGGCCTTTTGAGTTTGCCGATGTCGTGATAATAGGCACCGGCTTTTACCAGAAGAGACCTGACGTTGATTTTCTCTGCGGCCACTTCCGCAAGGGTTCCGACCATGATCGAATGGTGGTAGGTCCCGGGCGCCTCGAGCTGAAGCCTTTTGAGAACCGGATGGGAGGGATGGCTCAAATCGACCAGTCTGGTGGGCGTAAGGATGTCGTAGAGCGACTCCCATGCAGGCAGAAGAGCCACTGCCACAATCGTCCAGAAAAAGACGGAGAGCACGTACACCGCGACTATATTGAGCGATATTTCCAACCCCAGAGCCCACCTGCACGCAATAACGGCGACCGCCGAAACCGTGCCTATTGCTGCAAGAGACCAGAAAAGCCTGCGCCGCCTGTCGACGGCGGGAAGAATGATAGACCCCGCGCATGCAAGCGCGAACGCCAGTACCGAAGAAAGGATTATCCCTGCAAGGTTGGTGACGGCGGAAGCAAAGGCCCCTATCACTCCGGCCCCCAGAACGAGATGAAAGGCAAGCGCCGGCGGAAAACAAAGAAAAACCCAGGCCGACATTGCCAGGGTCCCGAAATCATCTCCGCCATAGATACGCGAAAGATACTGGAAAACCCATGCCGCGCAAACGGCCGTAACGAGGAAACCCCATTCCTTTTTTTGCAGATGATAGCCGCTGCGCCGCTGATACCACAAGTACCAGGAAAACCAGGCTACCGTAAGCAACACGACAAAAAGCAGCCCCTTGTGAGGGAAGACCCTTTCCGCATATCCCTGCGACCTTAGTATGGCGGCGATTCCGGGCGTGACAGTCTCGCCTTCTTTCACTATGACGTCACCTGCGGAGATCGTCCTTTCGATGGGCTGGATTTTCTCCTGAATGTAGGACCGGTATTCGGAAGTGGATTCTTCGTCTATGAAAGAAACCGGCTGCATCAAATGATTTATGACCTGATACGCCAGGTTCTTTTCTGCACTCCCCAGGTCCGACTCGTCCAATTTTTGCCACAGTGCTTCCCCTTCGTACTGTTCGGGCTGTCCCTCAAGAAAGGATTTGCCTACGGAGGCCACGACACGCAGAACACGCCTTCTCGACGATTCGGGAAGCTCCATAAGAAGACCCGCCAGATCCTCGGGCAGGAGCCCTTCTGTCTTTCCTCCCGAGATCCTCTCAAGCTTTTGTTCCAGGTCGCCCGGGTCCCGGTCTTTTACCAGTACCCCTACTAGCTTTTCCGCCTGTTTCTGCCTCGACTCACTTGTGGCCTTCTCGTCGACGTACTTCATCCGGTACCGCGAAAAATACGTCCTGGGAGCGGGTTCGCCCTGCGCGAAGGAAGAACGTCCGGCGTCAAGCCACCAGCCGCCGGCATAGACAAGGGAAACAACAACTACCAGGACCAGCGTGGCGATAACCTGGTTCCCGGATTCGAGGAAGAAAGACCTGATTTTCGAAAAACCTGAAATTGCGGGTAAAACCCTACTGTGGCTTTTCTCGCCGTTTTTCATAATCCTCGTAGGCCTGCACGATCCTCTGGACGATCTCGTGGCGCACCACGTCGCTTCTGCCGAGGGACACGAACTCGATTCCCGGGATATCTTTCAATACGGACTGTACCACCTTGAGGCCTGAATTCTTGCCGACAGGCAGGTCAATCTGGGTTATATCCCCCGTTACCACCGCCTTCGAACCAAAACCCAGGCGCGTGAGAAACATCTTCATCTGCTCCGGAGTGGTGTTTTGCGCCTCGTCGAGTATGATGAAACTGTCGTTGAGCGTTCTGCCGCGCATATAGGCCAAAGGCGCTATCTCAATGACCTTTTTCTCGACATATTTCATAAACCGTTCCGGCGAAAACATTTCGTAAAAGGCGTCATACAGGGGCCTCAGGTAGGGTTCCACCTTCTCGCGCAGGTCGCCGGGAAGAAACCCCAGGCTTTCGCCCGCCTCTACGGCCGGGCGCACCAGTACTATCCTGCTTATAGTCGCATCCTTAAGGGCGGCTACGGCAAGCGCGACAGCCAGGTACGTCTTGCCCGTGCCGGCAGGCCCTATGGCGAAGACGACGTCGTTTCCCCTGATGGCGTCCACGTATTTTTTTTGCCCCGTCGTACGCGGCCTTATGGGCTTTCCCCGGTAGGTCATGCAGATGACGTCTTCGTAAAGGGAAACCAGGTCAACGTTCTCGTGCTCCGCATATACGTTCATGGCGTAGCTGACGACGGACGGCTTGAGTATATGACCCTTCTTGGCCACGCCTACAAGCTGTGAAACAATCCGCGTCACCATGTCCACCACGTCCGCGTCGGGACCTTGCACGGAGATTTCCTTGTCCCTGACCACGAGTCGAACGGGATAACGTTGTTCTATAAGCCTCAGGTTCTCGTCCTGTTGTCCGAGAAACCGGGCCATCGCCTCATCGTTTGGAACGACTATCACAGATTCCGCAGGAATGGTCACGATCACCCCTTCATCTTTTAAAAAGGCCTCGCGGACCTAGTCTCCGCGCGTTACCCCGGATATTTCGGGAATCTCTTTTTTCAAAACGGCCTCGACCTGAGCCCGGAGTGTTTCCTGGGCAAAGGGGCAACTTCCACACGCTCCCGTCAATTTGACTGTAACCACTCCGTTTCCGGAGTCGAAACCGATATAGTCGATATCTCCGCCGTGGCTTTGCAGGGCGGGACGAATCATTGAATCTATGGTTTCCTTTATTTTCTCTTCAGTCGTCAAATGAATCTCCTCCAATTTCGATCCTGTCCGGCTTTGCCAGACTATATGCACCTGTAAAACCGATCATATCACCGACACCGGGCAACGTGGCATTATAAAGGATAGGCGGCTCCTTCGACAAGTTCCTCGAACCCCACGTCCCTCAGGTTCTGCCTGGCGTATTTTTTGACCAGAAAATCCTTGGCGACCGCCGGGAAAAGGGCGTAACTGAGAGCGTCCTCGGGCTGCATGATCCAGGGCCCCATGGTTTCGTAAATTTTGTCCAGTTCCGGTTCTAT
>DMCT01000137.1:16184-25001 GCA_003446665.1 Synergistaceae bacterium
CTTCCGTAAAAGCCGAGGAAGTAGTTTTTGACCTCTTTGGGAACAATCTTCCAACGCTCGCCGGTAAGAACATTGAGTGTCGCCTGGGTCCCGACCAGCTGGCTCGTGGGCGTCACGAGAGGCGGATAGCCCATTTCCTCCCGAACCCTGGGTACTTCCTCAAGGACGTCCTGCAGCTTGTCCAGCGAGTTCTGTTCCTTCAGCTGGCTCACGAGGTTGGAGTACATACCGCCTGGTATCTGGTAGAGGAGGACGTTGATATCGACTCCTTCCAGTCCCATGACCAAATCCCTGTAGTCTTCCTTGACAACCTTGAAATGCCTCGCAACTGGAGCGAGTTTTTCGAGCTCGAGTCCTGTATCATGGGGGCCTCGCTGGAAGGCGGCCACCATGGCTTCCGTTGCCGGCTGGCTGGTCCCCATTGAAAGGGGTGAAATGGCGCAGTCGATAACATCGGCACCCGCGGCAGCGGCGGCGAGGTAGGACATGGCAGCCATGCCGCTCGTATAATGGCAGTGGACCTGGACCGGGAGGTCCGTCTTTTCCTTGATGGCGACCACCAGCGACGCCGCGTCCACCGGGCTCAAAAGGCCGGCCATGTCCTTTATGCAGATTGAGTCGGCTCCCATTTGCTTCATCGTCAAGGAAAGCTCACCGAAAGCCTCCAGCGTATGTACGGGCGATATGGTGTAGGAAATGCACATCTGCAGGTGGCTGCCTTCCTTTTTGACCTGGTCCGCGGCGATTTCCATGTTCCGCACATCGTTCAAGGCGTCGAAAACACGTATTATGTCCAGGCCGTTGCCTACGGCGCGCTTTACGAACTCACGCACCACGTCATCGGGATAGTGCCTGTAGCCTACCACGTTCTGACCCCGCAGCAGCATCTGGAGTTTAGTCTTTTTGAAACGTTTGCGGAGCTCCCTCAACCTGTCCCAGGGGTCCTCGTCGAGAAAACGCATACAAGAATCGAAGGTGGCGCCGCCCCATACCTCGAGTGAATGGTAGCCTACTTCGTCCATCATCTCGGCAACTGGCAACATATCCTTTGTCCTGAGCCTTGTGGCCATGATCGACTGGTGGGCGTCCCTGAGAGCCGTTTCCGTGATGGCTACCGGTCGCGGAGCCTTTTTGTCACAGGATTCCACTTGCTTTTGCGGCTCGGGCTCCGACTCTGGTCTTTGCGTCTCTTTCGGTTCAGGGCTTTTTACGCCCGTTTCAGGCTTGAAGTCGCTTTTCATCGTTGCACCCCCATGTAAGATATCCCGCTTGGTCGGGTTTTATGTCCGATTCTATACCCTATGCCCCGAAGTAACCACCCTCAAGAGCGTGTCTTGGCCCGTTGCCACAGGTTTTCGAGTTCTTCAAGACTGTATTCGGACCAGTCTCTGGAACCCGTTTCAACGGTTTTTTCTATAAATTCGAAGCGTCTTGTGAACTTTTTGTTCGTTTCCTGGAGACTGAATTCGGCATCGACACCCAGGTGCCTGGCCAAATTTACCGTTGCGAAAAGCAGGTCGCCCACTTCTTCGAGTATCTCGTCAGGGTTACCCGTCTTACGGGCTTCGGCCAGTTCTTTCAGTTCTTCGTCTATCTTCTCCAAAAGGGGCGATATGTCTCCGGCGGGCCAGTCGAAACCCACTTTTGCGGCCCTTTCCTGTATCTGGAAGGCCCTCACCAGGGCGGGCAGGCTTTTGGGTACACCCGACAGGATGGACTGGTCCAGCTTTTTGTCCCGGCGCTCCTCTTTTTTTATCTGTTCCCAGTTTTTTCTGACGGCCTCGCTGTCTTCGACGGAAACATCTCCGAACACGTGAGGATGACGGCGCACCAGCTTTTCCACAAGCGTGTCGATGACTTCTCCCAGATCAAAAAGCCCCTCTTCCTCGGCGATCCTGGAGATAAAAACCACCTGGAGCAGAAGGTCCCCGCATTCTTCGGCCACGACCCTGGAATCGCCGGAGTCGATGGCTTCTATCAGTTCGTAGGCTTCTTCGACTATGAAGGGCCTCAGGCTTTTCATCGTCTGCTCGCGGTCCCAGGGACACCCACCCGGTTCTCTCAGTCTTTTCATTATATCCATAAGCCTCAACAGTTTTTCACCGGCGTTTCCCATGAGCCACATCCTCCCCGCTGAAATGGACCTTTGTTGCCGCCCCAAGCGCACGCCCCAGCTCGATGATGCCTCCGTAACCACCCGGGCCCGCGAGCTTGCCCGAAGTGGACAAGTGCCATCTTCCGGCATCCAGGCGGGATGCCAGATCGCTCCCGTTGACAAGAACCTCCGTTTTCTTTTCGGTGCACACCACGTATTCTATACCATGTTTCCTGCCGGCGACCCTCAAAACCGTCATGGCCAACATACAGGCCACTGAGTCGGGTATCGGGCCGAAACGGTCTCTCAGTTCCCCGGCGATCGATTCCACTTCCTCCAAAGACCCGGCTCTCAAAAGTTTCCTGAAAAGCGTCACACGCACGTTCGACTGAGGTATGTACGAAGCCGGGAGGCGTAGCGGAAGCCTGAAATCGACGGAGGTTTCCTCTTTTGAAGCCTCCCCCTTGAGTTTTGCCACCTCTTCCTCGAGCATCCTGTAATAAAGGGTAAACCCCACCCTTTCGATGCGCCCGTGCTGCCTGGTTCCTATAAGCTGTCCCCCGCCCCTGATCTCCAGGTCGCGCCTGGCGAGCCTGTAGCCGGAACCTATCTCCGTCATCTCCGAAATGGCTTCAAGGCGCTCTCTGGCTTCGGGCGTCAGCGCGGACTCAAAGGGATAAAAGAAGAAACAGAAGGCCTGTTCCTCACGCCTGCCGATCCTGCCCCTGAGCTGATACATCTGCGCCAGTCCGAGGTCCTGCGCTTCGTCCACGATCAGCGTATTGACTCCCGGAAGGTCCAGGCCGCTTTCTATTATGGTCGTACAGACCAGGATCCGGGTCTGCCCCTTTCTGAACCTTTCCATAGCCTTTTCAAGCTGCCTCTCGTTCATCCTTCCGTGGGCCACGTCTATACTGACGTCGGAAAAAAGTTTTTTCAGCCTGTCCACGACGTTTTCAATGGTTCGTATGCGGTTGTGAACGAAAAAGACCTGTCCTCCCCGTTGAATTTCACGCCTTATGGCCTGCTGGACGAGCCTTTCGTCCAGGGTCCCGACAGAAGTCATCACGGGACGCCTTTTATGGGGCGCGGCAGAGATGATCGACACGTCCCTCAGTCCGCCCATGGCCATGTGCAGCGTTCTGGGTATTGGTGTGGCGGTAATGGTAAGAACGTCCACCTCGGGGTGCAGGAACTTGGCGTATTCCTTGTGAAAGACGCCGAAGCGGTGCTCCTCGTCTATGATCACCAGGCCTAAATTTTTCATCTGCAGGTCCTTTTGAAGCAGGCGGTGAGTCCCTATCAAAATGTCCACCTTGCCTTGTGCGACATCTTCTACTATGGCCTTCTGCTTCGCTGCGGAAACGAAGCGCGAAAGCATCTCCACCCTTACGGGAAGTCCTTCGCACCTTGCGCTGAAGGTGGCCATGTGCTGTCCCGCCAGCAGTGTCGTGGGGACCAGAAACAGCACCTGCCTTTCGTTTTCAACGGCCTTGACAGCGGCTCTCAGGGCCACTTCCGTCTTTCCAAAACCTACGTCGCCTACGAGAAGCCGATCCATTGGCTGCGGTAGCTCCATATCCCTTTTTACCGCCTCGATGGCCTTGGCCTGGTCGGTGGTCAGGGAAAAGGGGCAGTTGGCGTCAATGCTTTCCGAGAGCGGCCCGTCGGGACTATGGCGAAAACCCCGCAGGGTTTCTCGTTTGGCATAAAGGGCCATCAGCGCTTCAGCCGTTTCTTTAGCCTGCTTTCTGGCCCGCCTGACCGACCGCTTCCAGGATTTTCCCCCGAGGCTGTCCAAAGAAACCTCCTCGCCTGGAGGAACGTAATGGGGCATTACCTTGTGGATCTGGACAAGGGGCACAAGAAGCCGCCTGGCATCGGCGAATTCAAGAACGAGGCAGTCCCTGGCCATTCCGTCGGCAACTACCGTATCGATTCCCTTGTTTTTTGCAATTCCGTAATCTTCGTGAACCACATATTCCGTTTTCTGGAAGCTCTCGTCCCACTCAAGAGGTGGACCACACTCAAGGGGACGGCTTTCCAGGGGCGGAATGACGCCGTAAAGCTCCTTGTCGGAAAGAAACAGCTCTTTTGTCCCGTGGTCGATAAATCCCGATGTAATTCCGCCGGGCTTCGACTTGACCTCGCCCAGGCTCTCCACCAGGGGCGTTTTGCCGGAGCGGGAACAGATAGTTATGCCATAGTCGTGGTTTTTCCAGTATTCGACGAAGTTCGAAAGGGAAAGCCTGTCCGAGCGAAAATCGGGCAGCCCCGCCAAATATGAACGCATCCGGGCATCGCCCAGAGTTTCAGTGATTTCAAGGGTCTCGAAGACTTCCAGATCCCGAAGGACTTCTTCCCATGGGCGCCCTTCCTTAAGGCCCGCCTTTTCCATCATGTCCTCGAGAAGCCACCATGCCGAAGAGGCCTGGGCCTCGATTTTCGCCGGATCGAAGCGGATGATCAGGGCACCTTCGGGAATCATCTCTGCGAAAGAGACGTCGACGGCCCCCTCAAGGGCGTGGAAAAGGGCTTCTTTCATGGTGGCTACGCTTCGCTGGTCCTCGGTCCTGAAAAGCCTGATGCTTTCCACGCGATCATCGAAAAACTCGATTCTGTAAGGAAGCTTCCACGCCGGGTCGAATACGTCAACGATGCCACCGCGGCTGACATACTGGCCAGGATGCCATACTAGCTCGGCCCTTTCGTACCCGGCGGAAGCCAGCCACTGCAGAAAGAGATCCCTACCGGGGCTTTCCCCCGCCCCCACGGTGAAATATCCCGTGGAAATCCTGAAAGGAGCCATCAGGGCAGCCGGCGTGGTAGCCAGGATGTCTCTTTTTTCCTTCCATTCCTCAAGGATTTTCCCTCGCCGCACCCGCAGGGCTTCGTTTTTATACCCTTCGATCCACATGGGCAGCTCGGGCAGGACGGGGATTTCTCCGCCCCCGACGAGAGTGGCCCAGTCAGATAAAAGGTCCTGCAACACCCTCTTGTCGGGCACGACGAGCATCGCCGGAGCCGCGACGTCCCTGCAAAACCATGCCCAGGAGGCCGTCCCGCCTCCTGCATGGACCCTGGCAAGGCCCAGGGGCGCACCTTTTGAATATTTCAAGGCTTCCTCTATGGATCGGACCTTCAAAACCTGTTTCATTCATACACTCCCGAAAAAGACATGGCGAGGGCATAACCCCCGCCAGGCAGTTTCTATCTCGAATCTTCGTCTTCTTCCCCTGGGTTCGGGGAATTGGCCTTCTGCATCGCCTTGTCCCATTCATCGGCGACCCACAGCCTTATCGTCTCTACCGCCCTGTCCAGTATATTAGGAAGAGCTTTCATTTCATGGGGACGAAAAGGCGACGTGACATATTGCGCCATGTCCCTCGGCTGATTTGCTCCGGCTATACCTATCCTGAGGCGCGGAACGTCCAGGGTGCCCAGTACGGAAAGAACGGATTTCATCCCGTTATGGCCGCCGGCAGATCCGTTTTTCCTGAGACGAAGTCTGCCAAATGGAAGGGCCATGTCGTCGTAGACCACCAGTATCCTCCGGGGATTTTCAAGAAAATCCCCGGGAAGCTCATACAACGCAAGACCGCTTCTGTTCATATAGGTCAGAGGCTTAACGGCGATTACCCTTGAACCTTCCAGTTCAAAAGGGCCCCAGCGGCGCAGGCGTCTGGTTTCCGAAGACGGCACGTCGCCGACTTCTTCGAGAAGCGCATCGACGACAAGCCAACCGATGTTGTGACGGGTCCACGCATATTCAGGCCCTGGGTTCCCAAGCCCCAAAACCAGGCGCACCGGACGTCATTCCTCTTTCTCTTCTACCTCTTTCGCCTTGCCCTTGCTGAGGACTTCCACTTCCATCTCCTCTTCCTCGGCCGCCGCTTCCTCGGGCATTACGGCAGTTTTCGCATAGGTCACCATCACTACCGCTGATTCCGGATCCTGCTCCAAGACTGCGCTCGCTGGAAGGGACAGGTCCTTGACGTGAATGGCCTCATCGAGTCCAAGCCCGGATACATCCACGGTGATAGCATCAGGAATCTCCCTGGGAAGAACCAACATTTCCAGTTCGTGTATGACCTGCTCGAAAACGCCTCCCTGCTTGACTCCCACGCAGCGATCCCTTCCGGTAACCTCAATGGGAACGTTGACGTATACCTTGTGTCCCGAGACCAACTTGAGAAAGTCGATATGCAACACCTCGTCCGTAAGCGGATCGCGCTGGATGTCGCGCATCAGGCACATTTCCTCGGTCCCGTCGGGCAATACGGCGTCGATGCGCACCGTCTCCCAGTGTGCTGAATTGGCATAATGGAGGATATCGCCGGCTTTTATGGTCACGGGAATAGCGCTTTTCATATTGGGTCCGTAGAATACGGCCGGGATGAGCCCCTGCGAGCGGAGTTTCCTGTTCGTTTCCTTTCCGGTTTTCTCACGTTTTTTCAAATCAAGCTTTACAGAAGATGACGTCATTACTCTTCCTCCTTCGGTATTCTTGTGCTTTGTCCGGGTTTCCTCCGCCCTAACGGAAAAGTATGCTGACCGAGTGGTCGGAATGGATCCTGCTGATAGCTTCCGCGAAAAGCGGGGCGATGGACAATGTTGTGATTTTATCTATTTGTTTCTCTTTGGGCAATGGTATCGTATCGGTCAATACAAGGTTTTCGATGGGAGAGGAGGCTATTCTCTCCACTGCCGGGCCGGAGAGCACTCCGTGGGTTGCGCAGGCGTACACCTTCCTGGCCCCCCGTTCGAGCAGCGCCTCCGCAGCCTGTACCATGGTACCAGCCGTATCTATGATATCATCCACAAGGATGGCTACCTTGCCGTCCACATGACCGATGATCTCCATGACCTCGCTCAGGTTCGCCACCTCGTGGGATCTCCTCTTGTCCACTATGGCCAGATCGGCGTTCAGGTGAACGGCAAACCGCCTGGCCCTGACCACTCCCCCGATGTCGGGTGAGACTACGACTATGTCTCCGTCTTCCTCTTTTTTGAGTATCTCCCTGAAATGGGACGCCAGCAAGGGTATCCCGGTCAGGTGGTCCACTGGAATGTCGAAAAAGCCCTGGATCTGTCCCGCATGAAGGTCCGCTGCGATCAGGCGGTGAGCACCAGCCTTTTCTATAAGGTTCGCCACGAGCTTCGCCGTTATTGGTTCGCGGGCTTTGGTCTTCCTG
The DNA here is from genome assembly GCA_003446665.1 of Synergistaceae bacterium. Lineage (GTDB taxonomy): Bacteria > Synergistota > Synergistia > Synergistales > Thermovirgaceae > UBA1876. The sequence continues at coordinate 23,475 of DMCT01000137.1, forward strand.
TCCTGACGGGCGTACCCGAAGTAGGGCGTCACGACATTTATCCTGTAGGCCGAAGCACGCCTGAGTACGTCGAGTATTATCAGAAGTTCCACCAGGTTTTCGTTGACGGGATGGCAAGTGGACTGCACTACATACACATCTGCTCCACGGACGCTTTCTTCTATGGACACGCCCGTTTCCCCGTCGGAGAACCTAAACAACCTTGCCGCCGCCACGCCGATACCCAGGCTTTCACAAATCTTTTCGGTGAAGCCCGGGTGCGATGTGCCGGAAAAAACCTTTAACTCACGAAGTTTCGATACCATTTCAGGACTGCCCCCCCTGCTTCTTTTTGCGATGCGCCCATCCCTCTATGTTTGTCTGCCTGGACCGCGCCACAGCCAGGCTGCCCTCCGGGACGTCCTTCGTTATCACCGAACCGGCGCCGGTGTAGGAGGAGTCACCAAGAGTCACCGGAGCGACCAGCATGGTATCGCTCCCTACGAAACAGTCGCTGCCTATGGTGGTATGGTGTTTGTTGACACCGTCGAAGTTGCAGGTAATGGTACCCGCGCCGATGTTCGTCCTTTCCCCTATTTCGGCGTCTCCTATGTAGGAAAGGTGCGGGACCTTAGCTTCGGCGCCTATGCGGCTTTTCTTTATCTCCACGAATTTCCCGATGTATGCTCCCTCGAGGACTTCGCTTCCATTTCTTATATGCGCGAATGGGCCGACTGCGGCTCCGTCCGAAAGCCGGCTGTCCGAGATGTCCACGTAACCCCTGAGGTCTGTCCGTTCACCGCAGAGCACGTTTTTAAGCACGGAATGGCTTCCTATTTTGCTTGCCCTTCCGATTTCGCTGTTTCCATAGATCTGTACGAAAGGACCTATATCGACGTCTTCGGCTATTTTTACTTTCGGCCCCACATAAACCGTGGTCGGATCAACAAAGCGAACCCCCTGTCTCATATGCTTTTCGAGGACGCGGTCCCGTATCACCATCGAGGCGGAAGCCAGCTGCAAGGGGTCGTTTACACCCGATGCCTCGGCGGCGGCGTCAAGCAGGACAACCTTTACACCCTGTCCCTTCCGCGACATGATGCCAACCACATCGGTAAGATAATATTCTCCCTGTGCGTTGTCCGAACTTATTTCCTCCAGCGACTCCAGAAGTTCCCGTGTTCTGAAAACATAAATGCCGCTGTTTGCTACGGGACACTTTCTCTCTTTTTCCGTAGCGTCCCTTTCCTCCACGATTCTCACTAAACCTTCCTCAGTTATGACCCTCCCGTACCCCGTGGGGTCTTCGGGACGAAAGCCGTAAAACGTGCACGCCGCTTTCGAAAAAATATGCTCTTCAATGAGCCTGTCGGCGGAATCGCTCGTAAGGTGCGGGACATCGCCGGGGATTACCAGCACATGATCTAACTTGCCGAGCCAGTCCCGAGCGCAAATGACGGCATGACCAGTTCCGTTTTGCCTGTTCTGAACGCAGATTTTTACGGCGGGCCAGTTTTCGGCCAGGTAATTTTCCACAACTTCCCTGCC
>DMCT01000092.1:0-2758 GCA_003446665.1 Synergistaceae bacterium
AAAAGAGCATAACCATCGTGCACAAGGGCAACATCATGAAGTTCACCGAGGGAGCTTTCAGGAAATGGTGCTACGAGACGGCAGCAAACGAATTTACCGACGTAACGGTCACCGAAGAAGAAGCAGCCATGTATAACAGAAAGGTGCCCGAAGGTAAAATCCTTGTAAAAGACAGGATCGCCGACGCCATGTTTCAACAAATTCTTTTAAGACCCGGGGAATACGATATCCTCGTAACGCCTAACCTCAACGGCGATTATCTTTCCGACGCCCTTGCAGCCGCCGTCGGGGGATTGGGACTCGCTCCCGGTGCCAACATGAGCGGCGAAATAGCCTTTTTCGAAGCCACACACGGAACGGCCCCAAAGTACGCGGGCATGGACAAGGTCAACCCTGGTTCGTTGATTCTCTCCGCGGTTATGATGTTGGAGCACCTCGGTTGGCACGAAGCCGCAGTACTGGTTACCCGCTCGATGGAAGAAACCATAGGTTCAGGCATCGTAACCTACGACCTCGCCAGACAAATGGAAGGCGCGAAGGAGGTCTCCTGCTCTGGCTTCGCCGAAGCTGTTTGTGAAAATATCGCGAAAAGCGCATCCTGAACGATCTTTTTGTCAGTCAATTTTTCCCAGATTCTACGAGGAAGTGATGTTATGTCGAAAAACACACCCTTTGAAGCAAAGACGGCCCAATGCGGAACACTTGAATCTTCCGACTGCCTCGTGACGATTTCCGAATCTGAAACATTACGCATCGATTACCGGGGCGCGAACGCCGGGATCTTCCGCAAGCGAACGGAGGCTATCGTAAAAGAACTGCTGAAGGGTAGAGACCTCGCGTCCGTGGCCATTTCGATACAGGACAACGGAGCCCTGGAGGTAACCATCAGGGCCCGTATCGAAACCGCGATAGAGCGGTTCTTGCAGGGGAGGTGACCAAACTGTGGGGAAAATATTACGAACTGTTCTTTACATTCCCGGAAACAGCCCCGGAATGATACAGCACTGCCCGGTTTTCGGGGCCGACGCGGTGGCCCTGGATCTTGAAGACGCCGTTTCCATTCGTGAAAAAGACGCCGCCCGCAGGCTCGTGGCTGCCTTCCTTGATTCCCTTGACTTCGGCGGTGTTTATGTTTCTGTCAGGGTCAACGGCGCTCAAACGCCTTACTTCGAAAAAGACCTCGAGGCCATCGTCCCGAGGAAACCAGCCGCATTGAGAATCCCCAAATGCGAGTCCACGGACGACGTAGAAAGGGCCGACGAGATCATCTCGGCCCTCGAGGACGAAGCAGGTATACCGCAAGGTAGCGTAAAAATCCACGCAATGATCGAGACCGCGAGAGGACTTGAGAAAGCCTCGGACATAGCGACATCGTCAAAACGCCTGGAGGCGCTCACCCTCGGGGGGCAGGACCTTCTGGCCGACCTCGGCATACAAAAAACTCCCCACGGCCGTGAATTACTCTACGCGCGGTCAAGGGTCGTCACCGCGGCACGGGCCGCCGGAAAACAGGCCTTCGACACCGTATGGACCGACATAAACGACTCAAATGGCCTTTTCGAGGAAGCCCGCCTGGCTGCCGAACTGGGTTTTGCAGGCAAAGCCACCGTTCACCCCTCCCAGATCCCTGTGATTCATGAGGCGTACAAACCAAATCCGGCCGAAGTAGCCCGCGCCAGGCGCATCATGACCTCCGCGAAAAAAGCCGAATCGGAAGGCAAAGGCGTGTTTTCCGTGGACGGTCGTATGGTGGACGCGCCTGTCATCGAACGAGCCCGTCATTTGCTTCGGCTATCGGAGCTTTACACAAACAGCGATCGAGGGAGTGAAACCTCATGAATTTTAAAACCAACGGAAAGGGTCGCGCCGTACCGACTAATGTGCCCGGTTGGGGTAAATTTCGCGCTTATAAAAGCCCCTTCTCCTTGATTGATGAGGAGCCTTTACGAACGAGGGGCTGCCCCGCAATGAAAGCCGCCAGACCGGGCGAAACCAAGGTCACCAGAAACCTTAAAGACGCAATCGAACGCTCCGGACTGCGTGACGGCATGACCGTTTCCTTTCACCACCACCTCAGAAACGGAGATGCCGTACTTCCCATGGTTCTTGAAACCATCTCGGAAATGGGTATCAAAAACCTGACACTCGCTCCCAGCTCGCTAACTGACGCTCATGATTGCGTCGTCGATTACATAAAAAAGGGCGTAGTCACCAAGATCAGCACATCCGGCCTCCGCGGGGAACTCGGTGCGGCCATCTCCCGTGGCGAACTTGACGTTCCGGTCATCATAAGAAGCCACGGCGGCCGGGCCAGAGCGATCGAGGAAGGTTCGCTTTTCATAGACGTGGCATTCATAGCCGCGCCTGCCTGCGACGAAAAAGGTAACCTCACGGGTTGCATGGGAAAGTCGGCATGCGGCTCCCTGGGATATGCAAAGGTCGACGCCCGTTACGCTTCCCACGTAATCGCCGTGACGGACGACCCTGTTCCCTTTCCCCTTTCGCCTAAGGTTTCAATCAGCCAGAACGAAATCGACCAAATAGTCATCGCCGACTGCATAGGGGATCCAGCAAAGATCGCCACCGGTGCGGCCAGGATCACCAGAAACCCGGTGGACCTGAGGATCGCGAAAAATGCCTTTGACCTGATCGCCGCTTCGGGGCTGATAGACCAGGGTTTTTCGTTCCAGGTAGGTGTAGGAGGCGCCAGCCTCGCGGTGGCGTCACATCTAAGAAAGTACATGGAAGATAAAGGCAT
>DMCT01000092.1:2800-3547 GCA_003446665.1 Synergistaceae bacterium
GACGGCGTACTAAGGGGGGCTTCAGGCGGTCACTGCGACACCGCCGCGGGAGCCAAACTTTCCGTAATCCTCGCCCCCTCTTTCAGGGGCGGAGTCCCGACCATAAAGGACGAGGTGCAGACCATCGTAACGCCAGGGGAAACAGTCGACGCCCTTGTGACGGAACGAGGGATCTGCATACACCCTCAAAGAGAAGACCTTCTGGAGGCCGCCTTGAAAGCCGGCCTTCCCGTCAAAGAAATCGGTCGGCTCAAAGAAGAGGTTGAAAAAATCACGGGTCGGCCCGAAACACCGGAGGTGGACCGTGATCATATCGTGGCCCTGGTCGAATACAGGGACGGTACGCTTATTGACTGCGTTTACAAAACGCGAAACGCTTGAGGCTCAATTGAAAGGCGGCATCCGCAAGTTGCGGATGCCGCCTTTCGAGGTTCCATTCCTGTGACTGCCCTGAGTTTATCGTAATTTGACCTGTTAGGCCTTTTCTACGTTCGCAGCCTGGGGCCCCTTCTCTCCCTGGACAACTTCAAACTGTACGCTCTGGCCTTCGCCCAGCGGCTTGAAGCCGTCCATCTGGATGGCCCCGAAGTGAACGAACACATCGTTGCCCTCGTCGGTCGTGATGAACCCATAACCCTTAGCCCCGCTGAACCACTTGACTGTTCCCTGCATTTCGAATAGTGCCTCCCACATAAGAAAAAAGTCGATAAAACCTTCGACCAAACAAAACAGGAAATAAAAATCGCC
>DMCT01000136.1:0-5833 GCA_003446665.1 Synergistaceae bacterium
TTCTGGGCGCCAAAAAACCGATGATCGTTACCGACAAGGGGATCGTGGATTCGGGCCTGCTTAAAAATATCACCGTTCTTCTTGACGAGGCCGACATACACTATGACCTTTTCAATGGAGTCGAGCCAAACCCCAGGGACGAAAACGTCCACCGTGGAGCCGAAATGGCCCGAAATCTGCAAAACGACTGTCTTATTGCCATAGGCGGCGGAAGCTCCATCGATTGCGCGAAGGGGATAAGCATCATCGCCACTCACGGTGGAAGGATCCAGGACTTTCAGGGCGCCGAGAAGGTCTTCGGCACGCCTCTTCCGATTATAACCATCCCCACCACGGCCGGAAGCGGTTCGGAGGTCACCTTCAGCTCCGTCATCACAGACACAAAAGAGAAAACCAAGTTCTCTGTCCGCAGCACAAAAATCGCCGCGAAAGTCGCCATATGCGACCCTGAACTCACCGTCACCATGCCCAAAAACCTGACCGCCGCGACAGGTATGGACGCACTCACCCACGCAATAGAGGGCTATACCGCCAACTGCTCCGAACCGATAGCAAACGCCCTTGGGCTCTACGCGGTGGAGCTGATCTTTAAATACCTTCGTCGCGCGGTGGCTAAAGGAAACGATATCGAAGCCAGGGCAGGTATGCTGACAGGAAGCATTCTCGCAGCAATCTCTTTCAGCCATTCCGACGTGGCTGCCGTGCACTGCATAGCTGAAGCCCTGGGTGGCATGTACGACAAACCCCACGGGGTTTGCAACGCAGTCTGCCTGCCCGAGATAATGGACTACAGCAGGGATTATTGCACCTCCAAATATGCTCGCCTGGCCTCGGCCATGAGTCTTCAATTTTCGTCGGAGGAAGAGGGCGCTATTGCTGCTGTGAAAGAGGTGAGAAAACTCTCAAAAGATGTGGGTATCCCATCTTTTACATCCTTCGAAATCCCGGAATCTAACTTCCGTGAGATTGCCGTCAAATCGTGCGAAAACCTTAGTAACGCAAGCAATCCGCGAGTCCTGACGATCGACGATTACATGGTTATCCTTAAAAAACTGGCCTCCAAGTAAAAGCAAAGGCGGCTCCGCCTCTCACATGGAAGTCGGAGCCGCCTTAAAAATGCTGCGGTAAATCTATGCAATTCCTCTTTTTCTCAGGTCCTCTATCTCTTCAGGTGTCATCCCCGCGTATTCCACCAGGACTGACTCCAGATCGGCTCCGAGAACAGGTGCCGGAGAAAACTCCTCGGCCGGAGTCGCGCTCAATTTCAGCGGGCAGCCCGGCATTTTGAACTTTCCTGCCACGGGGTGCTCCACTTCCACGATCATCTGTCGGTGACGTACCTGAGGATCATTGACGACCTGCTCTATATTGTTTATTGGCCCACATGGAACCGCCGCTTTTCTGAGGCGCTCGATCCAGCCTTCGGTGCTGTCCTTTGACATGATCTCCTTGAGGATCGGTTCGAGTTCCTGCCAATTCTCGTTCCTCGCTCCGTTGGTCGAAAAACGGGCGTCCTCCACCAGCTCGGGCCTTCCCACAAGTTCACAGAACCTCTTCCAGATGGCGTCGTTACCCACGGCTATATTGATAAACCCGTCGGTGGTGTGGAACGTGGCGAAGGGAGCTATCGAAGGGTGGCGGTTGCCTATGGGAACGGGAGACTCGCCTGTGACGAAATACCGTGCGACGGCATTCTCCAGGATCGCGACCTGGCTGTCCAGCATGGAAACGTCCACTTCCTGTCCTTCGCCGGTTTTCTCCCTGTGATGCAGCGCCGCCAGGATGCCGATGGCGCAGAACGTACCTGCAAAAATGTCGGCGATGGAGCTTCCGACCTTGGTTGGATGTTCCGAATCCGGCCCCGTTATGCTCATTATTCCGCCCATGCCCTGAAGAATCAGGTCATAGGCGGGCAGCTGCGAATAAGGGCCCGTGTGGCCGAAACCACTCGAGGAAGCATATATCAGGCCAGGGTTGAGTTCCTTGAGTACTTCGTATCCGAGCCCGAGTTTTTCCATTACGCCGGGCCTGAAATTCTCCACCACCACGTCCATTTTCGGAATCATTCGCTTGATTATTTCTACCGCCGCCGGCTCCTTGAGGTTGACGGTTATGCTTTTCTTGTTGCGGTTGATGCTCATGAAATAGGCGCTTTCCTCTCCCACGAAAGGGCCGAAATGGCGTGAATCGTCGCCTGCGCCCGGACGTTCCACCTTGATCACTTCGGCTCCGAGGTCAGCCAGCATCATGGTGCAGAAAGGTCCCGCCAGAACGCGAGTGAAGTCCAGTATCTTGATGCCTTCCAAAGCTTTCATAATCGGATCACCTTCCCCAAATTTGATCGATATGAGCCGAGAAGAATGTTACAAGACCAATTCTACCCTCAGGGACAGGTATCGAAACTGTTACTTGCTGACATAAAAGGTCTTGCGCTTTTGGCAGTTTTGTAATACCGCTTTAAAGCCCTTCATCTACATTACACAGGACTTCGTCCAGAATCTCCAGGGCTTCGGAGATCTCCCCCTCGGTTATGACCAGCGGCGGAGCCACAATGAGTATGTTCTCGTGACTGTAGTTCCAGAATCCACGTTCTTTAAGCATCCCCAAAATACCGGGCATGATTCCTTGCGGATCCTTACCGTAAGGAACGAGAGGTTCTTTCGTCTTTTTGTCCCTGACCAGCTCTACAGCTCCGAAAAGCCCTATGGCTCTGACGTCGCCCACACAAGGATGGGCCTCAAGGAGCTTTTCCAGCTGCTTTTTGAAGAAGACCCCTGTTTTTGCTGCTTTTTCTATTAGACCTTCTTCTTTGTACACGTCTATGGTGGCAATGGCCGCGGCACATCCGACGGGGTGACCGCTGTAGGTGAGGCCACACATCAGAGGATGATCGTCGAAATGCCGGGCAACCTTTTCGTTCACTATGACCCCTCCGAGTGGGACATACCCACAGGTCACTCCCTTCGCGAAGGTTATCATGTCGGGCTTTACGTTCCAGTGGTCGACCGCGAACCAACGGCCCGTACGCCCCCACCCGCACATGACTTCGTCACAGACCATCAGGATGCCGAACTCGTCACAGAGGCCCCGGACACCCTGCAAATACCCTTCGGGCGGTATTATGACTCCGTTGCTGCCCGTAACTGTTTCAAGGAATATAGCCGCCACGTTTTCGGGCCCCTCGTATTCAAGCTGCTCACGTAGCTGCCTTATGTAATAAGACGTGGCTTCCGTTTCGCTTTCAAATCGAACGGACGCACGGTACAAGTAAGGGTCGAAAAATTTCACGAAACCCGGTATGCCTGGCTCACAGGGAAAACGCCTCGGTTCTCCGGTAAGGTTCGCGGCACCATAACTGGCACCATGGTATGAGCGGTAACGGGAAAATATCTTGTTTCTGCCGGTAACCATCTTTGCCATTTTTATAGCGTTTTCGTTCGACTCGGCGCCTGCGTTGGTAAAAAAGACCTTGGCCATCCCTTCCGGCGCGACCTCGACTATCTTTCTTGCCGCCTCAGCTCTTACATCGAGCGCAAAAGGAGGCGACAGGTAGGGGAGTTTGTCCACCTGTCGCTTTATGGCATCGGCGATTTTTTTGTTACCGTGCCCTACGTTGACATTGACGAGCTGTGATGACATATCATAATAGCGCTTCCCCGAAGCATCCCAGAAATATACGCCTTCCGCTCTGGTAACGTGAAGTGGCTTAAGACCTTTCTGGCGGGCCCAGGAGTGAAGGTTGTAAGTCCTGTCGGTTTCAAGAACCGGGTCGGTCCCTATGTCTTTTTTTTCATTCATGTCAAACCCTCCCCTTACAGGAAATCAGGCTACATGCATACAACAATACATCTTTTCAATTTGCCATGCAATCGTGCCCTGCGCCCATGCCGCAATACTCGCCCTTTCGCTCCATCTCAAGCGTAGCGTGACCGATGCCTTTTTCGGAAAGTCTTTGCCGAGCCTCGTTTTTGGCCATTTCGATCTCTTCAGGAGATGCATCGGATCCAGTGACAAGGTGAGCCGTAAGAACCGTCCGCTCACCATCGAGGGACCAGACATGCAAATCGTGAACCGATATCACTCCAGGTATCTGCAGGAGTATCGCTTCAATATCGTTCAAGCAGACTCCCTCAGGTGTCCCCTGAAGAAAAATTTCAAGTACGTACCTGAGGTTTTTCACCACGTTCCACAGGATAAAAAACGAAACCAAGACCGAGAGCAGTGGGTCCAGAATGTACCACGGACGAAATTTGAGGACGACACTCACAAAAAGGACGGCAGCCCAGCCCAGGACATCCTCCAGAAGGTGCCATGCGGCTACCCTAGCATTGATGGAACTCCCCTTCCATAACCTGAAAGCGGCGAAGGCATTTACAGCGACGCCGAAGAGTGCCAGAAGGAACATTCCGGTTACGTGCGGTGCTTCAGGCGAAAAAAACTTCGGCACGGCTCTTGCGAGAACGAACAAAGACCCCGAAACAAGCACTATCGCGTTCACCAGGGCTGAAAGAAGGGAAAAGCGCTTGTACCCGTAGGTAAACCTCAGGTCCTTCCCTTTTCGGGAAAAACGTTGCAAAAACCAGGCGAGTCCAAGACTGACACTGTCCCCCAAATCGTGAACGGCATCGGAGAGGATGGCTACGCTTCCGACGGAAAATCCGCCGACCAGTTCAACAATTGCGAAACCTGCGTTCAGGAAGAAAGCCGTACCAATTCGGTCCTCTTCGGTCAAATGGCTGTGGTCATGATGATGCGCATCTTTATGTTCACCTGACATGCTTTGATTTTCCTTTCTTCTTAAAAACCACGATGCAGCGTGCTTCGCTGGTTTCTGAAATTCTGTCTCAATATTATAAAACAAGGGCCTTCCGAGAGTTACGGCTACCGGCTACCAAAGAACATGATTCCCGTATTTGCTTCTCTCGCTTATGAGGAGGAAGGAAAACAACTTGTGTGCTCCGCAAAAACGGGCGATCAAAAGACATTGCCGACATTTGCCCCGCGCGCTATACTGACAGTGTGCCGTGTTGCAGTATTTGAGCAAGATCGTTATCTTCAGGAGGGGGGATCAATATGACAGGGGTATATAAGGTTATCGAACTTGTCGGGAGTAGCGAGACCTCATGGGAAGACGCAGCGAGGCTTGCTGTCGAGACGGCGTCCAAAACACTGCAGGATCTTCGAGTGGCCGAAGTCATCAAACAGGACGTGACAATCAAGGATGGGAAGATCGACAAATATCGAGTGCGGCTTAACGTGTCCTTCAAATATCATACCGGCGACGAGTAGACAAATGGTTATTTGAGAAGGTTCTTCGCAAGAGGTAGCTGGTCCGTTTCTCGCGGTATTGTTGTTGTTCAGTTTTTGGATTTAGAGTTTTTGGAGCTTGCTTTTTGGAGTTTGGGTTTAGGGGCGAGGAGGCGTTAATGTCCCTCCTCGCTCCGTGTTTCATCGGACCAAGGCATTTTCAGCGAGGACCATGGGGCCGAAAGAAGTCATGTATCTTTCGAGCCTTATGACATCACCGTCAAAAGAGATACCCTTGTTGACCCAAAGCTTGATTCCTTCCTGCTCAAGCAGCTTGTATTCTTCGCTTTTTTCCGGCGAGCCACCCTGCACGAGGGCCACAATTGACTTTGCTCAGCCGGAACCTATTTCCTGAACGGAGAGGTAGGCGACATTGCCCATTTTCTCGATCTCCGATCTCGCCTCCTCCGAAATCGATAACTCCATCGCCGCAGCGGTTCCTGCCGATGCTACCAGCAATACAAGGGCAATTCCAAGCAGTACGAATATCCCGCGATTTTTCATGCTCCTCCACTTCCTTTCTCCG
>DMCT01000136.1:6126-6718 GCA_003446665.1 Synergistaceae bacterium
CCTATGAACTTGTCGGGATGATATTTAGCCACAAGTTCCCTGTATCTTTTCCTGATAACCTCGTCACTGTCGCTTCTTTTACAGCCAAGCACTTCGTAGGGGTCGGCAGATTCTCTGTAATCATGGTAGTTATCGTTTCGGGAACGTTGAGAACCGCCTCTTTGATACTGCCGCTGCCGTCTTTCCTGTCCGAGGATGCCGTAAAGCACTTTAAAAGCCATCAAAAGAAAAAGCAGCAACGGGAGAAATCTGAGGACCCTTAAAAAAAACAACATTTATCTACACCCCTGGATCCTTAGGTCCGTTCAAAGAATTTTATCCTCCCGGTTCCTTTTTAGTTCCTGCAAGCGTTTCCGGGTTTTCTCTATATCGACTCTGGTTTTTTCGAGCCATTCCATCCGTTTTTTCTGGTCCATTTCCCTGGCTTTCGGGTCCGATTCAAGAAACTTCAGTTTCTTTTCCTGGATAGCAAGCCAGTCTTCTAGTCGTTTTTCCTGTTCGACCTGCTCCCTGAACCGTTCGGCTTCTCCGTCTTCTTTCACGAAGGCCCTGCTCAATTTGTACCCCTCCATACAGGATTCACGGGCTATAG
>DMCT01000136.1:6815-17622 GCA_003446665.1 Synergistaceae bacterium
GGTAAAAAGACAAGCACGTCACACCGGAGGTCGTTTTCGCAAGGGTAAGGGCCGCTTTAATCGAAAATCATGGAGTCCCACATGATTTGAAAGGCCGGGATTATCCCGGCCTTTCATCGTGTCGCGTTTTTCTCAAGACGGACGTATTTGGGACTCCCTGTACTCTTTCCAGAACTCGCCGAAGGATCGGCACGCCTTACGCACTCTCTCTTTGCAGGTTGGAGTCAGCCTGTCGGAGAAATCGAAGGAGTCTCCGCTCACGGAAAGCATTAGGCCATCAGGCACTCTGCCTAGTATCTCCGCTGCGAAGGCAAGCACGCTCCCCGGGCCGAAGGTGTGTATGTTAAGACCATCAGCTCCCGACTTCGAAGGCTCTACCCTTTCCAGGGCATATCCCTCGTCGTAAGAAAGAAGAGAGGCATCGCAAAAAACTGCCACATCGATATCTTCTGCCTCAAGTACGGCCTCCGGTAGCAGCTGGTGACCCCGCCACAAAACCGCCTCGTCACCATATTTTCGTATGGCGCGGGCCACAAGCCACGCCAGAACGTGCCCGGCACCATCATCCTGTCTTGAGGGGTTACCGTATCCAAGTACAAGCACGCGCATAGGCGGCCGTTGACCAGCCTATTCCCTGACGCAAGTGGCCACTTCTTCGCCCGTGGCGCTGATTACCGTCAGTTTGAGCGGCATCTTGCCGACAGCATGGGTAGAACAAGACAGACAGGGATCGTAACAACGTATCACGTGCTCCATCCTGTTCATTACACCCTCCGGGACTTCAGGTCCCTTGATGTACTGCCTGGCGATCGATTCCACACCCTTGTTCATGGCGTAGTTGTTGTGCCCGGTGGCCACGATGAGGTTAACTCCCGTGAGGGCACCCTTCTCGTCCACCTGGTAGTGATGAATGAGAGTACCCCTGGGGGCCTCTATGACACCTATACCTTCCGGGTAGATATCAGAAGAAGTAACCCTGAGGTCACTTCCTGTGATGTCAGGATCTTCCAGAAGTTCACCGATCCTCTCCAGCCCGTACAGCGCCTCTATGAGCCGGGCGTAGTGGTAGTACAGAAGGTGATGGACCATCCCTTCTTCGCCGGCCTGCCTGAACACCTTGAGTTCCGCCGAGGCTTCGGGCGTGGAGATGTCGTCGCAGGCGTTGACCCGTCCGAGGGGGCCAACCCTGTAGCTCCCATGGGGGAAGCCAAGAGGTCTGTAGAAGGGGAACTTCAGGTAGCTCCAGCTTTCCACGTGTTCTCCTATATGGTCGATGTACTCCCAGTCTTCGAACTCGTCGATAATTCGCCCTTTCGCCCCTTTTAGCCTTATGTCTCCGTCATACATCTCGAGATATCCACCGTTGACGAGACCGAGGTAGGCCGTTTCGAGGGGAGCGAAATTCCGGACCTCTTCTTTGTGTTCCTCGAGATATCCCTTTACAAGTTCCAGGGCCTGCCGGGCATCCGCCGTTTTCGCGGGCAGCGCCTTCAGGATTGCGTCACGCTCGTCCTTTCTGAGGCCGCGGTTGACTCCACCGGGTATACTATGCCAGGGATGCACCTTCTTACCGCCCAGCGTCTTGATGATGTCCTGCCCGAATTTCCTCAGAAGTATCCCCTTAGTTGCGAGATCGGGGTACTTCGCGGCCACCCCCGCAATGTTTCTTGTAGCTGGATCCGCATCGAATCCGAAAAGCAGGTCCGGGCTCGAAAGGTGGAAAAAGCTCAAGGCATGGGACTGTACGACCTGCCCCATATGGAGCAGTTCGCGCAGCTTGTGAGCCGTCGGCGTTATTTCAACGCCGAGTATGGCGTCACATGCCTTGGCTGACGCAAGGTGATGGCTCACCGGGCAGATGCCGCAAATCCGCGGTGTGATCTCGGGCATTTCCCGGAAATCCCGGCCTTTGCTGAATGCCTCGAATCCCCTGAACTGGGTTACGTGGAAGCGGGCTTCCGATACGGACCCGTCTTCCGCGAGATGAACCGTTATCTTGCCGTGACCTTCTATCCGGGTAATCGGATTTATTTCCAGCTTGCGTACCGTCGTCATGTCTTGGCCCTCCTTAGTCATACCGCATCATATCCGAGGGCACTTTCGGAATCCTGCCCTCGAGCAGTTCCTGGAAAACCCACAGGATTGTTTCGGCGTCGGGAGGACAACCGGGAACATATACGTCGACTTTTACCGCGTAATCCACAGGGATGGCCTTCGGCAAAAGGGCCGGCACGTCCTCTCTCGGGATTACGCCCTCAGGATTTACAGTGCTCGGCGTATCGACGTAACCGACTTTAAGGGCTTCCTCGGGAGTCATGAAGTTTCTCATGGTATTGATACCGCCGAAAACGGCGCAATCCCCCCAGGCCACCAGAATATCGCACTGCTCGCGCATCTTTTTCGCGAGATGGAGTTCTTCCTCGTTGCCGAGGCCACCCGAGATGACACCGACGTCGACTTTTGGTATCTCTTTTCCGTCGACTACCGGCGAATACAGGATATCCACCTTGTCCAAAAGGCCGACGATCTTGTCGTCTATGTCCAGAAAGGACATGTGGCATCCGGCGCAGGCTTCGAGCCAGACCGTAGCTAGTTTCACCTTTGCCATTACCGCGACACCTCCTCCAGTTCGACCATTTTGGCTTTTTTCGGATCGATCTGGCTTTCATAAATTTGCTCGCAGGGAGCGGCTTCGGGCTTCCCCAGGGTTACATCCAGGTTTTGGGCCAGTTCCCCTAGCACCGAAGCAAGACTCCTTACCTCGCCCTTGGGAGGAACTATGACGTTGAGCCTGCGACGTTCGCCCTCGATCGTGCAGAAATGACCGCTCCGCTCGTACCATGCCGGCGCCGGAAGCAGGACGTCGGCCATGTTAACCAAAGGATGCGCCATGTACGGCGACTGGACGACCACGAAACGCGTTCTTGAGATAGCCGCCAGTGATTCCTCATCTTCCGGAATGAGACCGGTGGAAAACACGTAAAGGAAATCGAGATCTTCCTTCCCAAGCCACGCTTTTTCCGCCAGAACAGTGTTTATGGTACCAAGGCTGTTTCCGCTGGAGACAAGCGGCACCACACCTATGCCGTCCTCAAAGAACGCCCCTGAGGCTATGGCAAGGTTGATCGCCGCAGTTACCTCCTTCGGGTTCTCCGATACGGCCCTTCCAAGTACAAATACAGGCTTTTTGGAACCTTTGAGGCAAAGAACCAGCTTCTCCAGGTCCTCGCTGTCGACGCCAGCGGCTTCAGCAGCCTGGTTGAGGGAATCCCTGTACGCGTTGAGCGCTTCTGTTCCCTTTCCTATATCATCCTCCGCGAGTTTGAGCGAAATTATCGTTTTTGCGAGTGCAAAAAGGAGTTCGGCATCGCCGCAGGATTGCTTCAACCTGATATCTACGTCTGTAATACCCTTGAAGGGATTTCCCTTGCTGCAGATGTTTACGAGAGATGCCTCGTTTTTAAGCGTCCCGACCCGAATGTAGCTTGCTACAACCGGAGCTTCCTCATCGGGATTTGCGCAAAGGTTGACTATGCAGTCGCTTTCCAGAATGTTATGCGCCGCAGTAAAGGGCCTGACACCCTGCTTCCTGAAAGGTTCGAGGCCATCCCTGAAACCTCTGAGGACGTCACCGTCGAAGGTGTCCAGGCGGTCCATCTGCATGGCGTCGCGGAAAAACCTGCTGAAAATGGCCAGTTCCTCGTCGGTGCACAGGCTTGATACCAGCGCTCCGACACTCTTTTTCTTCGTTGCCCTGGCGAACTCCGCTGCCACTTTTGACAAGGCTTCTTCCCACGTGGCCTCGCGATAATGAACACCTTCCCGGATCATTGGGACATGGATACGATCGCTCTCGGTCGATCTCGGCAGTTCGAGACGGCCTTTATAGCATAGTTGCCCCCCATCTGGTTCATCGGTGCCGAGACCTTCCACCCTGGCGATACTGCCGGTACGTACATAGCCCTTGAACTTGCATCCGACCGCGCAAAGCGGGCATACGCTTTCGACCACGTCGTCGCAATCGCTTCTTCTTCCCCTGTAGGCGAATTCACGTATCGTTATCGTCCCGGTTGGGCAAACCTGGGCACATGCTCCGCAGTCGACACATGTTTCGCTTTCGCCCAGCTTGTTGCCCAGATCTGCGATTATCTTGGCGTTCCATCCCCGGTCCTTGAGGTCCAGCGTGTGGGCTCCCACTTTCTCCGCACAAACCCGGATACAGCGCAGGCAAAGCACGCAACGGTTATGGTCTATCTGAAATTCCGGATGCGTCGCGTCATTTTCAAAATCAGAATACAGGTAGGGGTAACGCACGTGGTCCATGCCGTGCTCGATAGCCAGCCGCTGAAGCTCGCAATCTCCGCTTTGGGAACAGTACATGCAGAAATGGTTTCTCCCTGCGAAAAGCAGCTCCAGGAGCTGTTTCCTGTAGTCGAACAGTGTCTCCGTCTGAGTGTGTACAATCATCCCGTCCTGGGCAGGAGTGGTGCATGCCGTCAGAAGCTTTGGATTCTTTTCTACCTCCACCACGCACATCCTGCAGGACCCGATGGGTGTCAAACCTTCAAGGAAACACAGCGTGGGAATGTAGACGTCGTTCCTGCGCGCCACGGTAAGGATGGTATCGCCGTGTTCCCCCTTGCACTGTTTACCGTCTATGGTCAGGGTAATTTCCTTCATCTCATATTCCTCCCGCCGCCTCAGTCCTTGTGTACCGCATTGAAAGGGCACACTTCCAGGCATGTGCCGCACTTTATGCAGCGCTCCTGGTCGATCTTGTACGGAGTCTGCCGATCACCCGCGATGCAGTTGACCGGGCAGTTTTTGGCGCACAAGCCGCATTTTTTGCATTTTTCCGGATCTATGGTGTAGGCGATAAGCGCAGTGCATGCCTTGGCAGGGCATTCCCTGTCCTTGATGTGCGCTTCGTACTCGTCGCGGAAATACCGGAGGGTCGTCAGAACGGGGTTCGGCGCCGTCTGCCCGAGACCGCACAGGGACATTCTCTGGACCATGTGGGCGAGTTCCTCCAGTGTTTCGAGATCTTCCATGGTTCCCTCGCCTTTGGTTATTTTCTCGAGCAGAAGAAGCATCTGCTTCGTGCCTTCCCTGCATGGCACGCACTTGCCGCATGACTCGCGCTGGGTAAACTCAAGAAAGAACTTGGCCACATCCACCATGCAAGTGTCTTCGTCCATGACGACCAGGCCGCCCGAACCCATGATCGCACCGGCCGCCGTCAGGGATTCGTAGTCGACGGGCAGATCCAGATGCTCTTTGGTAAGGCATCCGCCTGAGGGACCTCCGATCTGTACGGCCTTGAATCCCTTGTCGTTAAGGATTCCGCCGCCCAGTTCGAATACGATCTCCCGGATGGTTATTCCCATGGGGACTTCGATGAGACCGGTATTCTTGACCTTGCCCGTCAGGGCGAAGACCTTGGTCCCCTTAGATTTTTCCGTCCCGATGTTGCTGTACCATTCGGCACCGTTCAGGATGATCTGGGGCACGTTGGCCCAGGTCTCCACGTTGTTGATATTGGTCGGTTTGCCCCAGAGTCCGTGTTGCGCCGGGAAGGGAGGTCTTGGCGTAGGCATGCCTCGTTTACCCTCTATCGAGGCCATCAGGGCGGTTTCCTCACCGCAGACGAAGGCACCCGCCCCTTCCTTTATGTGCAGGTGAAAGGAGAAATCCGTCCCCATGATACGGTCGCCCAAAAGTCCGAATTCCTCTGCCTGGGCTATGGCGTTTTTAAGCCGCTTGATCGCCAGAGGATACTCGGCCCGGCAGTAAATGTAACCTTCGTCCGCTCCTATGGCGTAGGCACCCAGAAGCATGCCCTCTATGAGTGAATGGGGGTCTCCCTCAAGGACAGACCTGTCCATGAAAGCTCCCGGGTCGCCTTCGTCGGCGTTGCAGATGACGTATTTCTTGTCTCCCGGTGCCTTCCTGGCGAATTCCCATTTGAGCCCCGTCGGGAAACCTGCTCCACCACGACCCCGCAGTCCGGATTTCTTTACCTCTTCCAGCGTCTTCTCTGGAGTCATCTTTAACAAGGCCTTAGCGAGGGCCTGGTAGCCGTCCCTGGAAATATACTCTTCTATATGCTCCGGATTGATGTAACCGCAATTTTTCAGAACGATTCTATGCTGCTTGCTGTAAAAAGGGATATCCCTGTAATGGGGGATCTTGGTCATATCGCTCGGAGCGGTGTAAAGCAAACGCTCTACGAGCCTTCCCTTGTAGAGATGCTCTTCCACAATCTCCGGTACATCCTCGGGGGTAACCCTGCAATAAAAAGCACCTTCGGGATAGACGACCACTATCGGTCCCATCTCGCACATCCCGTGGCATCCCGTCTCGACGAGCATGATCTCACTGTCCAGTTTCCTGCGCCTCAGCTCTTCCTGCATGGCGCTGTAAACCGAAGAAGCACCGCTCGCCGTGCATCCCGTCCCTTTACAGATCAATACGTGGGCACGATACAAAGCCATTTCCGAAAGCCCCCCTAATCGGTTCTTCCGACTACCTTGTCTTCGACTACGTTGCCGTTGACAAGGTGTTCGGCCACTATCCGCGCGACATCCTTCGGCTCGACGTTGCCGTAGGTGATCCTGGGCTCTCCCGGCCGGATGACGTCGACGAGCGGTTCTTTCTGGCACATACCGATACATCCCGTAGTCTCGACGGTGACTTCCTTGAGTCCTCTTTTGTCAAGCTCTGCCAGTATGGCCGTCATCACATCCCGCGCCCCGGCGGCAATCCCGCAGGTTCCCATTCCGACGATGATCCTTGTTTTCCCGCCTGAACGAGCTGACGTCAGGTCTTTTGCCTGTTCCTTGATTTTCCTGAGATCTTCAAGACTGGTTATCTTCGGCAATGCACTCACTCCCCCCTGATCGGAGCGTTTCAATATTTTCCTTCAAATACCGGCGCAACCAAAGCGCCGTTTCCGGCTTTGCAAGGAGCCTTCTGTCCTCCAGAACCTCTATTATTTCCTTGGTATTCACGGAGAAACTCTTCCCGTCAAAGGCATAGCGGAAAGAAAAATCCCTGTCTGGCCAACCGACTACCAGAGCAACCAGCGTGTCCGCGATTTCGCCCATGGGCGGGCAATCTATGCAGTCGCTTTTAAAGCTTGCCCGAATGGTGGTCCCTTTGCCTTTTTCCGACAATATCTCAAGACTTCCGCCGCAAAGTTCTGCGGCATACTTAAGGAAAGGTATTCCCAATCCCACTCTTCTTTCCGTCCTGGTCGTGTAAAACGGGTTGTGCAATGCCAGGACCTCTTTTTCATCCATGCCTTTTCCGTTATCCGCAACGGTCAGCGTTAGGGTTTTGTCTTTCGTATCTTCAACGATGTCTATATCAACAATATTTGCGTCGGCTTTCAGTGAGTTTTCAGCTATGTCTAGTATGTACTGGGAAAAATCCTGGAGCATTCCGTTTTATTCGTACTTGTCCAGGATCGGCTGCACCTTGTCGGGAGTAAGCCGTCCATGGGTCTCGTCGTCGACCATCATGACCGGTGCCAACCCGCAGGCTCCAAGGCATGCCACTGGTTCCAGGGTAAAGCGGAGGTCTTCGGTCGTGTCGTTTTCTTCTACGTTGAGAATCTGCTTCACTTTATCCAGGATCTTGAGGCTGCCCCTCACGTGACAGGCCGTGCCCCTGCAAACTCGTATTACGTGTCTGCCCCGCGGCTTCAGGTGAAACTGGGCGTAGAAAGTCGCCACACCGTAAATATCGGCCTTTGGTATCTTGAGCTCCTCCGAAATCGTTACCAAGGCCTCTTCCGGCAAATAGCCGAATTCCCGCTGCACGCTCTGGAGGATAGGAATAAGGCCGCCTTTCCTGCCCTTCCAGGGTGCTACGAGTTCTTTCGTTTTTTCCGAAACTCCCATTGTTTTGAGCGTCACTACCACCACCACCTGAATTGAGTTTTTGGCATAGCTTTACTATCGCAAGAGGACTAGTGAAAGACATCACTTTCTCGAATTGACCGGTACACCCCCATTCAAAGGAGAATTTTCGCAAAAAACAAGACATTAATCAACTCCAAAACCGGAGCTTTTTATTCCCAGGGCCACAAAACGCGCCGGCCCGCCTCGTTTCGCAAAGCCATTGCTATTTCTTCGAAACACGGGCGTTCAAGTAAAAAACATGTAGTCTTTCCGCGGTCGATATCATCAAGCCTGTGCGCATCGGAAGCACGAATTACGTTTCTTCCGGCCGCTTTTTCCCTCCACAAAAGAGCCTCTTCCTTTGTAAGCTGCCCTGAAAGCTCCACTGCGTCGACGCGCAGGTTTC
The DNA here is from genome assembly GCA_003446665.1 of Synergistaceae bacterium. GTDB lineage: Bacteria > Synergistota > Synergistia > Synergistales > Thermovirgaceae > UBA1876. The sequence goes on from DMCT01000136.1 coordinate 15,126, forward strand.
CGGGGATAAGGCCCAGTACGGCAACGTAAGAATAAACCGGGCGGTCTATATGCGCCAAAAAAGCCACCCCGCCGTTTTTATGCGCCTGAACGATTGTTTCGTCAGCGGTGGCATCGATTCCCTGAATGAGTAATACGGGGACCTCTTCGATTATATTGTTGTCCTTGTCTATTACAAGCTGATAACCGAAGCTTTCCGGCCTGTTTTTTACGGGCGGGAGCAGACTCCATACCCAATTCTCGAAAGCCGCCGCGGCATCACAGTCAGGGAAAAGACAAATCACATGTATATCTTCCGATGACTGGACCTCCAGCCCACATATGACCTCAACACCTGAACTCTTTGAAGACTCCATTACAGCCTTGCAGTTTTTGGCCGCATTATGGTCGGTCACGGCGACGATATCTATTCTTTCCCGACGGCACCTGCTTACAATGTCGGGAGCCCCCATGTCAAGCTCGGCACAGGGGGAAAGAACAGTGTGCACATGGAGGTCCGCCCGGTACAGCCTCATGACCTCCGCGATCCGCAAAGACCCATTTCGTAAAGCCTCCCGCAAAGTTCGAAAGCGTCAAGCACTGTAGAAGCGAGAGCAATGCCTTCACGCGCGCAGTGTTCCTCAAGTTCCGGCAAAGGAGTCCGCCCCGAGGCAAGCAGTACCAGGGGAATCTCCTTTAATACCGCCACGGCGGCCACGTTCGCGTGATTCTGTATCGTCACCCAGGCGGCTCCCTCAGGCGCCGACCCCATGATGAAACTAAGGAGGTCTCCCACTACACCGACTTTGACATCCCTGTCAAGACCGGCCGTTACGTGGACAGTTGCCCCAAGCTGTCTCAGGATTTCACTTATTTTCATATTTTTCCTCCGGTGTCATGGTATGGACGAGCCTTCGCGACAAACCATTGATCTCTTCGGAAAGGGCCGCTATCTTTTCCCTAAGCCTGAAGATGCAATCGTCCACGGAACCCTCGCCCCTTACTATATCCTCCGCCATGATGCGGCAGGACGGTCGGCCACAGGTACCGCAATCGAGGTGCGGAAGTTCTGCATAGACCGAATGGAGCTCCTCGAGCTTCTCCATAGCCTTGGCCATATCCCTTCCAAGAGGTATTTGTTCGATAGATCTTATCTCTTCCTGAAGCTTCCAGATCTTTGCTTCATAAAGTGACTCCAGCGTTTCCCTTTCCTCTTCCGAAAGTTCGGGGGAATAACCATAGTTCTCTATTTTAAGGCGGCTGAGGAAACGAGATTCGGCATTTGAAATGCCCCCGATGCATCCAAGGTCGCAAGCCCTGAGTTCTACGAAGTCTAACCCCTTCATACGATGCAGTTCTATGTCCTGCAAAAGACTGATGACGTTTTTCATCCCGGAAACAGCAAGAGTTCGCAGGGGCCTTTCGGCAAAGTGCAGGATATGTCGAGTCTCTCCACCTAACATGGCCCAGTTGAGCCACCTGGAATCCTTTGCCTTTCTTTCCGCCGACTCCTGTATGCCATGGCTCCTGGAGAGAATCTCCCGGGTTATACGGGCCGTTGAAATGACGAAATCCGCAGAACTTACATCCCTGCCGACGGGATCTTCCACCATGGCTACCCTTGCGGGACAGGCCACCACAAGGCTTGCAGGCACGTCGTGCTTGTTGTGTCGCGCCCTCCACAGGTCTATGCAAGTCTCAAGGGGCGATTCCACGGGTGCCAGGTGAGACAGAAGTTCCTGAAACTTGATCTGGACGAGCCTGACAACCGCCGGGCAGTAAGTGGATATCATCGGAAGATCTGTGGCCGAGCCATTTTCTATAGCCCTGGAAATGGCCAATGCCGCCAGATCATAAACCATGCTACACTCTTCGAATATTGGCTCGAACCCCAGCCCCCTGAGGGCCTGGTCAAGAATCGCCGGATTCGGCGACCATGGAAACTGCGTGAACAAGGCGGGATCAGAAGCCAGCGTAATAGGCCGTACCGAGGAGACTTTATCCCAGTCATTTTCCTGAAGAGAAAGAGCCCTGTGGCGACAGCTTCTGATACACTCGCCGCATCCGATGCATCTGTCTTCCAGTATGCGCACCTTTCCGTGTATGACCCGCATGGCTTCCGTGGGGCAGACCTTGATACAATTTACGCATCCCCTGCAGGCGTTTTCGTTGATCCTTATCCCGTGAGCCATTTCTCACGCCTCCCCGGAATCCAGGTAGATGACGGCCTTGAGCGTCGTGCCTTTCCCTGGTTTTGTATCTATTACCAGTTCGTCGGAATATTTCTTTATGTTTGGAAGCCCCATCCCCGCCCCGAAACCCATTTCACGGATAAAGTCCGGTGCAGTGGAATACCCCTCTTGCATCGCAAGCTCGACGTTCTCGATCCCCGGGCCTTCATCGCTTGCCACTATGGTGATTTTGTCTTCTTCCATTTTCATGGCGATCGAGCCGCCCCCGCCATGAATGACGATATTCATCTCCGCCTCGTAGGTTACTATTGACGTCCTGCGGCACAG
>DMCT01000063.1:0-5519 GCA_003446665.1 Synergistaceae bacterium
GAGTCTTTCAATGTCATGATCAAGTTATCCAACTTTTTCCTGGCCTCGTTAAGTGATTCCTCCTGATAGAGCTCCCTCAGTCGTTCCTTCGTCCAGTAGAATCCCTGAATCGCAGGATATTTCCGCAAAAGCCCGTCTAATTCTGCCTTTGCCGTCGACCCCAGCTTCTCCTTGCCCACCAAAAAGATCTTCTTCGGAATGGAGCGATTTTCCCGCCCCTTGCCTTGCTTCCGGATGTCCTGCTCAATTCTCCGGGCTTCGTCCATCCTCTTGTTCGCATCGGCTATGACATGGAACCGGTCCAGTACGACCCGGGCTTCGGGAAAAAGCCTTTGCACAACCTTCCTGTAGCCGGTCTTCATGTCTATGCAAACTTCCTTCACACGATTCGCCGGTATCTTCTTCAAAAAATCTTCCAGCGTGGCTAGCCTGTCGTCCTCCAGTACACCAACCACCCGCCTTTTCCTCAGTTCCGTCACGATAATCACCATGTCATGATGGCTGAAACTGTGCTCGTCTATACCAAGATGGATCTCTTCCCCCCCTTCCAAAAACTCCATCATCTTCGGCCCTGCTTCCACCCTCGAAAGTATCCGTCGAAGCGTTCCGTAACTCATACCCAGCTCTCTCATGTCTGTCCCACACTTACACCCTTTCCACACGTAAAATCATAGAGCCCCATGTCCTTGACAAAACCCTGCTATCGGGGATAATCACGAGGTTGTTATCTAGGGCTTGCATCATCAGGCGCCCGGGGTCGGGTGTCTTTATTTTGTCTCAGCTCGTACAGGAGGAAAAAAGATTGGTACAAGAAACAGTAACAAAAGTTTTTGAAGGTATTGGGGATGAACTTGCAAACAAACTGGTACAGCGGGGATTCTCCCGTTTTACCCCGGTTCAGGAAGAAGTTATAAAACTCGACGAAAAAAAAGACATGGTTGTCCGGGCAAAGACCGGTTCCGGAAAAACGCTTGCCTTTTTGCTTCCATTGTATGATGAAAACAGGCTACAACAAGGATCTCCCAGGACGGTAATTCTTTCACCTACGCGGGAGCTCGCGCAGCAGACGGCCCGGGAAGCCAGCTGGCTGGCACGCGGGCAGGATATTTCTGTAGCCACTCTGGTGGGCGGCATGAACATGTCCGAACAGATCCGCGATCTCAAAAGAGGAGCTTCCGTTGTCATCGGCACCCCGGGAAGGACCCTTGACCACTTGAGAAAAGGGACCCTCGACCTTTCATTGGTTCATACCGTTGTCCTGGATGAGGGGGACCAGATGCTCGATATGGGTTTCAGGGAAGAACTTGAGGCCATACTGGACGCGGCGGGAGCACGGGAACGGACGTGGCTGTTTTCCGCGACGATGCCCGAAGAAATGCAGAGGCTTTTAAAAAAATACCTCACAGAACCGACGTTTTTGTCGCTCGTCGAAGAAGGGCAGCAGCACTCCGAAATCAGGCATAAAATCTACCAGGTCCCGCGAAGAAGGAAAATAGAAGGACTTGTCAATGTGTTGCTCTGGGAAAATCCCGAAAAAGGACTGATATTCTGTCACACGAAAGCCGAAACGGCTGAAATATCCCGACGCCTTGCGGAAGAGGGATTTGGCGTCGGTTGTCTGCACGGAGACATGACCCAAAGGGAAAGAAACAACACGCTTTCGACCTTCAGGAACGGGCAAATAGCTTTGCTGGTGGCTACAAACGTGGCCGCACGAGGGCTTGACATACCTGAAATTGAAAAGGTTTTCCAGTTTGGCTTGCCCGATGATCTTGAAACTTTCACTCACAGGAGCGGAAGAACCGGCAGAGCCGGGGAAGAAGGCGAAAATATAGTAATTCTTTGCCCCAGTGAGGCTTCGAAGTTCAGGGCTATGATCCGTCGCACGTCTGTTGAAACGGAGTGGCTAAACGTCCCCGATGGACAAAAGATAAGAGAGAAACGACGTCTTGAGTGGCATCGCGAATTACTCGAAGGAGATGAAATTCCATCGGAGGATTTGATGAAATGGGCCAGTCGCCTTCTAGAAAAAGAATCTCCGGAAGTTGTTATTTCCAGGCTTCTCAAGGAAATCGAAGGTAATATGCCCGAAGGATATGAACTTGGGGAAGAACTCGAAAGAGAATTTGCCCGAAAGGGATCGAACAGGAGAGACTTGCGCGATAGAGCCTCGACTCGATCAACGAAAGGCTTCCACACGTTTGTCAGGCTGGGACTTAAGTCCTCCAGGGACTGGAACGTGGGAAGAGTGCTTGGGAGCATATGTAACGCCCTTGATGTAAGCGGCAAGGAAGTAACGCGGATAGATATCAGTGGGGATACCGTCCAGGTTGGCTTAATGCCTGAGGCCCTCAGGAAATTCAATGAGGATACGGGATCACTGGGCAAATGGGGCCTCACCAAGCAGGGCGTGGCGGAGCAACGAAGCGGAAAAGGTTTCAAAAAAGAGGTCAAACGTCAAAATCGCACTGCTAAAAGAAGCAATAGGGACAGACAGAAAACATATCAAGGGCAGTACAGATCTAATTAAATGAGAGCAGTTTTATACAAGAAACTCTGAACCGGGAAGGCTCACGTAGCCTTTCCGGGTTTTGTTTCCCCTGGTTTGGCTGAACAGCAGTTGTATAGAAAACCTGAACATGTGAAGAAAGGTTTTACACGTAGTTGACCTGGATGAGTGCGCAAAAATTTGTGAGCAGTATGTATATCCTGACCGTTAGGTTAACAAATGTGCTAAAAAAGCCGGGAGATGTAACCTCCCGGCTTTTAATATCGCGGCTGAGTTCAGGATGAAAGTTCCTTTAACATGTTTTCCCTTTTCTCGGCCAGTGCCGAGGCAAGCAAAGCGATGTACTTGCCCTGGTACCTTGCTCCAGCGAGCTCCGTTTCCGAGGGTTGTCTTTCTCCGAGGTTTCCCGCTATTGTCGTGGCTCCGTAAGGGCTTCCCCCTACTATTTTTGTAATGTCCGTCTGGTCCTCAAAGGTATAGGGAAGACCTGCTACGACCATGCCGTGATGTAGTAACGAGATGAGGAAACTGAGCAATGTCGTTTCCTGGCCGCCGTGCTGACTTCCGGTGCTTGTGAAGACGCCACCGACCTTGCCTACGAGGGCTCTTTCCTGCCAGAGCCCTCCCGTCGCGTCCAGAAAACTCCTCATTTGTCCCGCCATATTGCCGAAACGTGTAGGAGTTCCAAAAAGTATTGCGTCGGCTTCGACCAGATCCTGTGGTGTGGCCACCGGAACGTGGGCAAAGGCCTTTTGCGCCTCCAGAGCATTCATCTTGCTCAGAATTTCTTCTGGTAACGTCTCCGGGACACGCTTTAGTAGGACCTCTGTTCCAGGGACTTCCCGTGCACCTTCAGCCGCGGCCTCAGCCATGGCGTATACGTGTCCGTAAGTTGAGTAGAACAGTACTAGGATTTTCATGATCGAACCTCCCATCGATTCCTCTAGAAGTAATTCAATATTAGAATAACATATATGCAAAAAAAGCGAAAGCACGAAGGACAGTGCAACGCCTCTTTCAGGAAAAACAAGGGAACCGTGGCTGAAATTGTTTGCGGGCCCCGGTTTTCTCCTGCTTGAGGTGGTTTATTCATGCCGGAGCGCGTCGATCGGATTTAGCTGAGAGGCCTTCCAGGCGGGGAAGAAACCGAAGAATATCCCGATGCCCGCCGAAAAAGCGACGGCCAACACGACGGAAAAGGGAGAAATTATGGTTTGCCAGCCTGCGTAACGGGAAAGTAAAGTGGCTCCCAAAGCGCCCATTGCCATACCGAAAATCCCGCCCAGAAGCGACATGATGATCGCTTCCGAGAGAAACTGGGCCAGTATATCCCGCGTTCTCGCTCCCAAGGCCATGCGAATGCCTATTTCCCTGGTCCTTTCAGTGACTGAGACCAACATGATGTTCATGATGCCTATGCCACCGACCAGAAGCGACACAGAGGCAATGGAAGCCAAAAGAAGAGCCATTATCCTTGTGGATTCACGGGCGGCATCCATGAATTCTTGCAGGTTGCGGATAGTAAAATCTCTTTCCTGCCCCGGCCGTATGCGGTGCCTCAATTCCAACAGGTTCCCGATCTGGATTTCCGCCTCCGAAAGGAGCTCGGAGCTTTTGGCCTTGGCCATGATATTGTTGAGCCCCCCGGGCCCCCGAGATCCGAAAAGGCGTTTTTGGGCCGTGGTGACGGGCACGAACATGATGTCGTCCTGATCGCTTCCTGTCGAAGAGCCGCCTTTGGATTCCATAAGGCCGATAACCTGCATGGGAACCTTGTTGACCCTGACGATCTCTCCTATGGGGTTCATCCCCCCGAAAAGTTCTTTTGCCACTGTTTGGCCCAGGATGCAGACTTTGCTGGCGCTTCTTATATCCGAATCGTTCATGTTTCTGCCCGATTCAATCACCCATTCCCTTACGTTGGTGATCGATGGGTTAGTGCCCCATACCGTGGTTGACCAGTTGGCGTTCCCATAGACGATTTGCGCCGTGCCTCTTCGAACAGGAGCCACGTCCTCCACGGCAGGGCATTCTTCAAGGATTGCCCGGGCGTCTTCAAGAGTCAGGGCGGAGTCCGACGAAAGCCTCATGCGTGCTCCTCCGCTGGTGGTCGCCCCGGGAAGGATCATCAGGAGGTTACTGCCCATGCCCGAAATGGTTTCGGCAATCTGCCTGTTGGCACCAGTGCCTACGGCGAACATGGCGATAACAGCAGCCACGCCGATGATGATGCCGAGCATGGTCAAGGCCGACCGCATCTTGTTGGCCCTCAGAGAGCGAAAGGAAATGCGCAAAATTTCTCCAGGCGGTATCATGCCCTTTGTTCCCTCCTGCGTGTATTCCTCTCGTCGGAAAGAATCAGTCCGTCCTTTACTGTGATAATGCGTCGGGCGTAACCCGCTATTTCAGGTTCATGGGTGACCAAAACGACTGTAACTCCCGACTTTTTGTTCATGTTCGCTATCAAATCCATTATCTCGACGCTTGTTTTAGAATCAAGGTTGCCCGTGGGTTCATCGGCCAGGATAAGAGGGGCGCCGTTCACGAGTGCCCGCGCAAGGGCTACGCGCTGTTGCTGCCCGCCGGACAGCTGGTGAGGCTGGTGATGCTCCCTTCCGGCCAGGCCAACCAGCTGCAGGTATTTTTTTGCCCTTTGGTGCCGAGTTTCTACCGGGACTCCGCTATACAGCATCGGTATCTCTACATTTTCCACCGCTGTCATCCTGTGAAGAAGGTTGAACCCTTGAAAAACGAAGCCGATTTGTCGATTGCGGATCTTTGCAAGTTCGTCAGGCGATAACCTTTCCACGTTTTCACCGTTCAACCTGTAGACACCAGAAGTCGGCACGTCTAGACAGCCCAAAATGTTCATGAGAGTGGATTTGCCTGATCCGGAAGCTCCCATTATCGCCAAGAACTCCCCTTGCTCAACCGAAAGGTCGATGCCACGCAGGGCCTCGACAGCGATGTCGCCGAGCTTGTATGTTTTGGATATTTCTGAAAGTTCGAT